>JAEUOS010000053.1 GCA_016790695.1 Burkholderiales bacterium
GACAGCGTGTCGCCGAGGAGGCGCGCCATGATGTCGGTGGCCTGGCCGGGCGGAAACGGCACGATGAATCGAACCGGCTTGCTCGGGAAGGGGGCGGGCGCCTGCGCGAGCGCCGCGGCGGAAGTGGCGCCCAGCAGGGCAGCGGTCAATGCGGCGGCGATGCGGCGTCGGTTCATCGGGATCTCCGGAACGGGTGGGAATGGCGGCAAGTCGAATGCGTCGAGGCGCGGCGTGCGGGTCAATCCTTGCCCAGGGTCTCGCCCATCTCGCGGCCGCGCTCGCTCGCCGCGCGCATCGCCGCCGCGATGGCGCCGGCGAGGTCGTGCCGGCGCATCACCTCGAGGGCGGCCGCGGTGGTGCCGCCCTTGGACGTGACCCGCTCGCGCAGGGTCGCGAAGTCCTCGGGGGAGGCGGCGGCCAGTTGCGCGGCGCCGACCACGGTCTGCAGCGCCAGGCGGCGCGCGGTGTCCGGCGCCAGGCCCAGCGCCGCCCCGCCGGCCTGCAGCGCCTCGAGGAAATAGAACACGTAGGCCGGGCCGCTGCCGGAGAGCGCGGTCACCGGATCGAGCAGGTCCTCGCGCTCGACCCAGACGGTCTGGCCGACCGCGGACAGGACGCGCTCCGCGTCCATGCGCCGCGAGACCTCCACCCCGTCCGGGGCATAGAGCGCGGTGATGCCCGCACCGATCAATGCCGGGGTGTTCGGCATGGTGCGCACCAGCTTCGCATGGCCGCCGAGCCACCGCGACAGGTCCGCCAGCCGGGTCCCGGCAGCGATCGACAGCACGGTCTGCCCGGCGAGAAACGGCGCGACCGCCTGCGCGGCCTCGCGCATGTTCTGCGGCTTGACCGCCATGACCAGCATCTGGCAGCGCGCGAGCGAGGCGTCGGCAGCGGGGATCGCGCGCACGCCGAGTTCGCGCGCCAGGCGCTCGCGCCCTTCGGTGCTGATCTCGACCACGGTGACGGCCGCGGCGTCGAAGCCCTTGCCCTTCATGCCGCCGATCAGGGCGGTGGCCATGTTGCCGCCGCCGATGAATGCGATGTTCATCCTGTCGCGCTCCTCGCTCCGAAGATTGCCGTGCCGACGCGCACGATGGTCGCGCCCTCGAGGATGGCGGCCTCGAGGTCGGCGCTCATGCCCATGGACAGGGTGTCGCAGCCGATGCCGGCGGCGTTGATCGCCTCCAGGAGCAGGCGCAGTTCGCGGAACGGCGCGCGCTGCTCCGCCAGCGTGGCGGCAGGCCGGGGGATGGTCATCAGGCCGCGCAGGCGCAGTCGCGGCAGCGCCGCGACCTCCCGGGCCAGCCGGAGGATCGCGGCCGACTCGATGCCGCTCTTGCTGGTCTCGCCGCTGATGTTGACCTGCAGGCAGACCTGCAGGTCGGGCAGGTGGGCCGGGCGCTGGGCGGACAGGCGCTCGGCGATCTTCAGCCGGTCGATGCTGTGCACCCAGGAAAAGTGCTCCGCGATCGGGCGCGTCTTGTTGCTCTGGATCGGCCCGATGAAGTGCCACTCCAGTCCCAGCGCGGCCAGCGCGGCGACCTTGGCCACCCCTTCCTGGACGTAGTTCTCGCCGAACGCCGTCTGGCCCGCCGCGTGCGCCGCGGCCACGTCGTCGGCCGCGAAGGTCTTGGAGACCGCAAGCAGGCGCACCGATTCCGGGCGCCGCCCGGCGCGCTGGCAGGCCAAATCCATCAATTCGCGGGTTTCCCGCAGGTTCTTGGCTATTGCCGGGGCCGAAGGCATGCTAATCTTTTGAAGTCGATCGACGTGCGCCGTGGATGCGGAGGGGTTCCGCCGCGGCGCCGTTGCGGCACAAGACGGAGAATTATAGATGGACATATCCGAGTTGCTCGCCTTCGTGGTCAAGAACAAGGCATCCGACCTGCATCTGTCCGCCGGCCTGCCGCCGATGATCCGCGTGCACGGCGACGTGCGCAGGATCAACCTGCCGGCGATGGATCATTCCGAGGTGCACGGAATGATCTACGACATCATGAACGACGGGCAGCGCAAGGCGTACGAGGAGAACCTCGAGTGCGACTTCTCGTTCGCGATCCCGAACCTGGCGCGCTTCCGCGTCAATGCGTTCGTGCAGAATCGCGGCGCCGGCGCGGTGATGCGGACGATTCCGTCGAAGATCCTCTCGCTCGAGGAACTCAACGCGCCGAAGAGCTTCGGCGACATCGCCAACCAGCCGCGCGGCATCGTGCTGGTGACCGGTCCGACCGGCTCCGGCAAGTCGACCACGCTGGCGGCGATGGTCAACCACATCAACGAGAACGAGTACGGCCACATCCTCACCGTCGAGGACCCGATCGAATTCGTTCACGAGTCGAAGAAGTGCCTGATCAACCAGCGCGAGGTCGGCCCGCACACGCTGTCGTTCAACAATGCGCTGCGGTCGGCGCTGCGCGAGGACCCGGACGTCATCCTGGTCGGCGAGATGCGCGACCTGGAGACCATCCGCCTGGCGCTGTCGGCCGCGGAGACCGGCCACCTGGTGTTCGGCACCCTGCACACGAGTTCGGCGGCGAAGACCATCGACCGGATCGTCGACGTGTTCCCGGCGGCGGAGAAGGAGATGGTCCGCTCGATGCTGTCCGAGTCGATCCGCGCGGTCATCTCGCAGACGCTGCTCAAGACCAAGGACGGCAACGGCCGGGTGGCGGCGCACGAGATCATGATCGGCACCCCGGCGATCCGCAACCTGATCCGCGAGAACAAGATCGCGCAGATGTATTCGGCGATCCAGACCGGGCAGCAGTTCGGCATGCAGACGCTCGACCAGAACCTGACCGACCTGGTCCGGCGCAACGTCGTCTCCTCGGCGGAGGCGCGCAACAAGGCGGCCAACAAGGACAATTTCGCCGGCTAGCCGCGGGGCGGCGCGGGCAACCTTCACGAGCGGCGGTTCGACAGCGGGGGACG
Organism: Burkholderiales bacterium; assembly: GCA_016790695.1. GTDB lineage: Bacteria > Pseudomonadota > Gammaproteobacteria > Burkholderiales > JAEUOS01 > JAEUOS01. Next base: position 2,935 of record JAEUOS010000053.1, read on the forward strand.
AGCATCATGGAACGCGATCAGGCAACCAAGTTCATGTACGACCTTCTGAAGCTGATGCTGACGAAGAAGGGGTCGGACCTGTTCATCACCTCCGGCTTTCCGCCGGCGTTCAAGATCGACAGCAAGGTCACGCCGGTGTCGAACCAGGCGCTGACGCCGCAGCACACGCAGGACCTGTGCCGCGCGATCATGAACGACAAGCAGGCCGCGGAGTTCGAGGCCAAGAAGGAGTGCAACTTCGCGATCTCGCCCGCGGGCATCGGGCGCTTCCGCGTCAACGCCTTCGTGCAGCAGGGCAGCATGGGCATGGTGCTGCGCGTGATCACCTCGGCGATCCCGAAGTTCGAGGAACTCAAGGTGCCGCCGGTACTCAAGGACGTGGCGATGACCAAGCGCGGCCTGGTCATCATGGTCGGCGGCACCGGGTCGGGCAAGTCGACCACGCTGGCGGCGATGATCGGGTATCGCAACGAGAATTCCTACGGACACATCATCACGATCGAGGACCCGATCGAGTACGTCCATCCGCACAGGAACTGCGTGGTCACCCAGCGCGAGGTCGGCGTCGACACCGATTCCTGGGAGGCGGCGCTGAAGAACACGCTGCGCCAGGCGCCCGACGTGATCCTGATCGGCGAGATCCGCGAACGCGAGACCATGGAGCATGCGATCGCGTTCGCCGAGACCGGCCATCTGTGCATGGCCACCCTGCACGCGAACAGCGCGAACCAGGCGCTCGACCGGATCATCAACTTCTTCCCCGAGGATCGCCGTCCCCAGCTTCTCATGGACCTCTCGCTCAACATGCGCGCGCTGATCTCGCAGCGCCTGATCCCGCTCAAGGACAGCAAGGGGCGCGCCGCCGCGGTCGAGGTCATGCTCAATTCGCCGCTGATCTCCGACCTCATCTTCAAGGGCGAGGTGCACGAGATCAAGGAGATCATGAAGAAGTCCCGCGAGCTCGGCATGCAGACCTTCGACCAGGCGCTGTTCGACCTCTACGAGGAGGGGCGGATCAGCTACGAGGACGCGCTGCGCAACGCCGACTCGGTCAACGACCTGCGCCTGATGATCAAGCTGCACAGCAAGGAATCGAAGACCAAGGACCTGTCCACCGGCATCGAGCACCTGAACATCGTCTGAGCGCCGCGACGGCGGCGAGGCGCAGCGCGCTGGAGGAAAGGCTCTAGGCTGGCGGTTGCGGCAGGCGCCGCGGCGGCGGCATACTGTGCGCCCAGCCGATTCCGCCGATGCCGCCATGCCCTCCCTTCACGACTTTTCCGCCAACACCCTCGCCGGCAAGCCGCTCGCGCTCAGGACCCTCAAGGGACGCGCGGTCCTGGTCGTCAACACCGCGAGCCAGTGCGGGCTGACGCCGCAGTACGAGGGCCTGGAAGCGCTGCACCGCAAGTATTCCGCGCGCGGCCTCGAGGTCGTCGGCTTTCCCTGCAATCAGTTCGGCGGTCAGGAGCCCGGCGGGGCCGACGAGATCGGCGCGTTCTGCCAGAAGAACTACGGCGTGACCTTCCGCATGATGGAGAAGGTCGACGTCAACGGCGCGGACGCCCATCCGCTGTTCCAGTGGCTGACTCGCGCGGCTCCGGGATTCCTCGGCAGCGAGGCGATCAAGTGGAACTTCACCAAGTTCCTGGTCGACGCGGACGGCAACGTCGTCAAGCGCTACGCCCCGCAGACCGAGCCGCGTGCGATCGAGCGCGACATCGAGGCATTGCTCGGCGCCGGCTGACGGCGCCGCCGCGCGGGCCGCGGCCTCAGCCGGCCGGCGCCCGGTTCGAGCCGGCGACGATGCGGAAGCTGAACAGGCGGCACTCGAGGTCGCCGTTCATGAGCACGGTGCGCCGTCCCGCCTTGAGCCGCAGCAGCTTCTCCATGCGGCGGTCCGCCGTGATGAAGTGGCAATCCCAGCCGGCATAGCGCTCCTTGAGCACCTTGCCCAGGCGCGGATAGAACAGCGCCAACTCGGCATCCTCGCCCAGGCGCTCGCCGTACGGCGGATTGGCGATCATCACGCCTGCGCCGGCCGGCGCGGGCAGGTCGAGCAGGTCGCCGGGGCGGATCCGGATGACCTCGTCGACGCCCGCGGCGGTGAAATTGGCGAGCGCCGCGCGCAGCGCATCCTGCGACACGTCGCTGCCGAAGACGCGCGGCGTGTCGAGGGACCGGCGCGGCCAGGTGTCGCGCAGGCGCTGCCAGGCGGGCGCATCGAACTGCTTCAGGTTGTAGAACCCGAAGCGCCGCCGGGCACCCGGCGCGATGCCGAGCGCGATCTGCGCGGCCTCGATGAGGAAGGTGCCGCTGCCGCACATCGGGTCGTAGAGGACCTGGTCCGGGGTCCAGCCGACCAGCCGCAGAATGCCGGCGGCGAGATTCTCGCGGATCGGCGCCGCGACATCGGCGACCCGGTAGCCGCGCTTGAACAGTGCCTCGCCGGAGGTGTCCAGATAGAGCGTCGCCTCGCGCTCGTCGAGAAACGCATGGACGCGGACATCGGCCCCGAGCTTGGCGATCGACGGACGCATGCCGGTGCGCTCGCGAAAGCGGTCGCACACGCCGTCCTTGACCGTGAGGGTGGCGAACTTGAGGCTCTTCAGCGGGCTGCGCGTGGCGACGAGGTCGACGCGCAGCGTCCGGGTCGGGTCGAAGTAGCGCTCCCACGCCACGTCCCGGGCCAGTGCGTGGAGATCGCGCTCGCCCGCATACGGGCCGGCGCCGACCTGCCAGAGCAGGCGGCTGGCAATGCGCGACCCGAGGTTGATGCGGTAGACCAGGTCGAAGCCGCCGGAGAACGCGGCGCCGCCGGGCACGGCTGTCGCGCCGCCGACGCCGAGTTCCCCGAGTTCCTCGACCAGCGCGCCCTCGAGCCCGCGCGGGCAGGGCGCGAAGAAGCGCTCGGTCACGCCGCAGGCCCGGCAGCGGCGAGCGCGCGTTCCAGGAAGTCGAGCCGGTCCTGGCCCCAGAAGATCTCGCCGCCGAACGCGTAGGTCGGGGCGCCGAACACATTGCGCGCGATCGCCTCGTCGGTGAGCGCGGCGTAGGACGATGCGGCGGCCTCGCCGCGCGCCGCCGCGAGGAGGGCCGCGCCGTCGAGCCCGACCCCTTGCGCCAGCGCGGCCAGCGTGCCCTCGTCGGCGAGGTTCCCTTCCTCGGCCCAGCAGGCCGACAGCATGGCGCCGGCGAGCGCGAGGGCCGCCGGCGCGCCCTCGGTCCGCGCCGCAACCAGCATGCGCGACGCGAGCGTCGCGTCGACCGGGAAATGCCGGGGCTCGAGATTGAGCGGCACGCCGAGGTGCGCGCGCCAGCGCCGGAGTTCCATGAACCGGTAGGCCTGGCGCTGGGCCGCGCGCTGCTTGAGGGGCAGTCCGCCGGAAAGCGGGAAGATGCGGCCGTAGTCGACCGGCTTGGGATCGACGACGGCGCCGGCTGCGGACGCGATGGCGAGCAGGCGCCGGTGCCCGAGGTAGGCCCAGGGCGAAACCGGGGTGAAGTAGTAGTCGATGATCTTGGTCATGGGATCAGAAGGGTTTGACGACGACGAGGATGACGGCGCCGAAGAGGATGGGCGCGGCCGGAATCTCGTTGAGCCAGCGGTAGAACACATGGCCGTGCCGGTTGCGGTCATGCGCGAAGGCCCGCAGCAGGACGCCCAGGTACGCATGATGCACGATCAGGATCGCGACCAGCGCGAGCTTGGCATGCATCCAGCCGCTGCCGCGCCCGATGCCGTGATGGAGGTAGAGGATCAGGCCGAGCACCACGGCGAGGATCGCGGAAGGCGTCATGATGCCCGCGAACAGCCGCCGCTCCATCACCTTGAACCGTTCGATCGACACCGCGTCGGTCGCCATCGCGTGGTAGACGAACAGGCGCGGCAGGTAGAACAGCCCGGCGAACCAGGTGACGACGAAAATGATGTGGAAGGCCTTGATCCAGAGCATCCGGGACACCTGCAGCCGTGCCGCCCCGGGTCACGAGGGGCCCTCTGCGGCACGCCTATAATGATTTTCGCAACCGAGGGGAGAAGCCTGCGCGCCGCGCGAAGCGGCCGCGGATTGTCGCATGCGCGTCCTGATCGTGGATGAACACGCGGATTTCCGCCTGGTCCTGGCGGAGTATCTGCAGGAGGGGCTCAACGCCGCCGCGGAACAAGCGGCGCGCACGGGGTCGGCCGCGCCCGCGATGCTGGCGGTGCGCGAATGGGATCCCGTGGCGCGCGGCGTGCCCGGCGCGGAGACGGGCTTTCGCCTGGACTTCGACGTCATCCTGATCGACTCGGTCCTGGATCCGGCCGACCCGGTCCAATGGCTGGAAGCGGTGCGGCGCGGCTTCGGCCGCCTGCCGCCGGTGGTGATGCTGACCAGCGGCAGGGATGCGGACGATCTGGCGGTGCGGGCCCACCGCGCCGGCGTGGTCGCGACGCTGCCGCGCCTGCGCCTGACGCCGGCGCGGCTCTACGCCGGGCTTGCGGAGGCGGTGCGCGAGCGCGAGGCGGCGGTGTCGATCGAGCGCAGCGTGCGCACCGGGGTCTATCGCCGTGCCGAGGTGGCGAGGGCGCCGCTACCCGAGCCGGCACCCGTCGCGGCAGCGGCCGGCGCCGGGAGCGGGCCCTTGCCGCGCATCCCCGGCTACCGGATCGATCGCCTGATCGGCGAAGGCGGCACGGCCCGCGTCTATCTCGCGGAACGGGAGTCCGATCGATTGCCGCTGGTGCTCAAGGTGCTGTTGCCGGAGCTGGCCGGCGAAACCCAGGTCGTCGCCCGGTTCATGCAGGAGTTCTCGCTGATACAGAAGATCCAGAGCGCGCACGTGACCCGGATCTTCGACCTCAGCTACGACTCCGGATTCGCGTACCTCGCGATGGAGTATTTCGGCGCGGGCGACCTGTACGAGCGCCTCAAGGACGGGCTGACGCCGCTGCAGGCCGTCAAGCTGTTCGCGCAGATCGCGCGCGCGCTCGACGCGATCCACGAGGCGGGCATCGTGCATCGCGACCTCAAGCCGCGCAACATCATGTTCCGCGATGCGCACCACCTGGCGATCGTCGACTTCGGCGGCGCCAAGGCGCTCGGGGAGGAGAGCGGCATCACGCGCGTCGGGCAGATCGTCGGCACTCCCAACTACATGAGCCCGGAGCAGATCGCGGGGCAGGCGCTCGACGCGCGCAGCGACCTCTACAGCCTCGGCGTGATCCTGCACCAGCTGCTGACCGGGCGCACGCCCTACCAGGCGCGCGACACCGCCGAGCTGATGGACATGCATGTCAACGCGCCGCTGCCGGTGCTGCCCGCCCGGCTGGCGGGCTTCCAGCCGCTGCTTGTGCGGCTCCTCGCCAAGCGGCCCGAGGAGCGCTTCCAGTCGGCGCGCGAACTCTACGCGCACGTGGTGGCCTGACGCCCCGCGCGGGGCGGGGACGCCGGTCCTGCGGCGGCGGAGCGTCAGGTTGTCTCGACCGAGCGATCCCACAGGTTCGGGGTGACGGTGCTCGAATAGCCCGAAATGAATTCGCTCGGCGTCCCGCTGTCGGGCGCGAACACATGCCGGCGCACCGCGCCGATGTTGCCGCCGTAGCAATGGATGCTGACCGAGGGCCGCTCGGGATCGGCATTCGAGACCACATGGATGTCGCCGAGCGTCGGGCTCACCAGGTCGATGCCTCCCGGGGCGACCCGGTGCTCGCCGGTCTGCACCAGCCGGCCGTCGCGCCGGTCGTACTCGCTGCAGGTCTCCGCGCCGCGCATGACGCCGACCATGCCCCAGACCATGTGGTCGTGGATCGGCGTCTTCTGGCCCGGTCCCCAGACGAAACTCACCAGCGAAAAGCGTTCGAACGGGTCGCAGTAGAGCAGGTACTGGCGGTAGCGCGCCGGATCGGGAACCGCGAAGGCGTCGGGCAGCCAGTCGTCATGGGTGATCAGGTCGGCGAGCAGCGGGCGCGCCGCATCGAGCAGCGGCTGCTCGGCGCTGTGCGTCTCGACCACGCGGGTCATGCGTTGCACGAAGGTGCGCAGGCGGGCGATGGACATGATGGTGCGGGGGGCCGGGACGGCGACGAAGGCGAAAATGCAAGCATAGCGCATGCACGCCGCTCCGCCCGCACGCGCGCGAGGCGCGGGTCCGGTCGACGGGTGCGGCCCTACCGGACCACGAGGCGGGTGCCTGCCATGCGGTCGTGCAGGAACTGACGGTCGCGGTCGACCAGCGCCCAGGCGAAGTTCAGTGCGAGCACCGGCAGGCACAGGAGCGCGGCGGCGGCGGAGAACCGGGCCATGCCGAAGCCGGCGGCGAGCACGATCCCCTTGTAGGCGGCGAGCCCGGCCACCGGACCGATCCACGCCAGCGTGTAGCGCAGCCAGCAGCGCGCCAGCGACGGGCGGGTACCGTCGGCGGCGACCAGGCGGAATTTCCAGGTCTTCATCGGCAGGGTCTGGCCGGCGCGGCGCCAGCACAAGACGAAGTACAGGCCCACGGCGGCGAACACCGTGGCCTGGAAGCCGAAGTAAAGCGGTGACGCCGGATCCGCCCGGAATCGGGTCAGCGAGGAATACAGATAGGCGGCGATGAAGACGACGCCGAACAGCAACATGCCTTCATAGGCCAGCGACAGGAGCCGGCGCCGGATGGTCGGCGCACGTGCCGCGGCGTCAGGAAGGCTGGCGCCTGCCACGCGAGCCGGCGCGGGTCAGTTCGCGCGCGCCGCAGCCTCGGCGGCTGTCGCGGGCGGGGCGGCGGCCGGTGCACCCAGGGCGCCTGCCGGCGCCGGATTCACGGCCGTGGCCGGGGCGGCTGGCGCGGGCAGCGGCGATCCGGTCGGCGGCGCTGCCGGCGCGGCCGCTGCGCGGGTGCCGCCCGCCGGGATCGGTGAACGCGGCGCCTTCGCGGCCGTCACGCCGGCGGGACGCGGCGGCGGCACCGGACGGGCGACGCGGTTCGGCGGCGCCGGCGGCTTCACCCGGCCCTCCTGCTCGCGCTGGACCGCCTTGCGGCGCGCGGGCTGACGCAGGTCCGCGGAAACGGCCAACTGCTGTTTCTGCGCCTCCGGCAGCTTCTGATACTGGTTCCACTCGGCCTTCTTCTGCTCCGGCGGCAGGGTGCGCGCGCGCTGGAAATTCTCGCGCGCGACGCGGCGCTGCTCCGGGGTCAGGCGTGCCCACTCGGCCATGCGCGACTGCATGCGCTTCTGCTCCTCGGCCTTCATGGCCGGGAAGCGGTCGGCGACGACCAGCCACTTCTTGCGTCGCTGGTCGTCGAGCTTGTTCCATTCCCCCGCAAGGGGTTTCAATGCCTCGCGCTGCGGCGCCGTCAGCTCCTCCCACTTGGGCTGGGTCAGGGCATGCGCCATGCCGCACCCGACGGCGACGGCCACCGCGGCCAGCAGGCGCGCGACAAAACGAAGCGCCGCACGAGGCGGCGCCCGAAAGGCGTCAGCCGGTGCCGGCCTCAATCCTGGCGTCCCGGCTCGCCGCGCGTCAGCCATGCGCCGAAGCCCTTGTCGAGGTACACGTTGGGCGGCAGTTCGTCGGCGAGCATCTGCATGTCGATGTCGGCGATGTTGTTCGCCTGCTCGGCCTGATGCCAGAAGTGGATCGCGCCCAGGCCGAGGACAAGCACCAGGAGCGGCACGAGCTTGCCGAGCCAGCCGAGATTCCACCCGGCACCCGCGGCTGTGGCGGCAGCCAGGACGCCGGCCGGACGGCGCTGCCGCGCGAGCGCACGCTCGCGCGCCGCACGCAGCCGCTCGTTGATCTGCGCCGGCGTCCGCGCGGCACCCGCATTCAGGTGGTGGCGAACCTGAAATGCGATCCGGAGTTCCTCGTTGTTTCCCATGATTCGATTACCTGTGAGCGACGCTGCTGGTTCGTCCTAAAGCGCCACACCCTTCGCCTTCAACGCCGTGGCCAGCGCATGGGTGGCTCGCGAACAGTGCGTCTTCACGCTGCCTTCGGAGCACCCCATCGCCTGCGCGGTCTCGGCGACGTCCAAATCCTCCCAGTAACGCAGCAGAAAGGCTTCCCGTTGACGCGCGGGAAGTTTCTGAATTTCCTTTTCAATCAACGCCATAGTCCTTGCCTGCGCAACCTCGTCCTCGGCGCTTGCTGCAGCCTTGGACCCGGGCTGGGCTTCCAAAGTTTCCAGCGGGTCGAAATCCGCCGGATCCTCGTCTGCCGGCGCGAACGAGGAAAACAGCGTCGTCCAGAACGAGCGCACCTTGGTGCGGCGAAAATGGTCGCGAATGGCGTTCTGGAGGATGCGCTGGAACAGCAGCGGCAGTTCCTCGGCCGGGCGGTCGCCGTACTTCTCGGCCAGGCGCATCATGGCGTCCTGGACGATGTCGAGCGCGGCGTCGTCGTCCCGGACGGCGAAAACGGCCTGCTTGAATGCGCGACGCTCGACTTCAGCGAGAAAACTCGACAGTTCCGACGAAGTGGCCAGGGCGTTTTCCGGGTTCTTGGTGCCTTCGCGGCGATTATGCACCAGTTCGGACGGTTTTCGCCCCATCCCGGCGCCTGCGCCGGGCGCTCGCGGCCCCGTCCCCGTCGGCGGCCCGGCGGCACTTTGACCGCCGCGCGCGAAGACGGTAGAATGCGCGAAGTTTGAGGCTCATAAGGCCGCAAAACGCCCGTTTCGACACCTTACCCGTGAACGTGTCGCGGCGGCTCCGCACCCGGGAGTTCCGGCAGATGCGCCGGTGTTTCCGTCCTTACTTGCTTCAACAGAGCGAAGTGTTTGCGTGACCCGCGGCGCGGCAGCCGGCGGGTTCGATCGTCTTTTCCGGCTCTACTTGAGGCTCACATCCCATGTCTGCAAACGAAGAACTCACCGGCGCGGAAATCGTCGTGCGCTGCCTGCAGGAGGAGAACGTCGAACATGTGTTCGGCTATCCCGGCGGCGCGGTGCTCTACATCTATGACGCGCTGTTCAACCAGGATCGCGTCAAGCACATCCTGGTGCGTCACGAACAGGGCGCGGTGCACGCCGCCGACGCCTATTCACGCTCGTCCGACAGGATCGGCGTCTGCCTCGTCACCTCCGGCCCGGGCGTGACCAATGCGGTCACCGGCATCGCCACCGCATACCTCGACTCGATCCCGATGGTGATCCTGACCGGCCAGGTCCCGACCCACGCGATCGGCCTCGACGCGTTCCAGGAGTGCGACACGGTCGGCATCACGCGGCCGATCGTCAAGCACAATTTCCTCGTCAAGGACGTGCGCGAGCTCGCCGCCACGATCAGGAAGGCGTTCTACATCGCGCGCACCGGGCGCCCCGGTCCGGTCCTGGTCGACATTCCCAAGGACGTGACCGCGAAGAAGGCCGTCTTCCAGTACCCGGCCGAGGTGCCGATGCGTTCCTACAACCCGGTGCTCAAGGGCCACACCGGGCAGATCAAGAAGGCGGTGCAGATGATCCTGTCGGCGCGCCGGCCGATGATCTACACCGGCGGCGGGGTGATCCTCTCGGATTCCTCCAGGGAACTCAACGAGCTGGTCGACATGCTCGGCTTCCCGTGCACCAACACCCTGATGGGGCTGGGCGCCTACAAGGCGAGCGACCGCAAGTTCGTCGGCATGCCCGGCATGCACGGCACCTACGAGGCCAACCTCGCGATGCAGAACTGCGACGTCCTCGTCGCCATCGGCGCGCGCTTCGACGACCGCGTCATCGGCAACCCGGCCGACTTCGCCAAGCACCAGCGCCAGATCATCCACATCGACATCGACCCCTCGTCGATCTCCAAGCGCGTCAAGGTCGACGTGCCCATCGTCGGCGACGTCAAGGAGGTGATGATCGAGGTGATCCGGCAGATCCGGGCGACCGACGTGCGCCCGGACCCGCGCGCGCTGGCCGACTGGTGGAAGCAGATCGAGGAGTGGCGTTCGCGCGACTGCCTCAAGTACGACCGCAGCAGCGAGAAGATCAAGCCGCAGTACGTGGTCGAGAAGCTGTGGGAGGCGACCGGCGGCGACGCGTTCATCACCTCCGACGTCGGCCAGCACCAGATGTGGGCGGCGCAGTTCTACCGCTTCGACAAGCCGCGGCGCTGGATCAATTCGGGCGGGCTGGGCACGATGGGCGTCGGGCTGCCGTATGCGATGGGCGTGCAGATGGCGCACCCGCAGGCGACCGTCGCGTGCATCACCGGCGAAGCGTCGATCCAGATGTGCCTGCAGGAGCTGTCGACCTGCAAGCAGTACCGCCTTCCGGTCAAGGTGCTCAACCTCAACAACGGCTACCTGGGCATGGTGCGCCAGTGGCAGCAGATCGAGTACGGCAGCCGCTATTCGGAGTCCTACATCGAGGCGCTGCCCGATTTCGTCAAGCTCGCCGAGTCCTACGGGCACATCGGCATGCAGATCACCCGCCCGGCCGACGTCGAGGGCGCGATCCGCGAGGCGCTGTCGCGCAAGGACCGCACCGTGTTCATGGACTTCCTGACCGATCCGGCGGAGAACGTCTGGCCGATGGTCCAGGCCGGCAAGGGGCTGACGCAGATGCTGCTCGGCTCGGAGGAACTGTGATGCGCCACATCATTTCGATACTCCTGGAGAACGAGGCGGGCGCCCTGTCGCGCGTGGCGGGGCTGTTCTCGGCGCGCGGCTACAACATCGAGACGCTGACCGTGGCCCCCACCGAGGACGCGTCGCTGTCGCGCATGACCATCGTCACGGTCGGCTCCGACGACGTCATCGAGCAGATCACCAAGCACCTGAACCGGCTCATCGAGGTGGTCAAGGTGGTCGACCTGTCGGAGGGCTCGCACATCGAGCGCGAGCTCATGCTCGTCAAGGTGCGCGCCACCGGCAAGGAGCGCGAGGAGATGAAGCGCATGGCCGAGATCTTCCGCGGCCGGGTCATCGACGTCACCGACAAGACCTACACGATCGAGCTCACCGGCGACGTCGCCAAGCTCGACGCGTTCATCGAGGCGATCGACCGCGCGCTGATCCTCGAGACCGTGCGCACCGGCGTCTCCGGCATCGGCCGCGGCGAGCGCGTGCTCAAGGTGTGACCCGCCGACGCCGGCGGCGAGCTAGAATGCAAAGCTTTTTTCCCCCGGCCGCAGCCGCCGCGACGCACGATCCGGCGGCCGGTCGACATCCTGCGAGGAGATTCGAATGAAGGTCTATTACGACAAGGACGCCGACCTGTCCCTGATCAAGGGCAAGAAGGTCTGCATCGTGGGCTATGGCTCGCAAGGGCATGCGCATGCGCAGAACCTCAACGACTCGGGCGTCAAGGTCACGGTCGGGGTGCGCAAGGGCGGCCCGTCGTGGGACAAGGTCAAGAAGGCCGGCCTCAAGGTCGCCGAGGTCGCCGACGCCGTCAAGGGCGCGGACTTCGTCATCATGCTCATGCCCGACGAGCACATCGCCGCGACCTACAAGTCGGAGGTCGAGCCGAACATCAAGAAGGGCGCGACCCTCGCGTTCGCGCACGGCTTCAACATCCACTACGGCCAGGTGCAGCCGCGCGCCGACCTCGACGTCGTGATGATCGCGCCCAAGGCGCCCGGCCACACCGTGCGCTCCACCTACGCCGCCGGCGGCGGCGTGCCGATGCTCATCGCCGTGCATCAGGACGTCTCGAAGAAGGCGCGCGACCTCGCGCTGTCGTACGCGGCGGCGATCGGCGGCGCCCGCGCCGGCGTGATCGAGACCAACTTCCGCGAGGAGACCGAAACCGACCTCTTCGGCGAACAGGCGGTGCTCTGCGGCGGGACCGTGGAGCTGATCAAGGCCGGCTACGAGACCCTGGTCGAGGCCGGCTATGCGCCGGAGATGGCGTACTTCGAGTGCCTGCACGAACTGAAGCTGATCGTCGACCTCATCTACGAGGGCGGCATCGCCAACATGAACTACTCGATCTCGAACAACGCCGAGTACGGCGAGTACGTCACGGGCCCGCGCATCATCACCGAGGAGACCAAGCAGGTGATGAAGGACGTGCTGAAGAACATCCAGACCGGCGAGTACGCCAAGAGCTTCATCCTCGAGAACCGCGCGGGCGCGCCGACGCTGCTGTCGCGCCGCCGCCTGGGTGCCGAGCACTCGATCGAGATCGTCGGCGAGAAGCTGCGCGCGATGATGCCCTGGATCAAGCAGAAGGCCCTGGTCGACCGGTCGCGCAACTGATCGGATCACGATTCCGTCCGCAAGAGCGATACATCTTGCACTCGTCGCAATGCCCGCCCACAAGGCGGGCATTGCGCATTCCGGCGCGGGTGCGCCGCGTGCATAATGGCGGTGCCGGGCCGGCACCGGCCGCGGAGGGCGCACGATGCGATGGGTTTTCTTGACGATGTGCGCGGCGCTGCTGTGCGGCTGCGGCGACCGCGTGCCCGAGTCGAAGGCCGCGCGCGCGGCCGGCGACGCGCCGAAGCAGGCCGTCGAGCGCGCGACGGGCGGCGTGGATGCCGCGCTGCAGAAGGGCGCGGACCGGGCCAAGGACGACGACACCAAATGAGGCTTGCACGATGCCGCTGAACGATTCGGCCCCCGAGAGCGGCCGCGGGCGCCTGCTGCGCCGCCGCGGCGTCTACCTGTTGCCCAACGCCTTCACCACCGCCTGCCTGTTCTGCGGCTTCTACGCGATCGTGCAGGCGATGGCGGGCGACTACGAGCGCTCGTGCATCGCCATCTTCATCGCGATGGTGATGGATTCGCTCGACGGCCGCGTCGCGCGCCTGACGCACACGCAGAGCGACTTCGGCGCCGAGTACGACAGCCTGGCCGACATGGTCTCCTTCGGCGCGGCGCCGGCGCTGATCGTCTACAAGTGGGGCCTGGAACCGTTCGGGCGCTGGGGCTGGTTCGCCGCCTTCGTCTATTGCGCCGGCGCGGCGCTGCGCCTGGCGCGCTTCAACACCAACATCGACGTCGTCGACAAGCGCTTCTTCCAGGGGCTGCCGAGCCCGGCGGCCGCGGCGCTCCTGATCGGCTTCGTCTGGCTGGCCGACGACAACAAGTTCCCGCTCGACGACTACTACCTGCGCTACGTCGGCTGGTTCCTCGCGCTCTACGCGGGGGTGACGATGGTGTCCTCGGTGCCGTTCTACAGCTTCAAGGACGTCAGCCGGACGCGCCGCGTCCCCGTGGTGGTGATCTTCCTGATCGCCATCGCCCTGTTCGTGGTCACGTCCTACCCGCCGCTGGCGCTGTTCAGCCTGTTCGTCATCTACGGCGCCTCGGGCTACGCATTGTGGCTGTGGAACCTGTCGCGCGGCAGGAAGGCCGGCGACGTCCTGAGGAAGCCGCCGGCCTGATCCGCCGGGCTACTTCTTCGCCAGGAACGCGGCCAGCGCCGCGTCGTGTTCGGGCGTGTGGTGGGCCACCGCCTGGAACGCCGCGGACATCTCCAGCAGCGTGTCGAGGCGCACGTGCTGGCCTTCGCGCAGCAGGCGCTTGGCCATGCGCAGCGCGGGCGCCGGGTTGGCGGCGATGCGCGCGGCGAGTTCGCGCGCGGCGCCCAGCAGTTCCTCGGGCGCGACCACCCGCGACACCAGCCCGCAGGCGAGCGCCTCGTCGGCGCCGATGGTGTCGCCGGTGAAGGTCAGTTCCGCGGCCTTCGACATGCCGACCGCGCGCGGCAGCAGCCAGGCGCCGCCATCGCCGGGTATCAGGCCGAGCTTGACGAAGCTCTCGGCGAAGCGCGCCCTGGAGGACGCGATGCGGATGTCGCACATGCAGGCGAGGTCGCAGCCCGCGCCGATCGCCGGCCCGTTGACCGCGGCGATGGTCGGCACCTCGAGGTTGTAGAGCGCCAGCGGGATGCGCTGGATGCCCGCGCGGTAGCCGTCGGCGATCTCGCGCGGGGAGCCGGCCGCGATCCCGGTCTTGTCGCGCATGTCCTTGACGTTGCCGCCGGCGCAGAACGCGCTGCCGGCGCCGGTGAGGATCACCACCTTGATCGCGTAGTCGGCGCGCACCGCGTCGCAGGCGGCGACCACCTCGGCCCACTGGGCCGGCGTCGACAGCGCGTTGCGCTCCTCGGGCTTGTTGAGGGTCAAGGTGGCGATGGCGCCGTCCTTGTCGATCCTGACGAAATCCATGCGGGTTCCTCCGTGGGTTGGCAGTGGCGTCATTCGGCCTTGGCGCCGGAATCCTTGATCGCCCGGGCCCAGCGCGGCATCTCGGCGCGGATGTAGGCGGCGTATTCGGCCGCCGTGCCGCCGAGGACGTCGGCCCCCTGTCCGGCCAGGCGCGCGCGCACGCCGGCATCGGCGAGCGCGCGGTTGATCTCGGCATTGAGGCGGGCGACGATCTCCGGCGCGGTGCGGGCCGCCCCCACCACGCCCTGCCAGGCGGCCGCCTCGAAACCGGGCAGCCCGGACTCGGCGAAGGTCGGTGCCTCCGGCAGCACCGACGAGCGCTTCAGGCTGGTCACCGCGATCGCGCGCAGCCGCCCGTCCTTCACGTACGGCAGCGCGGTGTTGATGGTGTCGGTCATGAACTGCGTCTGTCCGGCGGCCAGATCGACCAGACCCGGCGCGCTGCCCTTGTAGGGCACGTGCTGCGCGGTGAAGCCCATCTGGGCCGCGAGCATCGCGCTTGCCAGGTGGGTGATGGTGCCGGTGCCCGAGGACGAGTAGTTGACCTGTCCGGCGCGTGCCCTGACGTGATCGACGAACTCCTTCATGGTCTTCGCCGGCACCGACGGGTGGACCACCAGAACCATGGGAATGGCGGCGGTGAGCGCCACCGGAACGAAGTCCTTGAGCGTGTCGTAGCTGGCGCGCCCGTACAGCGCCGGATTGATCACGATCGCCGAGGTGTTGTAGAAGATCGTGTGGCCGTCGCTGGGAGCCTTGGCCGCGAGCTCGGCACCGATGTTGCCGCCGGCGCCGGGCTTGTTGTCGACGACGAACTGCTGGCCCAGCTGCTCGGTGAGCTTCTGCGCCAGCACCCGGGCGACGATGTCGGTGGGGCCGCCGGGCGGAAACGCCAGGATCATGCGCACCGGCTTGGCGGGCCAGGATTGCGCGTGTCCGGGCGCGGCCAGGAGCAGCAGGGCCGTGGCGGCAACCCAGGTCAGCAACCGGTTCATCGCGTCGTCTCTCCTTGTCGGGTGGGTCGAATGGACGGGAAGCGGCCTGCGGCAGGACGGACCCGAAACTCAGGCATCGAACCGGTCCAGCACGGCGCCGGGGCCGCGGGCGAGATCGGCATAGCCGCGGCCGTCATGGACCTGCACGCCGTTGACCCAGACGCCATGCACGCCGCGCGGCTCGCGGATCATGCGCGCGCCGCCGCCGGGCAGGTCGGCGACGCTTTGCGGACGGGACATGCCGACGCTGGCCGGGTCGAACAGCAGAAGGTCGGCCGGCGCGCCTTCGACCAGGCGGCCGCGGCCGGGAATGCGAAAGCAGTCGGCGGGGTGGCTGGTGAGGCGGCGGATGCCTTCCTCGAGGCTGAAGTGCCCGGTCTCGCGCACCCAGTGCGAGAGGAAATGCAGGCCGAAGCCGGCGTCGCACATGTACTGCAGGTGGGCGCCGGCATCCGACAGGGTGATCACGCCGGCGCGATGCTTGAGCAGCGGCGCCACCCCGTCGTCGTCGTTCTGGAAGAAGCGGCCGAGGAAGTGGGTGCGCAGGTCCTCCTCGAGCGCGAGGTCGAAGAACGCATCGAGCGGATCGCAGCCGCGCGCGCGCGCGAGCGCGCCGATGGTCATGCCCTCGAAGCGCGCATTCCCGGGCAGGGCCGTGAGGCTGACCTCGATGCGCTCCCAGTTGCCGAGGAACAGGATGCCCGGCTTCGGGCTGGCGAGATTGGCGCGAAACGCGGCGCGGAACGAGGCGTCGGCGTAGATCTGCCGCAGCTTCTCGTGACCGGCGCCGCCGATCGCGTCGAAGGCGCTGTGCGAGAGCAGCACATACGGCTCGACCAGGGTGAAGTCGAACGACAGCGGCTGGCAGCTGGTGAGGATGTGCACCGCGCGGCCGCGGTCCTGGGCCGCGGCGCAGGCGTCGTAGTAGGCCCGGCCGCGCTCCGGCGCGGCCTCGTTGTACATGGTGAGCACCGTCGAGATGAACGACGGCCGGCCGTTCGACGCGCTGATCGACTCCATCACCTCGGGCGTCGCGCGCGAGCCGGTCGCGCTCATGAACACGCCGCGGCCGACCTCGCCCAGCACGCCGGTGAGCGCGCGCAGCTCGGCTTCGGTGGCGATCGTCGATGGCATCGGCCGGCCGCCGAAGCCGCTGTGGTTGGGCGAGAACGACGAGGCGAAGCCGATCGCGCCCGCATCCATCGCCTCGCGCACCAGGCGGCGCATCGTCGCGAGTTCGTCGGCGCTCGGCTCGGCGCGCTCCGAGGCCGCCTCGCCCATCACGACGGTGCGGATCACCGAGTGCCCGGCGAACACCGCGGTGTTGAGGTAGGGGCCGATGCGGCGCAGCTGCGCCATGTACTCGGGGAAGGTCTCGAACCCCCAGTGCACGCCGGTGAGCAGCGCCTGCAGGTCCATGCCCTCGACCACCGACAGGTTCTTCATCATCGTCTCGCGCAGCGGCGCCGGGCAGGGCGCGATGCCGAAGCCGCAGTTGCCGATCACCGCCGTGGTCACGCCCAGCGCCGGCGACGGCGACATCGTGCGGTCCCAGGTGATCTGCGCGTCATAGTGGGTGTGCAGGTCGACGATGCCGGGCATCAGCGCGAGCCCGCCTGCGTCGACGATGCGGTGCGCCGCGTCGGCAACCCGGCCGATGCGCGTGATGCGCCCCTGATCGACGGCAACGTCTGCGGATACAGCAGGATTGCCCAGGCCGTCGTGGACCTGAGCGCCGCGGATGACGAGATCGTGCATGCGGAATTTCCGGTTGCGGAAGGGAGACGGAAGCGGATTATGGCGCGGCTGCGGCCGGCGGCTCGGGCAGGCCGAGTGCCGCGCAGGCGCTCGCGAAGCGGCGCGCGCGTGCCGCCGAGGCGACGCCGAAGAGCGAACGGTCGCGCTGCCAGCGTGCCGCGGCCGCGCTGTCCGCACGCGCGGCGAAATGGGCGTCGGCCGCCTGTGCGAGGCGACGCGCGGCCGCGAGCACGCCTTCGAGCGCGACGTGCGTGGCGGCCCGCGCCGGATCGAGCCCGGCCAGCGCGTGAAACGAGACCAGCGTCTGCACCGCTTCGGCCAGCCAGGCCGCGGGCCAGCGCAGGCGGCGCGCCTCGCGCAGCAGGTAGGCGAGCACCGCGGCGTTGACGTGGATGTCCTCGATGCTGCGGAAGGGTTTGACCACACGCAGGTAGCCGTCGCCTTCCAGGACGTCCGAGGCTGCCACGGCCACGTCGTCGAGGTGCACCTCGGCATGCGGCAATTCCGGCACGAAGCGCGTCGGCGGCATGGACTCGATGCGCACGCCGCGGGCGGCGGCATTCACCCGCGCGACCCGGATGCGCGGACGCCCTTGGGCATCCGCGTCTGGCAGGCGGGCGGCCACCAGCAGCAGCGTGCCCTCGGGACCGAGCGTGCTCCATTTTTTGCGGCCCGAGAGCGCGAACCCGTCCTCGCGCGGCACGAGGGTGCTCGCGATGTTCCTGGGCGCATTGCCGTTCGCCTCGGTCACGCACAGGCAGGCGATGGCCGCGTCGGGCAGCGAGGGATCGAGCGCGCGCAGCGCGCCCTGGTAGCCGGCGCCGAAAGCCCAGGCGACGCGATCGGCGGCGAACCCGCCGGCGATGGAACGGTCGATCGGCGCCTGCCAGTCGCCAGCGAGCGCCCGATGCAGCGGCCACCACTGGCGGACGTGCTCGACGGCTTCGGCGTCTGCGGGTGCCGCGAACAGGCGGTCGAGGAGGGCGGGTGTCATGGCGGGCGCGCAACGGCAGGGGGAACTATACCCCGCGCGACCCGCCGCGCAGCGCGGCCGGGCACGCCTGCCCGGCGCGGCGCTGCGCCGTGATCAGGCCGCGCGCCGCCGCCGCGCCAGCCCGGCGAGTCCGAGGGCAAGGCCCACCTGCACCAGGGTCGAGCGCGGGAATCACCTCGACATCAAGTCGCAGCGTGTACGACGCCGCGCGCTGGAATCCCTTTGCGGGCAACTGCGTGCAGAGCGGCTCGCCGGTGGGCGCCAGTTCGCACCGAGCCGTCGCCGGTGAGACCGTATAGGCTGACGAGATCATGACGTCGTAGACGCCTGGCCTGTCCAGCGCGAGCGGGGCGGGCGCAGATGGCGCGCGACTCCCGTCGATGAATAGCGGGCCACCGGGCCCGGCGTGTGCCAACGCGGCAATGGCAATCGGCAGGCCCGACATTTTTCCACGCTTAATCAATAAGTTGCGACAACGTTTCGAGGATCGGTCGGGGCTTGTGTAAAGTTTTTCGACATTCCTGGTCATCCCGGCCGTCGCGCGCGATTGCGCGCACTCGTGACCGCCCGCGCGCCGATGCCGAACGCTGGGACGCCGCAAGGCACGCGTCGATGCCCCCGGCGTCGACGTTCGACCGGAGGCGTGTGCAAAAGCAACAACTTGCTTGCGAAGGGCCACGAAACCCGTTAGATTCCCCCCACTATGGCACGCAACTGCAACGCCCTCCTCGCCATTGCCTCGCTGTACAGCGGCCTCCTGCTGGGCCTGCTGCTGCGCCCCGCGCGCTAAATATCCCACCCCACAATTCGGTTGCAGTACGCGCACAAGGTGCCTCGAGAGGCATTTTGGCCGCCAGCGCATACGCGCACCGGGTTCCACGCATCGAATCGACCACGCCCAACCCAGGAGAGACCCATGAGCACCGACCGCCTGATCATTTTCGACACCACCTTGCGCGACGGCGAGCAGAGTCCCGGCGCCTCGATGACCAAGGAGGAGAAACTGCGCATCGCGCGGGTGCTGGAAAAGCTCAAGGTCGACGTGATCGAGGCCGGCTTTCCGGCTTCGTCGAACGGCGACTTCGAGGCGGTCAAGGCGATCGCGGGCGTGATCAAGGACTCCACCGTCGCCGGCCTGTGCCGCGCCAACGACCGCGACATCCAGCGCGGCATCGACGCGCTCAAGGGCGCCAAGTCGTGGCGCGTGCACACCTTCATCGCCACCAGCCCGCTGCACATGGAGAAGAAGCTGCGCATGACGCCCGACGAGGTGTTCGAGCAGGCCAAGCTGTCGGTGCGCTACGCGCGCAACCAGTGCCCGGACGTGGAGTTCTCGCCCGAGGACGGCTACCGCTCGGAAATGGACTTCCTGTGCCGCATCCTCGAGGCGGTGATCAAGGAGGGCGCCACCACCATCAACGTGCCCGACACGGTCGGCTACGCGGTGCCGGAGCTCTACGGCGAGTTCTTCAAGACGCTGCGCACGCGCATTCCCAACAGCGACAAGGCGGTCTGGTCGGCGCACTGCCACAACGACCTCGGCATGGCGGTCGCGAACTCGCTCGCCGCGGTGACCATGGGCGGGGTGCGCCAGGTCGAGTGCACCATCAACGGACTCGGCGAGCGCGCCGGCAACACCTCGCTCGAGGAGATCGTGATGGCGGTGCGCACCCGCCGCGACTTCTTCAAGCTCGAGACGCGCATCGACCCGTCGCAGATCGTGCCGGCCTCGCGCCTGGTGTCGCAGATCACCGGCTTCGTGGTGCAGCCGAACAAGGCGGTGGTCGGCGCCAACGCCTTCGCGCACGCCTCGGGCATCCACCAGGACGGCGTGCTCAAGGCGCGCGACACCTACGAGATCATGCGCGCCGAGGACGTCGGCTGGAGCGCCAACAAGATCGTCCTGGGCAAGCTGTCCGGGCGCAACGCCTTCCGCCAGCGGCTCGAGCAGCTCGGCATCGAGCTCGACTCCGAGACCCAGCTGAACGAGGCCTTCGCCAAGTTCAAGGACCTGGCCGACAAGAAGGCCGAGATCTTCGACGAGGACATCCAGATGCTCTTCGCCGACCACAACGACGACGAGACCGGCGAGAACTACAAGCTGGTGTCGATGAAGCAGTCCTCGGAAATGGGCGAGGCGCCGCACGCGAGCGTCACGCTGCGCGACGGCGGCGCCGAGAAGAAGGCGGAGTCGCACGGCTCCGGCCCGGTCGACGCCACCTTCAAGGCCATCGAGAGCATCGCCAAGAGCGATGCCGAGCTCGTGCTCTATTCGGTCAACGCCGTCACCCAGGGCACCGACAGCCAGGGCGAGGTGACGGTGCGGCTGTCGAAGGCCGGGCGCATCGTCAACGGCGTCGGCGCCGACACCGACGTCATCGTCGCCTCCGCCAAGGCCTACGTTTCGGCGCTCAACAAGCTGTTCGACAAGAGCGAGCGCCTGAACCCGCAGACCAGCGGCACGGTGTGAGGCGCGCGCCCCGGCTGCTGTCGATCGCGCCGCGCGCCGGGGCGATCTCCCGGCGCGCGCCGAGCCCGCGCCACGCCGCCACGAGCGGCGTGGCGCGGGGGCGCGGCACCCCGTGGCGCGCGCGCGATGCGTGACCCCGACCTGCGCCGCACCTGGCTCTTCGGCGCCGGCGCCGAGCGCGCCACGCACGCGGCGATGGCCGCGTCGGGTGCCGATGTCCTGATCCAGGACCTCGAGGACTTCACCCCGCCCGCGCGGCGCGCCGAGGCGCGCGCACTGGCGGCGCCGCTCTACGCGTCCTGGCGCGCGGCCGGCCGCATCGCCTGCGTGCGCATCAACCGCCTGCGCGACGGCGGCGCCGACGACCTCGACGCGGTGCTGGCCGCGCGCCCCGACATCGTCGCCTACCCGAAGGCGGCGGGCGCGGCCGACATGCGCGAGCTCGACGCCGAGCTCGCGCGCCGCGAGCGCGCGCTGGGCCTGCCGGTCGGGACGACCGAGCTGCTGCCGGTGGCCGAGACCGCGCTCGGCGTGGTGACGGTGCGCGAGATGGCGGCCGCCTCGCCGCGCGTGCGCTGCGCGCTGCTGGGCGCGGAAGACCTGGCGGCGGACCTGTGCGCCGAGCGCGGGCGCGACGCGGTCGAACTCGACCACGCGCGGCGCCGCTTCCTGCTCGAGTGCCGCGCGGCCGGCATCGAGCCGGTCGACGCGCCCTATACATTCGCGGATGCCGACGGCGCCGCCGCCGAGGCCGCCTACGCGCGGCGCCTCGGCTACCGTTGCAAGAGCCTGGTGCGCCCCGAGCACGCCGCGCGCCTCAATGCCGTCCTCACCCCGTCGGCGGACGAATGCGACCGGGCGCGCCGCCTGATCGCCGCCTTCGCCGCGGGCCGCGCGCGCGGCGAGGACCGCGTGCTCGTCGACGGCCTGTGGGTCGAGGTGCCGATGGTCATGACCGCCGAGCGCCTGCTCGCGCGCGCGGCGCGGCTCGCCGGCGCCGAGCGCTGACCGCGCCGGCCGCCGGCAGGCGCGGCGGAAGGGATGTCGTGCACCGCGTGTTTACCTGACATTCCGGCGGCGCGCGCCGTCATGCCATTGGCATGGATTGAAAACAAACGTCAGCGGCGCGCGCGGCTGTCGTCAAATCGGGATCGACCCGGGTTGTGGCGGCGCCGGGACGGTGGTATCTTCGGGACTCTTTCGCCTTAAGAAACAAAAACTTGGAGTTGACAATGTCATACGGAACCCTGCGACGCCTGATCGGTGTGGCCGCCCTTGCCGCCGTGGCCTTCGGCAGCGCGCCCGCGCGCGCGGCGGCGAGCTTCAGCGACATCTATTTCTTCGGCGATAGTTTGTCGGATACCGGCAACATTCTGGCCGGCTCGGGCGGAACGTTTCCTCTTGCGCCTTATTACCCGGGGCGTTTCTCCGACGGGCCTGTCTGGACCGAGAGGATGGCGACCCTTCTGGGCCACGCAAGTGACGCGCAGGCTTCATTGACCGGCGGCAAGAATTTCGCTTTCGGCGGTGCTCGCACTGACACCACCGGGGCGATTGCCAATACCGGCGTTCTCGCGCAGGTGGGTGGAATGTGGAACGGCGTCGGTGACCCGAATGCGCTGTACGTTGTGGTGGCGGGTGGCAACGACATGCGTGACGCGCGGAGTGCTCCGGGCAGCAGCCCGGCAACCCGCCAGGCGGATGCGCAGGTGGCAATCAACAACCTGAAGTCGAGCGTCGGTCTGCTCGCGGCGGGCGGTGCGAAATTCGTCATGGTCGCCAATCTGCCGGATCTGGGCAACACCCCGGAGGCTGTTGCACTGGGCAAAGTGGCGGAATCAAGCGACGCCACCAGCAAGTTCAATGCCCTGATGCCCTCGGTGGTGACGTTCGGTCAGGGCCTCGGTCTCCACATGACCTTCCTCGACTTGGCCGGAATCTCCACGTTGATCCGCTTGGATGCGCTCAGCAACGGGGGCGCGTTCTTCGGCATCACGAACGTCTTCACGCCCTGCGCGCCGTTCGGTGGCGCGGGCTCGTGCAGCACCTCGCTCTTCTCGGACGGCTTGCATCCCTCCGCGCGTGCTCACCAGATCGTGGGCGACTTCGCCGCGGTCGCGGCCCTCAGCACCCTCGCCGCCGTCCCCGAGCCCGAGACCTATGCGCTGATGCTGGCCGGTCTGGCGCTGGTCGCCGGCATCGCGCGCCGCCGTCGTGTGCTGCCCGCCTGATCGGGTGCGCCGCGTCGGCAGCCGATCACTCCTGGGCGAACCGGCGTAGACTGCCGGCGCCCGGCCAGGAAGTCCCCGCATCGCCGGCCTCGTGCCGGCGATGTCGTTTTCGGAGCTCTCCCCGGCGCAACGCCAGCGCATCGTTCACCAGGAACCGTCCATGACTACGAAGAAGAACCGCCCCGCCAAGGGCGCGTCGACCATGTCCGCCGCCGAACGCGACGCGCGCGTCAACCTCGCCGCGTGCTATCGCCTCGCCGCCCACTACGGCTGGACCGACCTCATCTACACCCACATCTCGGCGCGCGTGCCGGACGCGCCCGACCACTACCTGCTCAATCCGTTCGGCTACCTGTTCGACGAGATCACCGCCTCCTCGCTGGTCAAGGTCGACCTCGACGGCAACAAGGTCGACGCCTCGCCGCACCGCATCCACCGCGCCGGCTTCGTGATCCACAGCGCGATCCATGCGGCGCGGCCGGACGCGGCCTGCGTGATCCATTCGCACACGCGCGCCGGCATGGCGGTGTCGATGATGAAGTGCGGGCTCCTCCCGCTGTCGCAGCACGCGATGCTGTTCCATGGCCGCGTCGCCTACCACGACAGCGAGGGGTTCGCGCTCGACCTCGACGAGCGCCAGCGCCTCGCGCTCGATCTCGGCGACAAGCCGGTGATGCTCCTGCGCAACCACGGCACGCTGGTCGCCGGCGAGACCGTCGGGCAGGCGTTCTCGATGATGTGGCACCTGGAGAAGGCGATGCAGGCGCAGGTCGATGCGCTCGCGTCCGGCAAGAAGCTCACCATGCCGTCGGAGAAGGTGGCGCGCGCGATCGCCAAGCGCGCGTTCACCAACGCCAAGGTCGAGGAGTACGAGGAGGGCCAGAGCCCCCTCGGCCGGCTCGAGTGGCCGGCGCTGCTGCGCATGCTCGACCGCATCGACCCGTCGTATCGCGACTGAGCCGGCGGCGGCGCCGGGCCGCGCGGTCCGCGCTCAGGCGGCCAGGCGCGGCGCCGAATCGGCGAGCAGCCCCGCGGCGACGAGCGCGCGGCGGATGCGCTGCTTCTCCTCGGCCGCAAGCGGCATCAGCGGCGGGCGCACGACGTTGCGCGGCAGCTTGCCCAGCATCACCAGCGCCTCCTTCATGCGGTTGTGCATGTCGACCCACGGCGCGCTGTAGAACACCTCCGCGAGCGGCTGGATGCGCGCGTTGACCGCGCGCGCGCGCGCGAGGTCGTCGTCGCCGCAGGCGGCGAGCAGCTCCGCCTGCAGCCCGGCGATCACGCTGCCGGCGCCGGACAGCAGGCCGCGGCAGCCGAGCACCAGCGACGCGAACAGCCACGCGCTGTGGGTGGAGAGCACCGCCACCGGCCGCGCGCGCGACTGCAGGGTGCGGACGTGGCGCTCGTGCAGCTGCGGGTCCGCGCACCAGTCCTTGATCGCGACGATCGACGGGAACTCGTCGCACAGCCGGTGGAGCAGGTCCAGGCGATAGCCCTGGCCCGGCCCGAGCGGATACTGGAACACCACGAGCGGCAGCGACGAGGCCGACGCGATGTGGCGAAAGTGCGTGAGCACCATCTCGTCGCGCTGGCCGAGCGCGAACAGCGCCGGCGGGAACACCAGCAGCGCGGCGGCGCCGTGCGCCTCGGCCATGCGCGCCAGGCGCGCGCCCTCGAGCGAGCTCTCGGTGTAGACCCCGGAGACCAGCGGCACGCGGTCGCCGACGGCGGCCGCGGCGATGTCGAGCACGCGCGCCTGCTCGTCGGCGGTGCACGACGCCACCTCCGAGGCATGGCCGTTGACGGTGATCGCGGTCACGCCGGCGGTGCCGGCGAGGTCGGCCAGGTGGGCGCGCAGCGACGCCTCGTCGATCGCGAAGTCGTCGTGGAACGGCAGGATCGCGGCCGGAATCGTGCCGGCGGGCGTGAACGGGACGGCCATGGACGAACCTCCGGAAGGCGCCGGTCGGACCGGCGCGGCGCATGCATCATAGCGCTGTCGCGCGCCGCGCGACAGCGCCGCGCCGTCACACGCCCCGGCTCGCGCGCCACGCCGCGAACGCGGCGCGCGTCTCCGCGCTCGGCGGATAGGTGCCCGGGAGCGTGGCGCCGCTCTCGATGCGCTCGAGCAGGAACTGCTCGAGGAGTTCCTGCTCGGCGCCGTCGCGCGCGACCTCGTCGGCCAGGTGCGCCGGGATGACCGCGACGCCCTCGGCGTCGCCGACGACGATGTCGCCCGGGTAGACCGCGACGCCGCCGCAGCCGATCGGCACGTTCTGCTCGAGCGCGTGGTGGCACACCAGGTTGAGCGGCGCGCTCGCGCCGGCGACGTAGACCGGGAAGTCCATGCGGCCGATCTCGACGCTGTCGCGGATCGCGCCGTCGGAGACCAGCCCGGCGCCGCCGCGGATCTTCAGGCGCGTGGTGAGGATCTGCCCGCCGGAGGCGGCGCGGGTCTCGCCGCGGCAGTCGATCACCAGCACGTGGCCCGGCGGCACCGACTCGATCGCCTTGCGCTGCGGGTGCAGCGGGTTGTCGAAGGCGGAGAGCTGGTCGAGGTCCTCGCGCGCCGGGATGTTGCGCAGCGTGAACGCGGGGCCGACCATGTTGCCGGAGGACGGCGTGGTCAGGCGCGCGACGCCCTGGATGTAGGCGTTGCGAAAGCCGCGCTTGAACAGCTGCGTGGTGATGGTGGCGACGCTGGTCTTCTTGAGCAGGGCGAGGGTGTCGGGATTCATCGGGGCCATGGCAGGTGGACGGGGGTGGCGGGCGCGGTGACGCGCATCATTCGGTGCGAATGTTCTTGTCCGCGATCAGCTTGGCATAGCGCTTCTTCTCGGCGCCGATGAGTGCGATGAATTGCGCATTGGTCATCGCGCGCGGCAGCGCCCCCTGGGAGACGAATCGTTCGCGGGTCTCGGCTTCGCCGACGATGTCGCGGACCTCGGCGGCGAACTTGTCGACGATCGCCTGCGGCGTGCCGGCGGGCGCGAGCAGGCCCAGCCAGGATCCGGTCTCGTAGCCCGGCAGGGCCGCCTCCGCCATCGTGGGGACATCGGGCAGCGCCGGCGAACGCGCGGCGCTAGTCACCGCCATGCCCCTGAGCCTGCCGGCCTTGACGTGGCCGACAGCCTCGAGAACCGTGGTGAAGAGGATGTTGACATGCCCGGCCATCAGGTCGGTCACCGCCGGGCCGCCGCCCTTGTAGGGAACGTGCAGCATCTTGATGCCGGCCATGTC
Organism: Burkholderiales bacterium; assembly: GCA_016790695.1. Taxonomy (GTDB): domain Bacteria; phylum Pseudomonadota; class Gammaproteobacteria; order Burkholderiales; family JAEUOS01; genus JAEUOS01. The sequence continues at coordinate 28,688 of JAEUOS010000053.1, forward strand.
CTCGAAGATCTCGGCGGCCAGGTGCGGCGCGCCGCCGGCGCCGGAACTGGCGAAGGTGACCTTGCCCGGCTCGGCCTTGGCCATTGCGATGATGTCACGCGGCGTTCTGGCGGCCAGCCCCGGGTAGGCCAGCATCACCAGCGGCAGGTCGGCGACGAAATTGATCGGCGCGAACGCCGTCTCATGGTCGTACGGCAGCTTCTTGTAGAGGGAATTGTTGATCGCGATCGTGCCGACATTGCCCAGGACGACCGTGTAGCCGTCGGGCTTGGCCTTGGCGGCCGCCTCCATGCCGACGATGCCCGCCGCGCCGCCGCGGTTCTCGACGACCACCGACTGGCCCCAGCGCGCGGTCAGGCGCTGGGCCACCAGCCGCGCGCCGACGTCGGTGCCGCCGCCGGGCGGGAAGGGCACGATCATCGTGACCGTGCGGCTCGGATACGGGGCCTGCGCCAGGGCGGGCAGGGCCGCCGCCATCGCGCACAGACCCGCCAGGCACCAGCGTTGCAAGGATGCGTCCATGTCAGTCTTGCCTTCAGTGAATCTCGGGCTCGCCCGTCCCGGCCTGTTTCGCCTCCGGCTCGAGGAAGTCGAAGTCGCAGCCCTTGTCGGCCTGCTGGATGTGCTTGAGGTACAGCACGCCGTAGCCGCGCGTGAACTTGGGCGGCGGCGGCTGCCAGGCGGCCTTGCGCCGCGCCATCTCGTCGTCGCTGATCAGGAGATCGACGCGGCGCGCGGCGATGTCGAGCGAGATCATGTCGCCGTCCCGGACCAGCGCCAGCGGGCCGCCGACGTGGGACTCCGGGGTCACGTGCAGCACGCAGGCGCCGTAGCTGGTGCCGCTCATGCGCGCATCCGAGATGCGCAGCATGTCGCGCACCCCCTGCTTCAGGAGCTTCTGCGGGATCGGCAGCTGCCCCCACTCGGGCATGCCGGGCGCGCCCTGCGGTCCGGCCGACTGCAGCACGATCGCGCAGGTCGCGTCGATGTCGAGCGCGGGGTCGTCGATGCGCGCGGCCATGTCGTTGTAGTCCTTGAAGACGACCGCGCGGCCGGTGTGCTTGTGGAAGCGCGGCTCCATCGCCGCCGGCTTGATGATCGCGCCGTCGGGCGCGAGCGAGCCGCGCAGCACCGCCAGGCCGTCCTTCGCGACCAGCGGGTTGGCGCGCGGCCGGATCACCTCGGCGTTGTAGACCTGGCAGCCGGCGATGTTCTCGGCCAGCGTCCTGCCGTTGCACTGGCGCGCGCTGCCGTCGATGAGGTCGCCGAGCTGGCCGAGCAGCGCGCGCAGCCCGCCCGCGTAGTAGAAGTCCTCCATCAGGAAGGCGCCCGAGGGCCGCAGATTGGCCAGCACCGGGGTCTGGCGCGCGAGCTCGTCGAAGCGGTCGATCGTGAGGTTGATCCCGGCGCGCTTGGCCATCGCCACCAGGTGCACGATCGAATTGGTCGAGCCGCCCAGGCCCAGCACCGCGGTGACCGCGTTGTCGAACGAGGCGGCGGTGAGGAAGTCGAGCGGCTTGACGTCGGTCCAGACCATCTCGACGATCGCCTTGCCGGTCAGGGTGGCCATCTGCGCGTGGCGCGAATCCGGCGCCGGGATCGACGCCGCGCCCGGCAGGGTCAGGCCCAGCACCTCGGTGGCGCTGGTCATCGTCGACGCGGTGCCCATGGTCATGCAATGGCCGGGCGAGCGCGCGATGCCGTCCTCGACATCCTGCCAGTCGGCCTCGGTGATGTTGCCGGCGCGCAGTTCGGCCCAGTACTTCCAGGTGTCCGACCCCGAGCCCAGGTACTTGCCCTTGTAGTCGCCGCGCAGCATCGGCCCGGCGGGCATGAAGATGGTCGGCAGGTTCATCGCCAGCGCGCCCATGATCAGCGCCGGCGTGGTCTTGTCGCAGCCGCCCATGAGCACGCAGCCGTCGGCCGGATAGGAGCGCAGCAGTTCCTCGGTCTCCATCGCCAGCAGGTTGCGGTAGAGCATCGTGGTCGGCTTCTGCATCGGCTCGGACAGCGAGAGCGCCGGCATCTCCACCGGGAACCCGCCGGCCTGCCAGACCCCGCGCTTGACCTCCTCGACGCGCTGCTTGAAGTGCGTGTGGCAGGGATTGATGTCGCTCCAGGTGTTGATGATCGCGATCACCGGCTTGCCGGCGTAGTCGCTGCGGTGATAGCCCATCTGCGCGGTGCGCGAGCGGTGGCCGAAGGAGCGCATGTCCTTCACGCCGTACCAGCGGTGGCTGCGCAGTTCTTCGGGCTTCTTGCGGGTTTGGCTCATGGCGGATTCCGGGAGGGTCGTGGTCGTTGCGGAAGGGGAGGGCGGGTCAAAGGGTCAGTTCCGGGCCGGAGTATTCCAGAGGCAGCGCGATGCGGCTTGCCGCGAGGTCGGAGGCGAGGCGGTCCAGGCGCGCGCGCACCTCTGCCGGCACGGCGGGCGCGAGCGCCAGTCGGACCGCGTGCGGGTCCTCCATGCCGAGCGTGCGCACCTCGCCGCGGACCAGGCGCCCGGCCACGACATCGTCCAGCCACGCGACCACCAGGCGCCCGGTGTCGGCGATGGCCGAGGCGACGAACACGTCCGGTTCAGCCGTCGTCCAGTCGCGCACGTTGCCGATCTGCGCGACGCCGCGCGCGCGGCAGGCCTCGATCGCGCCCTGGCGCCCGCCGTTGAGCATCGTGTACAGGATGTCGACGCCGGCGTCGATCTCGGCATCGGCGGCGCGGCGGGTCACGGCGTTGTCCTCCTGGGTGCCGCAGAAGCAGGTCACCAGGCGCGCCTGCGGATTGGCGGCGCGCACGCCGGCCGCATAGGCGGCACGGCTGCGCAGGCCCGGCGCGATGCGGATGCCGGAGAGGTGGCCGACGACGCCGCTGCGCGTCATCCAGCCCGCCAGCGCGCCGGCGAGGAACGCGGACTGCGGCTGGGCGATCGTGAAGCTCGAGAAGTTGCTGCCCGCCGTCTCGCCGTGCGTCGACAGGAAGCGGATCGCGGGGTGGCGCGGCGCGACTGCCGCCACGGCGTGGTCGCTGCTGCCGCCGTGCGCGAGGATCAGGTCGGGCCTGGCGGCGGCGCCGGCCTCGATGGCGGCGGCGAGTTCGTCCGCGCCGACACCGACGTGGGCGACGTGCTCGAGCGCGATGCCCAGGCGCGCGCAGGCCGCGCGCGCGCCCTGGTAGCCGGATTCGATGAAGCCGCCGTCGTCGATGCGACCGGCGAACACCGCGAACAAACGCAATCCCTTGTCAGCCATTTCCTTGCCCGTTTGCCGCCCCGCACGACGCGCCTCACGCCTCGGCGGCTGGTGCCATTCTTGCTTCGCGCCTGTGAAGCGCCTATTGTTGCATCGTTCGCCCAAAGGAGAGATTCATGCCGAGTTTGCTTCGCGTGCTGTCGACGAGCCTGGCCGCGCTTCTCGCGCTCGCGCCGGGCGCTGCCGCCGTTGCCCAGGACGCGCGCTGGCCGTCGCGGCCGATCCGGCTGGTGGTGACGTTCCCGCCGGGCGGCACCAGCGACCTGGTCGCGCGCCTGATCGCGCCGAAGCTGTCGGCCGCGCTCGGGCAGCAGGTGGTCGTCGAGAACCGGCCCGGCGCGGGCGGCATCGTCGGCGCCGACGCGGTCGCCAAGGCGGCGCCCGACGGCTACACGCTGGTGGTCTCGACGGTCGGCTCGCACGGCATCGGGCCGACGCTGAACCGCAACATCCGCTACGACGCGGTGACCGACTTCAGCCATCTCGTGCTCATCGGCGCGGTGCCGCACGTGCTGCTCGTCAATCCCAGGTTCCCGGCCCGGAATCTGGCCGAACTCGTTGCCGCGGCGCGCGCCCAGCCGGGCAGGATCAACTACGGCAGCGGCGGATCGGGATCGATCAACCACGTCACCGGCGAACTGTTCAAGGCGCGCGCCGGCATCGACCTGGTGCACGTGCCCTACAAGGGGTCGGGCGCGGCCATCACCGACCTGCGCGGCTTCACCATTCCGGTCGCCGTCGACGCGCTGCCTGCCAACCTCGGCCTGATCCGGAGCGGGGAATTGCGCGCCCTCGGCATCACCAGCCGCGAGCGCTCCCCGCTGGCGCCGGAGGTGCCCACCTTCGTCGAACAGGGCTTCGCCGACCTGGTGGTCGACAACTGGATCGGCATTTCCGGGCCCGCGCGGCTGCCGGAGGACATCGCGCGGCGCCTGGTGGCCGAGACCGAGAAGGCCGTCGCCGCGGCCGACGTTCGCGACAAGCTGCGCGAATGGGGCATGGCGATCACCGTCAAGGCGAACGCCGAGTTCGCGGCGTTCGTGCGCGCGGACATCGCCAAGTGGAGGCCGGTGATCATCGCCTCCGGCGCGCAGGTCGACTGACCGCGCCGCGACCGCCGCGCCGACGCCGCCGCGTGCCTGCCGCCCCGATCGCCGGCATCCTGTTCGGCAGTCCCGGCGCCGGCAGCTTCGTCGCCGCCGGCGAGGCGGCCTTCGCGCGCGCGCGCGCGGCGCTGGGTGCCGACATCGCGGTCACCTACCTCGACCGGACGGATCCGGCGTCTCGCCTCGAGCGGTTGCGTCGCGTCCTCGCCGCCCGGCCGGCGCTGGTGGTGCTGCATGGCGCGCAGGGCGAGGCACTGGTCGAATCGCTCGCGCCGGAGGCGCCGCGCACGTTGTTTGCCATCAGCCAGGGCGAGCTCACCGGGCCGAACATCGCCGCCTACGAGGTGGCGCTGGAGCAACCTGCCTACCTTGCCGGCGCGCTGGCCGGCTGGATGACGCGGACCGGCGTCGTCGGGCACCTGTCCGGCGAGCGCGTGCGCGCGGGGTTGAAGGGCTGCGCCGCGTTCGCCGCGGGTCTCGGTCATGCGCGCGCCGATGCGCGCTTCGTGAGCGAATTCTGCGGCGCGCAGCATGACGCCGACCTGGCGGCCGCTTGCGTCGCCGCGCAGCATCGTCAGGGCGCCGACATCATCTTCACCATGCTGGGCGCGGGGCGTGCGGGCGCGATTCGCCAGTGCAGGGAACTGGGCGTGCGCCAGATCGGCGACGGCATCGACTGGTGCGCGCTCGAGCCGGAGGTGTTCCTGGCCGCGGCGGTCGCCGAATCGGGCTGGGGCAGCTTTCGCGCCGTCGCGGATTTCCTCGGCGGCAGCTTCCGGCCCGGCGCGCATGTCACCGTCGGGCTCGAGGACGCGCAGGTCTGCCGGCTCGCGATCGGCCGCGGCGTGCCCGATGCGGTGCGCGCGCGGGTCGCGCAGTTGGCGCAGCAGCTGCCGGGTGGCGCGGCACTTGCTACACAATGGGACTGATCCATCCCACGACAAGGCCGACCATGCTGCCGATGCACCGCATTTCCCCGAGAATCGCCTGCGCCCTGCTGTCGCTGCTCGGCGTGCTTGCTCCCGCGGCGGCCGGCGCGCAGGGCATCCTGCGCATCGCGATGACCGCGGCCGACGTGCCGATTCCGAACGGCCAGACCGACCAGGGTGCCGAGGGCATGCGCTTCATCGGCTACACGATGTTCGATTCCCTGGTGCTGTGGGACCTGTCGTCGGCCGACAAGCCGACCCGGCTGGTGCCCGGGCTGGCGAGCGAATGGAAGGTCGACGCGAAGGACCGGACGCGCTGGACCTTCCGCATCCGCGAGGGCGTGAAGTTCCATGACGGCTCGGCGTTCACCGCGCAGGCGGCGGCGTGGAACTTCGACAAGATCCTCAACAGCGCCGCGCCGCAGTTCGACGCCAAGCAGGCGGCCCAGGGCCGCTCGCGCATCCCCTCGGTGAAGTCGGTGCGCGCCGTCGACGAGCGCACGCTCGAGATCGTCACCCACGAGCCCGACGCGCTCCTGCCCTATGGCGTGGCCTGGATCGTGATGTCGAGCCCCGCGGCCTGGGAGAAGGCCGGGCGCAACTGGGATGCCTTCACGCGCGCGCCGGCCGGCACCGGGCCGTGGAAGCTCGAGCGCTACGTGCCGCGCGAGCGCGCCGAACTGGTGCCCAACCGCGACTACTGGGACCGCGCGCGCATCCCGAAGGCCGAGCGCCTGGTGCTCCTGCCGATGCCCGACCCGCTCGCGCGGGTCGCGGCGCTGCGCTCCGGCCAGGTCGACTGGATCGAGGCGCCGCCGCCGGACGCGATCGACAGCCTCAAGGGCGCGGGCTTCCGCATCACCAGCAACGTCTATCCGCACGTCTGGCCGTGGCACTTCAGCCGCCTCGACGGCTCGCCGTGGAACGACATCCGCGTGCGCAAGGCGGCGAACCTGGCGATCGACCGGGCCGGGATGAAGCGCCTGCTCGGCGGCTACATGGTCGAGGCGCGCGGCATGGTGCCGCCCAACAGCCCGTGGTTCGGCAAGCCCGCCTTCGAGGTGCGCTACGACCCCAACGAGGCGCGGCGCCTGATGAAGGAGGCCGGCTACACGAAGGAGAAGCCGCTCGCGCTCAAGGCGATCATCTCGACCTCGGGCTCCGGCCAAATGCAGCCGCTGGTCATGAACGAGCTGATCCAGCAGAACCTGGCCGAGGTCGGCATCAAGGTCGAGTTCCTGGTGACGGAATGGAACGCGCTGCTCGCCAACTGGCGCGCCGGCGCCCGCGACGGCAGCACGCGCGGCGCGGCCTCGACCAACTCGTCGTACTTCAGCCAGGACCCGTTCACCGCGCTGATCCGCCACCTCGACTCGGGCCTGTTCCCGCCGCGCGGCACCAACTGGGGCTACTACAGCGACCCGGAACTCGACACCATCTTCAAGGTGATCCGCTACAACTTCGACCCCGAGATCCAGGCGCGCGCGATCGCCCGGGCGCACGAGCGCTTCGTCAACGAGGCGCTGTTCCTGTTCGTCGCCCACGATGTCGGGCCGCGCGCGATGTCGGCGCGGGTGCGCGGTTTCGTGCAGGCGCAGAACTGGTTCCAGGACCTCTCGCCGGTGACCATCGCCCGCTAGATGCGCGCGCCGGTCGCGCCGCCTAGCGCGGCGCGCCGGCGGGCGGGCAGCCGTCCGGCAGGTGCGGCTTGATCAGCGACGATCCGGCGTGCCCGGGCGCGATGAAGCGCACGCCCCTGCCGACGACCTCGGTCAGGTAGACCCACCAGCCGTCGTCGCGCGAGACCGCGCACGACTCGCTGCACACGAGGAAGCGCGCGCCGACGTTCTCCAGCAGCGGCGCACCGCCCCAGGCGCAGAAGAAGCCGCGCTCGTCGAGGCGGCGCCGCGCGGCCTCGATGTCGTCGGACAGCGGCACCAGGTCGTCGATGAGCACCGCGGCGCGGCGGATGTGGGGCGGGGCGGCGCCCGGCGCGGCTTGCGCCGCGGCGCCGGCGGCGGCCAGCGCGACCGCGCTGCCGGCGACGAAACGGGACCAGGCGCGCATCGGTGCGGCGCAGGGCGGACCGCGCGCGGCCGCCGGCGCCTGCCTCCTAGTCGACCACGCGGTCGGCGCGCAGGCGCAGGGCCGGGGCGAGCGCCAGCCCGAGCGCACGCGCGGTCCGCGCGTTGATGACGAAGTCGTACTTGTCGGCCTGCTCGATCGGCAGCTCGCCGGGCTTCGCGCCCTTGAGGATCTTGTGGATCTGCCCGGCGGCGCGCCGGTACAGGTCGTCGCGACTGGGGCCGTAGGCGATCAGCGTGCCGGCGTCGGCGAACTCCGGCGACCCGGCGACCGCGGCCAGCCGGTGCCGGACCACGAGCTCGCCGATGCGCACGCGCGCGGCGAAGGTGTACGGATCGTCCTGGATCAGGACCGCGCGCGCGCCGCTCGCGGCAACCGCATCGAGCGCGGCGTCGAAGTCGCCGAGTGCGCGGAACGTCGCGGTGCTGAAGCCGATCCCGGTGGCGCGCGTGGCCGCTTCCAGCGCGCGCTGCACAGCGGGCGTGCCCGGATTTGCGGGATTGAGCAGCACCGCGATGCGCGACAGTCCCGGCACCGCCTCGCGCAGCAGCTCGACGCGCTTGCCGATGAGTTCCGCCGACAGGCTCGCCATGCCGGTGAAGTTGCCGCCCGGGCGCGCGAGGCTCTCGGCCAGGCCGTTGACCAGCGGGTCGCCGCAGGAGCCGCAGACGATCGGGATCTCGCGCGTCGCCGCGCGCGCGGCCGCGGCCGGCTCGGGCGTCCCGACGAAGATCAGGTCGACCCGGTTGCGGACGAACTCGTCGATGATCGCCCGGGCCTGCGCGAGGTTCTGGTGGCAGCGGCGCTCGAGCCGGATCTCGCGGCCCGGCGTGAAGCCGTGTTCCCTGAGCCCGGCATCCAGCGCCGCCTCGCGCGAGG
>JAEUOS010000074.1 GCA_016790695.1 Burkholderiales bacterium
TCCCGCGCCGAAGGCGATTCGCGTCGCTGCATCGGACGTGACGGTCGCGATCACCATCGGCAGCAGCCATTTCAGCCTGACCGACGGGCAGGGCGGCTTCATCTTCTCCGGCGCGGGCATCGCCGGCAACATGCGCGTCACCATGGCGGCCGGCTCCGACGATCCCGGCGTTCCCAGCCTGGGCGGCGACGTCATCCTGCAGATCAACACCACCGGACGCGCGGTCGACCAGAGCATCGCCGTCGGCAGCAGCATCGTGGCGATCAAGTTCACCGCGGCCGAGGGGCGGGTGGTGCGCTTCGCGATCCTCAATGCGAGCGTCACGATCCCGCCGTTCTTCACCTTGAGCGGCGACTTCACGATCCAGTCCGACGGCGACATGACGCTCTACGGGGCGCGCAACGTCGAGATCTTCCTGGGCTCGCTGCCCGACGGCCAGTCGCTGCGGGACGACGCCGGCACGCTCAATCCGGACGCGGTCGGCCTGCTGGTCACCAATGCGACGGTGGGCGTCGTCAAATGGACCTCGGCGCCGGGCCAGGCCGCGCGCTACGCGGTCTATGCCTACGGCGAGGCCAGCCTGGTCGGCCTCGACGGGCTCACCGTCAGCGGCTCGGTGACGGTGCGTCTGAACAATTCCGGGCAGGCCCTCGACAAGACCATCGTGCTGCCGTCCGACCCGCTCGCCGCCGTGCCGGTGGCGACCAACGGCAAGGACGACGACGGCGACGGCCTGATCGACGAGGTCGGCGAGCAGGCGGCGGTGCGCGTCAAGTTCGCCACCGGCGCCAAGCTCGAGGAGTTCACGGCCGGCTTCAACGAGGCCGGCGAGATCGATCCGGACACCGCCCTGACCATCAGCGCGGCAGGGGTGTTCACGGTCTCCGGCGCGGTTTCCTTCACGCGCACGCCCACGGGCCGCATCAACGTCGACATGCCGCAGGCGTCGGTGAAGGTGTCGATCCCCGACGGGGCCGGCGGCCTGCAGGAGGCGTTCGCGCTCTCGGGCGCGGCGCGCTTCCATTTCGGCGGGCCCGAAGGATTCCAGCTCGAGGACATCCGCGTCAGCGGCTACGCGATCTTCGGGCAGGGCGCGACCATCGCCGCGCCGGCCTCGACGCTGCGCGCGCCGACGGCCGACCTCGCGAATCCGACGTCGACCTCGATCGTCAGCATCGACAGCCTCACCTACCTCGCGGTCACGTTCCAGGATCCGAACCGCGTCGGCATGAACGAGGTGTCGATCCTCGACGGCACGGCGGAGTTCCTGGTCAGCGTCACCGGCGCGGACGGGGTGGCCATCCCCGGCCTGACCGTCAACAACGGCGCGGTCACCAGGTTCGCCGACGCCACCAACGACCGCACCTACCTCTACCCGCTGGTGATGACCGACGCGTTCAAGGACGCCGTGCGCGCGAAGGGCGCCAACGGCGTCACCGTGGCCGTCACCTTCGTCGACGCCGCCTGGTCGGATGCGCGCGGCGCCAACGGCAGCTCGAAGGTCGAGCGCTTCACCCTCTACGCGCCGGCCAGCCCGGGCGCCGCGGCGCCGACCCGGCAGCCGTACGCGATCCTCGCCAGCCCCACCAACGGCGCGGTGGCGAGCCTGTCGACGCTCAATGCGCAGCGCTACATCGACCTCACCTTCTTCAGCCCGACCGGGGCGGCGATCGACGCCTCGAGCATCGACGGCAACGAACTCAAGATCACCGGCACCGGTGCCGCCAACCTCGCCCGCAATGCCGACGGCACGGTCGTGGCGACCGTGATCAACGTCTCGGGCAACACCTATCGCTACCTGCTGACCACGCGCGTCGGCGTCGACCCCAAGGACACCTTCGTCGCCGGCGACGTCGCGGTGCAGGTGGTCGCCGGCAGCTGGCGCGCCGGCACGGGCGAGACCGCGGTCGCCGCCGGACGCACGGACGAGGTGTTCACGATCGCCGCGGTGCAGACGGCGGGCGCCGCGTCGAACGCGATCGCCCTCGGGCCGCTGTCGCTGCAGGGACCGTCGGTCACGCTCGCGAAGACGCAGTTCAAGGACGGCAAGCTCGTGCTCACGGTGGCCATCGGCGTCGATGTCGCCAGCCTGGCGTTCGGCGGCTCGCAGGGAAGCGCCAGCCAGTCGTCGAGCGGCATCACCGCGCGCCTGACCGGGCTGCTCGGCACCTTCGACGTCAGCGTCGACGTCTTCAAGGCGCTGGGCGCGATCACCGGCGGCGGCAACCTGCTCGAGGCCTTCAGCGTGCCCGGAAAGTTCGGCATCCAGGTCGGCGGTCTCCTGGTCGAGGTGCCGGGCGCGTTCAAGGCGACCGCGAGCGGCATCATCTTCAACTGGGATCCCAACTACAAGGCCGAGGACAACGGCGGGGCGCGGCAGCGGCTGCTGGTCGTGCAGCAGGCCTCGCTCACCATCACGCCGCTCGGCGTCACCGGGCAGGTCAACCCGAACAACGGCATGCCGGGGCTGGTGGTCTACACCGACGGGTTCGACATCGGCGAGGCCCAGCTCATCTACAAGCCGGGCGGCGGCGCCGGCTCGACGCTGTCGCAGAGCTCGGGCGGCACCGGCAAGATCGGCATTCCCGGCATCCTGGAGTTCGACGACCTGCGCGTGGGCGTGACCAACTTCAAGGTCACCTTCGGGCAGCGCGTCGACTTCGACGGCACCATCTTCATCGCGTCCGGCGGCGCGAAGTTCCTGCCGGGCAAGCCGGTGTCGGCGACCATCAGCGACCGCCTCTCGGGGGAGCCCGACATCGCGCCGGGCGTGCCCAACACCGAGGCGATCCGCCTGGGCCTGGAGTTCGAGGACGGCAAGGTCAAGGGCTTCGTGTTCCGCGCCGACACCATGCGCATCACGCTCGGCTCGTTCGTGACGCTGACCGCGACCGACCTGCTGATCAACACCTCGGCATCGGCAACCGAGGAGATGGTGAGCTTCCGCTCGGTCGGCGCGGAAGTCACGATCGGCTCGCTGGTGCTGGGCGGCGAGGGGCGCAACTTCGCCTTCCTCGGCGACGGCACCTTCATCACCAAGCCGGGCTTCGGGGTGTTCCTGTCGATCGGGGCGGCCGACGGCGCGAGCTTCAAGTGGCCGTCGTGGCTGCCGATCAGGATCACCGAGATCGGCATCTCGTGGCGCGACATCCAGAACGACCCGGCCGACTTCGTGCTCACGCTGTCGGCGGCGGTCACCGGGCTGCAGGGCATGTCCGGCCTGGAATTCTCCGGCGCGATCGAGGGCGTCAAGATCGACGTCGGGCTGCTGCTGCAGGGCAAGTTCCCGATCATCGACATCGCCTCGATCGGCGTGTCGCTCAAGGGCAAGATGTTCGGCGGCGAGATCACGGCCGGACTCATCGGCGGCATCATCAAGATGGATGCCAACGGAGCCATGATCGACAACTTCGACACCACCACGCCGGTCGCGGACCGGGTCTTCTTCGTGGGGGTCGAAGGCGGCTTCAAGATGGCCGGCGTCGGCGGCTTCACGATCAAGTTCGCCGTCTCCGAGCTGGGGCCGCTGGGCGTGTTCATCTCGGCTTCGGTGCCGGGCGGCATCGTGCTCGAGCCCAACACCGGCCTGGCGATCAACGACTTCTCGGCCGGCGTCGAGTTCTTCAAGACCCTGCCGTCGATCGACAAGCCGGAGGAGCTGCGCGGGCCGGACTTCCAGCTGCCGACCGCGCTGTCCGCCGACGAGTGGCTCGCCAGCGTCAGGAATCAGGTCCTCAAGCAGTACCGGGCGATCCAGGCCGATCCGTCGAAGAACGGCTTCACCGCGGCCTTCACCTCGCCGATGCTCATCACCGGCGGCGCCAAGATCTTCACCATCTACGCCTCCAAGGAGGTGTTCAACGGCGAGGTGATCCTGCGCATCTCGACCGACGGCAAGATCCTGGTCATCGGCAAGCTCAACTTCGCGGCCGACAACCTGTCCATCACCGGCCGGCTCTACGCCGACCTGTCGAAGATCGCCGCGGGCGAGGCGACCGTCCTGTTCCTCGCCGACATTCCGGACCAGGTGCAGCTGCTCACCATCGACGGCCGCTTCAAGATGGGCTTCCGCAACCCGAATACCGGCGAGGAGGCCACGTTCACCGTCGTCGATCCCAGGACCGGCAAGCCGTACGTGCGCCTGATCGGCCCGGGCGAGGGGGGCGTCACCGGCACCGGCGCCCTGAACGGGCGCGGCTACCTGGTGGTCGACATTCCTGCCGGGGCGGCAGGCGCCTCGCTCAACCTCGCCACGGTGACCGACCTGGCGCCGGAATTCCGGCTGGCCGACGGCAGCGCGGTCAGCCTCGACAACACCCAGGCGCCGGTGCTCGTCGACGGCAAGTTCTGGTACTGGGTCAACGGGCCGGCCGGGGCGACCGGCAGCGTGAGCATCATCTGGCAGAAGGAAGCCTGGTCGTACACCGACGCCAACGGCAACGAGGTGTTCCACCCGAACGGCGCCTATCTGGACGCCGACAACGTCTGGCAGGGGGTGGCGGCGGCCACCGTCACCGGGATCCCGGTGTTCATGGTGCCCTATGTCGACGTGCGCCTGGTGCCGTCGGCGAGCGGCAGCATCGACGACGCCACGCTGCAGAGTTTCGCCACCAGCGGCGCCACGCTGACCCGCAAGGAGGGGACCGAGAACCGCGAGATCAGCCGCGCCAGCGCCACCGGCACCAAGCCGTGGATCACGCTCGGCGACGGCAAGGTGCGGCTGTTCTACGACGCCGCCGATCCTGACCTCAAGGCCGGGGTCTACACCCTCACCGTTGCCACCGGCGCGCCGTGGCGCGACTCGGCCGGCGCCGCCAGCGACGAGGACCGCACCTTCTCGTTCGAGCTGGTCGATCCGCGCGCGGAGGTGGTCGCGCCCTTCTCGGGCACCCGGCCGGCGGTCGACGTGCACGTCGCCAACCGGCCGGCGGGCAATGCGTACATCGATGTGGTCTACCGCGCCACGCCGGGCGCCGGGCTGGACTATGCGTCGATCCTCGACGATGGCCAGGAGTTCTCGGTGACGGGGCTCACCGGACTCGTGGGCAAGCCGACGCCGATCGCGATCGTTCTCGACGATGCCGGCATCGCCAGCTACGAGGAGGTGCTGCAGCCTGGCGACGACATCAACCAGGACGGCCGGGTCGACGAGTTCGACTGGTACGCGCTGCTGACCAACCGCGGCGTCACGCAGTTCCGCTACAGCACCGGCTCACCCGACTTCGCGCCGGGCGTGGTCGGCATCACGTTCGCAGGCTACGACGCCGCCGGCGCGGGCTGGCGCGATACCGGCGGCAACGCGTCGGTGGCCGACGCCGTACCCAGCGGCGCCGCGGCCGCGCGGATCTTCCATGTCGAAGGCCCGACGGTCCGCCTGGTCTCGCCGGGCGCCGGCGGCCAGATCGACATCGGCGCGCTGATCGGGCGCGGCTTCATCGACGTCACCTGGACCGTCGACCCCGGCCGCACCCTCGACTTCGCCTCGATCACCGACGGCGCGCCGGAGTTCACGCTGAGCGGGCCGGGGCTGGGGTCGGTCAAGCTCGACGCGGGCCAGGCGCCGGTGCGCCTGAGCCCCGCCGTCGCGGGCCCGACGAGCACGGTCACGTTCCGCTACTGGACCACGGGCGACTACGCCAGCGACGGCAGCGTCGCCGGCGACCCGGCCGGCGCGCCCGACGCCGTGACCATCGCGTTCATCGCGGGCAGCTGGTCGTACCAGGCCGCTCTGCCGGCGACGCCGACCGCCAGCGTCAGCGTGACCAATGCGCAGTGGCTGACGGTCAGCTTCGACAACGTGCCGTCCGGCTTCGCGATCGATCCGGCCTCGATCACCGACCTGGCGCGCGAATTCACCCTGACCTATGCGGGCCAGAACCGCGCCAAGAGCGGGGCCGGCAGCCTCGCGCTGGTCGAAGGCGTCGCGCCGCAGCGCATCGGCGAGACCAATACCTACCGGTACCGCGTCAGCGGCGACTTCGCCACCGACGGCACGCAGAGCGCGACCATCACCTTCGTGGCCGGATCGTGGTCGCTGGTCGGCACGGGCGAGGCCGCGCCGGCGAGCCAGACCGTCGACGCGACCACGCTGGCCGCCGCCAGCAGGAGCTACATCGACATCGCCCTGACGCCGTCGGTGCAGGTCGACGCCAACGGGACGCCCTATACGATCGCCACCATCCCGACCTCGACCCAGATCACGCTGTCCGGCGCCGGCATCAACGGACCGCCGAACACGACGATCACGGCGCTGGACATGGGGGCCGAGGACGGCACCGCGCTGGGCGGGGGCATCTATCGCTTCTATGTCGACCGCAGCAAGTTCCAGGTCAGCGGCAACGGCGCGGTCAGCGTCACCGTCGCCGCCGGCGCCGTGATCGATTCCCGCGCCGGGGGCGGCACGGCCAATCGCGCGACGACGCAGGGCTTCACCGTCCTCGGCACGACCGCGCGCATCGCCGGTCCTGCCGACGGCGGCCTGATCGGCATGGCCTCGCTCAACAACCGCGGCTTCCTCGACGTCACCTTCGGCTTCCCGTCCGCCCGGACGCCCAACCTCGACACCATCTACGACCTCGATGCCGAGTTCCGCATCGACGACGCGCCGGGACACAGCATCCGCCTCGACGCCAGCCAGGCGCCGGTCCTGGTCAACCAGTCCGGCAACAGCTACACCTTCCGCTACTTCACGCTCGGCGCGTACAGCAGCGGCGCGGTCACCGTCACCCGGATCGCCGGCACGATCGGCTTCACCGACGGCAGCACCAGCAGCGCGACCGACACGCTCACCGTCGCCAATCCGGCGAGCGCCAACCTCAGCTACATCGACCTGCGCTTCCAGCCGACCGCCGGCCGCGTCATCGATGCGGAGTCGGTCACCGACCCGGCCGACGAGTTCGTCCTCGGCGGGGACGGCCGCGGCACGGCGGCGCTCTCGAGCGCCTACGGCCCGCAGCGCCTGACCAACAGCAACACCTTCCGCTACTTCTTCACCGGCGAATTCGCCGCCGGCACGGTCACGATCGAAATCCGGGAGAACGCGTTCACCTCGGTGCTCGCCGACACCCTGGACGAAGTCGACACCGAAGCCGGCCGGGTCGGCAACCTCGGCAGCAGCGTCGCCGCCGGCAACGCGGAGCGCTTCACGGTCGTCGTCCTGACCGCCGCGCTGGCCGATCCGGTCGCCGGCGCCAGTGTCGACGCGGACCTGCTCAACAACCGCGGCTACTTCGACGTCGACTTCGCCGACCTCGGCATCAGCGGCGCCACCGACTTCGACATCGAGAGCATCACCGACCTCGACCCCGAGTTCGACGTTCCGGAGACCGTGGCTGGCAAGTCGCTGGCCCTGGACAACTCCCAGGCCCCGGTCCGGATCGGCGAGACCGGCTACAAGTTCCGCTACTGGTACACCGGGACGTTCCGCGCCGGCGACGTGACGCTGACGTTCCGCGACGGCGCGTTCTCCAAGGCCGCCGCGGACGGCACCGCCACCGCGGTGACCGGGGTCGCGGCGAAGGTCGTGACCGTGCGCGAGAGCGATCCGAACACCGGCGCGCGGACCAACAGCACCTGGATCGACGTGCGCTTCGCCACCGCGGGCGGCGTCGCGCTCGACGTGGCCAGCCTGGCCGACGGCGACCGCGAGTTCGCGCTCTCCGGCAGCGGCCTCGGCACCGCGGCGCTGCTGGCCGGGGCGCCGCTGCGGCTGTCGAGCAGCAACGACGACCTCGACAACGACGGCGACGGCACCGTCGACGAGGCCGACGAGAACGTGTTCCGCTACTTCGTCGAGCGCGGCTTCGTCAAGGGCTCGGTCAGCGTCGCCTTCACCGGCGCCAACTGGAAGGATGCCGACGGCAACCGCGGGGAGAACGCGAGCCAGGCGTTCCAGGTCATCGAGACCGTCAAGCCCGACAACGGCCAGAGCGGCCAGTCGCTGGGCCAGGTGTTCTACATCGAGATCTCCGGCGGCATCAAGCTGCAGGGCCTCGGATTCACCGACGAGCCGATCATCGACATCCGCGGCGGCGTGACGCTCGAGATCGGCAAGTTCCAGCTTTCCAACGGCAGCATCATCGACCGCTTCACCATCGATGCCAATGGCACGATCAAGATCATCAAGCTTGGCAACATCGGCTCGGCGGCCGCGCGCTTCGTGCTGCAGGTCGGCGACACGGTGTCCGGCAATCCGGAGTTCTGGGGCGTGGCGAAGATCCAGGCGAACCTGGACTTCCTCAAGAACTACGGCATCTTCGCCGAAGGCAGCGCGATGCTGCAGATCAACACCACGCCGACGCCGAAGACCGAGAAGATCACGCTCGAAGGCATCCCCGGCGACGTGATCCACGAGGACCTGAGCCTCGCGACCGGCGCGCTGTCGACCGCGGTGCTGGGCGAGGTGGACATCGCGGCGACCGGGTGGGACCTGGCGCAGATCGACGCCAACCCGGCCACCCAGGCGCTCGACAAGATCGTCCCCGACGGCGGCAGCGCGATCGTGCGCACCATCATCAAGGGCCAGCAGTGGAAGATCGTCACCAAGACCGCCGACGGCAAGTTCGGGCCGTCGTACTTCCTGAAGGCCGGCTCGGCGCCGGGCAAGCTCGACCTGCACGGCGAGGCCCAGGTCTTCGAGCTGCCCGCGGAATCGTTCTCCATCGAGATCGTCGGCTCGCTGAAGATCAAGGAGAACGGTGCGCCCGACGCGAACGCCCCGAACGCGGTCGAGCTGTTCGGCGGATTCTTCCTGCGCATCACCCCGGAGCGCTTCGAGATCTTCGTCCAGGCCGAGGCGCGCATTCCCGCGCTGGGACTGAACGGCTCGGCGGTGGGCCTGATCATCATCGATGGCCGCGACGACATTGCGGGGCTGCCCGGCCTGGCGCTGGCGCTCAACCTGCAGCTCAGCTTCGGCGCCTCGCCGGAAGGCGGTGACCAGGCGTCGGCGCTCGACGGCATCTTCGAGCTGCGCGGCTCGGTGGTGGTGATGATGAACACCACCCTGCGCGAGCAGGTCTTCGAGATCCCGCAGGCTTTCCTCGACCTGCTGCCGGAGGACGCGCCGACCACGGTGACCGTGTTCGCGGCGGCGCCGGAGATCAACGGCAGGAAGCGCGCCAACGTGCCGCCGGAGTTCTACGTCTCGGCGAACATCCAGGGCAGCATCACGCTGTTCGACCAGATCACGCTGACCGGCTTCATCTCCTTCACCGCCGCCGTCAACACCAGCGGTGCCGCCTACGTGCGCATTGCCGGCGCGGTCAGCGTCAACATCGAATTCCTGGGCAAGCTCACCGGCAGCCTCGACCTGCAGTTCTACACCGACCTCGACGGCGAAGGCCCCGGCATCCTCGGCCGGGTGCAGCTGGCGATGGCCGACAGCGGCCGCATTCCCGGCGTCTCGATCTCCGGGCAGTTCCTGCTCGAGGTCAATTCCTACGCCGCGGCGAAGACCATCACGAGCTTCCAGACCAACCGGGAAGCCAACCCGAGCTACGCGGGGACGCAGCCGAACGTTCTCGCCACCGATCCGGACACCGGTTTCTTCGTCTTCGGCGACGTCGTCATCAACCCGGGCCTGCGCCTGGTGCTGCAGGGCAAGCTCGAGATCGGCACCGCGGTCCGGGTCGAGGGACGCTTCGAGTTCATCCTCAGCACCAATCCGTTCGCCATCGAGATCCGCGCGCAGGCGAGCATGTCGCTGTTCGGCATCGGGTCGTTCGACATCGACGGGGTGTTCCGGGTCGACCGCGACGGCTTCGCCGCCTACGTGCAGCTGAGCCTGGGCGGCGGTTTTGGCGGCAGCATCGGCCTGTCGTTCAACGCCAGCGCGACGCTCGAGCTCTACATCGGCTCGCTCAACGAGAAGGTCCTCACCAAGGCGGACGGGAGCCAGGTGACGGTCAAGGCCGGCTTCCGCCTGAACATCAACGGCACCGTGACCTTCCTGGGCTTCGCCTCGGCCTCCGGCAGCATCACCATCACCCTGCAGCGCGACGTCTTCTCGATCGAGTTCGACATCTCGCTCGCGCTCGGTCCCCTGACCATCTCGGCACGCGGCGGCGCGGCGATCTACAGCGACCGCAACCCCGGCCTCGCGCTGCTGCTCGACGTCAGCGTCGAGGCCAACCTGTTCGAGGTCATCAAGATCAAGGCCGCGGGCAAGCTGCAGCTCAACACCTCCGGCACGGCGCGCACGCTCGCCGGGATCACCATGCAGGCCAACAGCTTCCGCATCGCGTTGAACGGCGAGGTGAAGTTCCTCGAGGTGCTCAAGTTCAACGCCGGCTTCGTGCTCGAGGTCGGCTACGAGGGCGTCGGCTCCTGGCAGGTGCAGTTCAGCGCCCGCATGGACTTCTTCGGCCTGATGACGGTGCAGGCGTCCGGGTTCTTCAACTACAAGGGCTACTTCGACATCTCGCTCGACGGCGAGCTGGTGCTGGGCACGCGCAGCTTCGGCCTGGTCGCGAACCTGCACTTCCGGGTCGCGTTCGGCGAGCGCCCCGTGCTCAACAGCCTCGGCGCGCCGACCGGGCTCACCGAGTACTTCTTCGTGGTCGAGTTCGCCGGCGGCGCCAGCCTGCGCGCCTTCGGCATCACCTTCGCGGGCGTCGACATCGCGGCCAGCGTCACCGCCTCGGGCGAGGGCCGGGTGCCGCTGGTGGTGCGGGCGTCGGCCTCGGTGAAGATCCTGTTCGTGCGCATCAGCGTGTCGATGAGCTTCACCATCGGCTACGTCGAGCTGCCGAAGAAGGTCTATCTGGCCGGCAATCCGACCGGCGACGCCCGGTTGTGGGATCCGGTCGCGGCGAACGGGGTGCTGTACCTCAACGCCGGCAGCCGCAACGCCATCCGCGGCATCGGCCAGGGCGAGGGAGACGAGCTCTACATCGTCGAGCACGTCGGCTCCGACGCCAGCGGCGAGACGGTGCGGGTGGTGTTCAGCGGCCGCGAGACCATCTTCAAGGGCGTCAAGAAGCTGGTCGCCTTCGGCGGCGACGGCGACGACCACATCTACGTCAAGGAGGGGGTGACCTCGGACGTGGAGTTCCACGGCGGTGCCGGCAACGACGTGTTCGTCTACGACGGCAGCGGCCGCGCCTGGCTCTACGGCGACAGCGGCAACGACTACCTCGCGACCGACAGCAACAGCACCCAGGCCTTCCTCTACGGCGGCGCGGGCATGGACTACATCGCCCACAACGGCACCGGCGCGGCGGTGATCGACGGCGGCGCCGACGACGACAAGATCTACGGCGGCGTCCGTGCGGACCAGATCAACGGCGGCGCGGGCAACGACGACATCGACGGCCGCGGCGGGGCCGACCGCATCTACGGCGACGCCGGCAACGACCTGATCCACTGGGACTACGCCGATCTGAGCCTCGACACCATCGTCGGCGGCGACGGCGACGACATCCTCGAGATCGTCGGCACGACCGGCGCCGACGACTTCCGCATCGCCTCGCTCGGAAGCGACCGCTTCCGCGTGGCCAATTTCAAGGGCAACGTGCTGGCCGGCGCGATCACCGGGCAGGACATCGAGGACCTGCGCCTCGACGCCCGCGCCGGCGCCGACCGGATCACGCTGGACTACATGGCCGGCTCGGGGCTCGATTTCGTGGTCCTGGGCGCCGGCAAGAACGTCACGCGCAGCGGCAGCGAGTTCGTCAACGATCCGGCGAGCGGGCAGCCGATCGAGCAGCCGAAGTTCGCGATCGCCGACGACCGTGCCGCCGACGTCGTCACCGTCCTGGGCAGCGACAGCGGCGACGACACCCTGACCCTGTCGGAGAACGCGACCAACGACATCGTCGGAACGCGCATCGCCTTCGGTACCACCGGCCTGCCGGCGGTGGTGCTGGCCGACAGCGTGCGCGGCGAGGGCGACACCCTGATCGTCTCGGCCCGCGGCGGCAACGACATCGTCAACGCGTCCGCGGTCGCGACCGACCGCGCGGCGCTGCGCGTGCTGGGCGGCGCCGGCAACGACTTCCTGTGGGGCTCGCGTTTCAACGACGTCATCGACGGGGGCATCGGCAACGACACCTACGCCGGTGACCTCGGGCGCGACGAGTTCCTCGACGCCTCGGGCGCCGACGAGGTCGACACCCTCGTCGTCGACCTCGGGTTCCGGACCGAGACCGCGGCGGCGGACGTCGGGCTGTTCAACGACAAGCTGGTGATCGGGCATCTGGTGAACGGCGCCGGCCAGGCCTTCGAGTCCGACAAGAGCGCGGCGGCGGAGCTGACCGAGGCCGGCGACCGCTTCGAGAACGGCGCGGTGGTCGAGGACCTCGGGAACCTCTTCGAGGTCGCCGTGGTCGTCGGCGGCGCCGGCAACAACACGTTCGTCGTCAACGACCTGGACCGCAGCATCCGGGTCGGCAGCGAGCGCCTGACGGTGGTCGACTGGGGCGGCCTCGCGATCCTCGACAACGCCGCCAACGACAGCCAGTTCGCCGAGCACTATCTGGTGACCATGCCCGCCGAGAATCGCGGCGTGGTCGAGATCCGGTCTTCCGGCAGCGACCTCAAGGATCGCCTGGTCGTGACAGGCAGCGAGAATGCGGATCGCTTCCTGCTCACGGTCAACGGCACCAGCGCGGGCACCGCCACCATCGCGCGCAGCAATGTCCGGGCGGCCCAGTCGAGCTTCACCAACGGCATGACCCTGATCCAGGGCGGCCTCCAGTACGCGGACGGCGGCAACTCCACCGGGACGGTGCGGGCGCTCGACCTGCCGGCCGGCCGCAGCGCGCTCCAGCCCGGCATGCGCGTCACCCACCAGGGCGTCGAGGCGGTCGAGATCAACACCCGCCGCGGCGACGACCGGGTCGCGGTGCAGGCGGTGCACACCGCGACCACCGTCAATGCGGGCGAGGGCAGCGACAGCGTCTATCTGGGCAGCAACGCCACGCTGGGCGGCCTGGGCGTCGCCGACACCAACGCCGGCGGTCGCCTCGACGCGATCAACGCCGCGCTCACCGTCAACGGCCAGGGCAGCGGCGACAGCGACCGCCTGTGGCTCGACGACACGCTCGACACCGATCCGAATCACGGCACGCTGACCGCGACCACGATCACCAACGGCGTGCGCGCGAACGGCGTGGCGGGCGCCTCGGGCGAACTGCTGATGGGCGCGCAGGGCCGGATCACCTACGGGACCATCGAGGCGCTGGAGATCCGGCTGGGCGAGGCGACCACCGGCAACGTGCTGACCATCGAGGGCACCCACGGCGGCAACTCCACCACGCTGGTCACCAGCGGCGCCGGCGCCGATGTCTTCAACGTCGAGGCGATCGCCGGCGAGACGACCATCCGCACCGGCGCCGGCCGCGACGTCGTGCGCGTCGGCAGCACCGCGGGCGCGGTCGATCCGGTCGGTGCCTTCCTCGACGCGCTCAACGGCAACGTCAACGCGATCGCGGCGCGCCTGACGCTGTTCGGCGAGGCGGGCGACGCCGACAGCCTGCGCGTCTACGACGCCGGCGACACGGCGAAGGAGAGCGTCCGCCTGCGCGCAGGCGAACTGACCCGCATGGGCATGGCGCTGGGCCTCGGCTACAGCGGCTTCGAGGAACTCAAGGTCTGGCTGTCCAACGGCGACAACGAGGTCATCGTCGAGTCCACCCACGCGGGCGTGACCTTCATGGATACCGGCGACGAGACGCCGGTGACCAACGGCATCAACGACGTCGTCAACATCGCGTCCATCGCCGGCCCGACCACGATCGACGCCGGCAACGGCAACGACGTGATCCGCGTCAACTTCGACGCCAACGGCGCCCAGACCGGCCGCAGCGGCATCAACGGCGTGCTGACGCTGCACGGGCAGCAGGGCGGCGACCGCTACGAGATCGGGCTGGCCGGCGAGATCTCGTCGCGCATCAACGTGTTCGACCAGTCGCGCGGGGATCCGGGCATCAACCGCCTGCGCATCTACGGCACCGACCGTGCCGACTTCTTCCTGCTGCGCGCCAACCGCGACATCGGCATCGGCATGGTCGCCGCCGTGCAGGTCGACGCGAACCGGGTACCGGTCGCGGGCGGCGTCATCGAGCGCATCAACTACGACGCCGACATCAGCGGTGCGGTCGAGATCTTCGGCCGCGCCGGCGCCGACACCTTCGTGCTCGACGACAACCTCGCGCCGACCACGATCTTCGGCGACGCGGGCGCCGACACCTTCCAGGTCGGCCAGGTGTATCAGTCGTTCCGCGACGGCCGCAATCCCGACAACGGCCTGGCCGAGGAAGACTACTTCACCACCACGCAGATCACGCGCGGCTTCCTGTCCAACGGCGTCTCCGCGAGCACCACGCTGTTCGGCGGCACCGGCAACGACACCTTCACCGTCTACAGCAACGAGGCCGAGCTGTTCCTCTACGGCGACGAGGACGACGACAGCTTCACCGTACGCGCCTTCGTCAAGGTCGACCCCAACGATCCGAAGGCGCCGTACACCAACATCAACGGCGGCCAGGGCGCGGACTTCGTCTCCTACACCGTCAACGCGCCGGTGCGCATCGACGGCGGCGACGGCTTCGACACGCTCACCGTGGTCGGCACGGAGTTCGGCGACGACTTCGTCATCAACGACCGCGGCGTCTATGGTGCGGGCCTCTACATCACCTTCACCGGCCTCGAGAAGATCGTCGTCGACGCGCTCGAGGGCAACGACCGCTTCTTCATCGAGAGCACCAGCGCCGGCACCGCCATCGAGATCGTCGGCGGGCAAGGCAGCGACACCTTCAACGTCGGCGGCAGCGGCGGCAACGCGATCACCGTGGTCAGCAACGACCTGCAGGGCCACAGCGGCCTGGTGATCAACACCGTCAGCAGCAGCGATCCCGCCTACCAGAACGTGTTCGTGCGCGACGTCTCGGCGCACGTCGCGGACAACGACGAGGCCGGCGTCGTGGTTGCGCTCGACATCGGGCCGATCCGCGTGTTCGAGAGCGGTGCCGGGGGCACCCTCGTGGTCAACAGCTACCGCGTGGTGCTGACCCGCGCGCCGGAGGAGAACGTCCTCGTGACGGCCGCCACGGTCGCGCTGCGCGAAAGCGCGCTGGCCGCCGGCGGCCGGGGCATCGCGCTGGGCACCAGCGCCAATGCCGGCGAGGCGAGCCTCGACGGGGTGACGCTGCAGTTCACCCGCAACAACTGGTTCGTGCCGCAGACCGTGTTCGTATTCGCGCCGGATGACAGACTGGCCGAGGGCAACAACGGCTTCAACATCGTCCATCGCGTGCAGCAGGGCGCGAGCCCCAAGGACGGCGGCGCGTACGACGGCCTCGCGGTGCTGGGTGTGGTCGCGACGGTGATCGACGACGACGCCGCCTCGGTGGTCGTCGCGGCCTACGACAACGACGCCGCCGCCAGCCCGCGCCTGGATCATCCGATCGTCGCCGAAGGCGGCGTGCGCGTCGGCGGCGGCACCGACCCGGCGGCGCCGGGCAACCTGGCGGAGGACAGCTACTGGGTGGTGCTGTCGAAGCGGCCGACCGGCGACGTCCGCGTCGACCTGACCTTCGACGCCAACACGACGCTGGCGCGGCTCGACGGCGTCGCGGCGAGCGGCAACGCGCTGACCCTGACCTTCACCGCGAGCAACTGGAACACCGCGCGCAAGGTCACGGTCAAGGCGGTCAACGACAGCGCCCGCGAAGGCACGCACTACTCGCGCATCAGCCACGCGATCCGTGCGCTCGAGGCGAACGGCAGCAAGGCCGCCGACCTCGACAATTTCCTCGGCGTGACGGTCCAGGGCGTGGCCGAGGGCATCGCCAACAGCGTCAACGGCGACCTCGACAGCCGCTTCGAAGCCGTGGTCGGCAACAAGACGGTCACGTTCACCGGACCGGCCTTCAACGCCGACCTGATCACGCCATACACCGGGGCGACCGTGACCCTCGCGGGCACGGCGCTGGCCGGCGAGACCTGGGCGCTGACCGTCAACGGCAAGGCCTATGCGTACAGCGTCCAGCAGGGCGACGCGCTCGGCGCGATCGCGACGGCGCTCGCCGCCCTGATCGACGCCGCGCCGGGCGTCGATGCCAGCGCCAGCGGCGCGGTGATCACCGTCGCGGGCTCCTCGAGCGTCGTCGTCACCCTCGGTTTCGCGGTCTCGGGCAGTTCGGCCGGCCGCGCCATCATCTCGCCGACGACCCGTCTGGGGGCGGTGCTGACCGGCGAGCGCGCCTGGACCACGGCGCAGATCGCGCTGACCGATCCGGGGTCGGACCTGGCGCCGGTCGGTGCGGTGTGGACCGTGAACCTCGACGGCACCGTCTACGAGTACACGCGCAAGCTCGATGCGGTCTCGGGCAATCCGGAGGCGATCGCCCGGATCGCCGGCGGGCTCGCCGACGTGATCAACCAGGCCGGCAGCGCGTACGGCGCCCGCTACACCAGCGCGACGCTGAAGCTCTCGGGCACGCCGCTCAAGGACGATGTCTGGACGCTGCGGCTCGGCGACGACCCGGCCGACACGGTCTCGTACAAGGTGCTCGGCAACGACACGCTGCTCACCGTCGCGCAGCGCCTGTCCGATGGCGTGCGCGCCCTGGCGAAGTTCCGCGTCACCAGCCCGACGACGCTCACGGAGAGCGAGTTCGTCATCGAGCGCCCGGCGAGCGGGCCGCATGCCGGCGCCGGCGCGTTCGCCGTCGACGTCTCGGCCACCGGCGTCAGCCTGCAGAGCAGCGCGCGGGTGAGCGGCAGCACCGGCGGCGGCGGCCTGATCGTCTACGCACGCAACGGGGCGCCGTTCACCGTCGATGTGCGCCTGGCGAAATCGGCCTCGCAGCCGGGCGCAGCGGGCAGCGGCGGCAGCGTCGTGGCCGTCGGCGTTGGCAGCGCCAGCGCTGCCAGCACCACCCACTGGTCGCGCCTGGCGTTCGACCTCACCGACGTGAGCGGCGGCGACCGCATCGTCCAGGGCGCGGCCTGGAACCTCGCGCTCGGCACCGCCTTCGACCGTACCAGCGTTGCCGTGTCCGGCACGCCGCGCGCGGGCGAAATCTGGACGGTCGCCATCAGCCAGAGCCTCGGCGGCTGGAAGACCGTGCATGCGCACGAGGTGCAGGCAGGCCAGTCGCTGGCGGCCGTGCTGGGCTTCCTGCGCGACGCGATCGGGAGCGGCGCCGGCACCGGCTTCAGCGCGCGCGTGGTGGCCACCTCGGCGACGGCCGCCTCCCTCGTGGTCGAGCGCATGGGCGGCTTCGACCTCACCTTCGCGATCGCGGCGACGCCGGGCGCAACGTCGGTCAACAATGTCGACGCGACGCTCTCCAACGGCACGCCGCCGAGCACGCGCTACACCTACACCGCCGGCGCCAATCGCGAGGTCCTGGCGCCGGAAGCGCGCGACGTGATGGTGGTCGACAACGACGCGCCGGGCGTCCTGGTCCTGCAGAGCGGCGATTCGAGCAACGTCGTCGAGCCGACCGAGACCGTGGTGCTGGGCTCCGGCTACCTGAGCCAGAAGGTCTCGGTGCGCTTCCTGATCGAAGGCGCGGTGGTCAACGGCCAGACCTGGACGGCGACGCTGACCCAGCCGAGCACTGGCAGCGCCGCCGCGGTGGTCGAGACCTTCAGCTACACGATCCCGACCGCGGGCAGCTTCACGACGCGCGATGTCGCGCGCGAACTGGCCAGCCGGATCCACGGCAGCAGCCGGTACGACGCCGGTTCGCGCAACCAGAGCAACATCGAGACCGACTACCTGACCGTCACCAGCGCCGGGCCGTTCAATCTCTATCTGAAGCGCGGCGACGGCAACCCGATCTTCATCGGCGACTTCGGCACCGCGATCACGCGCGAGCTGGGGATCCAGGATTCGGTGTTCCTGGCGCAGGACATCGACACCGCGAAGTGGAACAAGAACGCCAATCCGAACATCGAGAACTCGGACAGCGTGCCGCACCTGACGATCCTGGGCACCGGCGACGGGCGGCCGGACTTCTTCGCCTTCCAGGTGACCCAGGAGATGATCGGCATCGACGGCGCGCGCGTGGTGTTCGACATCGACAACGGCTATCGGCCGGGCGACAGCACCATCTGGGCCAGCCTGCTGCGCCTGTGGGAGCTCAGGGAGCCGCTCGATCCGGATCTGCCGCGCCAGCCGACCCTGGTCGCGACCGGCACGCTGCGCGGCGCCGACGCCGGCAGCGCGCCGGTCTGGTTCGGCTTCACCTACGACGGCTACCTGTCCTACAACATCACCCAGCCCGGCACCTACTACGTCGAGGTCTCGGCCTATGGCCGCGACGGCGTGCCGCAGGGGACCGACTACGAGCTGCACGTGTCGATCGAAGGGCATGCGCAGGACACCTTCCTGTTCGTGCCGCAGCCGGTGGCCGAGCAGGAGGGGGTGAACAACCCGACGCCCGCGCTGGGCGACCGTTCGCCCGGCCAGGACCTCGACGGCGTCACCACCGACAGCGCGGCGACGCGCGGCCTGAACTTCTTCACCTTCAAGGACCCGAGCGTCGGCAACCTGACCTTCGTGAGCGCGGGCATCCCGACCATCGATTCGAGCACGCCGTACGCGCGCATCGTCGGACGCGGCGACAACACCTTCGACATCTTCAGCTTCGACGCCAACCCGGTGCCGACCAGCCAGCCGCTGGTCACGCTGGAGAGCACGAACATCCTCAACACCGCCACCGACCGCAACCTGCGCGACACCAGCACCTACTACACCAGCGCCAGCTTCAAGCTCACCGGCAAGGTCAAGGCCGGCGACATCTGGCAGCTGGGCCTGGGCTACCGCGACTTCGCCACCGCCGCGGCGACGGCCTCGACCAGCCTGTGGGACATCGCCACCGAACTCGCCGGCCAGATCGGCGCGATCAGCGGCTACACCGCGACGGTCACGCCGAGCGTCGAGGACGGCGGCACCGAGGCCACGCTCATCGTCACCAACACGGCGAGCGGCTTCACCCTGCAGGGCCGGCCGCACGACAGCACCACGCCCGACGGCATGCGCCACCAGGTCGTCAACACGGTCACGCGCACCATGATCGCCACCGAGGCGGGCAACAGCAACGCGATCCAGTTCTCGAGCGTCGACATCGATATCGACCAGGATGCCGGGTCGACGCTGTCGGCATCCGACACCTGGGTCCTGATCGTCAACGGTGTCGAGATCAGCGTCACGAACCAGACCAGCCGCAGCGGTGTCGCCGACGCGCTGCGGGCGGCGGTCATCGCCCAGCGGGATCTGCCGACCGCGGCGCTGTCCGGACTCGGCGTCGCCGTCAGCGGCGAGATCTTGACGCTGAGCCACGCGACAGGTCCGGTCACGGTCGGCCTGAAGATCACGGGCATCGACCCGCGCGGCAGCGCGAGATTCATCGGCACGCCGTTCGGCCAGTCGGCAGTGGTCGGCGGCCTCACGGCGCCGGTCGAGGCGGCCAGGTGGACCAGCTTCACCATCGCGCTCGGCGGCGTCCCGCACGTCGGCGAGAAGTGGTCGATCAAGGTCGGCACCAAGGACGTGCAGGAGTACCCGGTCCTGCTCAACGACGGTCCCGCCGACATCGCCGAGAAGTTGCGCGACCTGCTGCGCGGCGTCAATGGCAGCGAGTTCTCGGTCGGCACGCGTGCGAACGCCAGCGACGCCGACATCGTGATCACCTTCGGCAGCGGGCTCTCGGGCAAGGTCGAGTTCTCGATCACGGCGCCGACTGCGACCGGCGGCACGCTGGCGGCCGCGTCGGTCAATGCGGTCGCGGTCGTGAGCCTGGCGACGCTCAACGGCGCGTCGACACTGACCGACAAGTGGACGCTGACGCTGACCGGCGTGGCGGCGATCGAGCAGACCGCACTCGGCACGCTGGCCTTGACCGCGGCGGCACTGGCCGGCCAGGTCAACACCGGCGGATACACCGCCGCCTACGACGCCGCCAACAACGCGCTGGTCATCCGGAAGTCGAGCGGCAGCTTCAGCGCCTCCCTCACCGAGACCTACAAGACCGCGTCGGTGTCGGATGCGGTCCTGACCTCCGAGAACGACGCGGTGTTCGACGTCTCGACGCTGTCGGCGAACACGACCGTGGGCACGGACTGGACCTGGAGCCTCACGCTGCCCGGCGAGACCGCGTTCGCGCAGGCCCTGCTCGCCAGCTACACCGACGAGTTCGGCACGACGCATTCGAATGCCCGCGACGCGACCGCGGCGGCGCTGACGAAGAAGATCAAGGACTCCGCGACCTACAACGCGACCTACAACGCCAGCAACGACCGCATCACCGTGACCCTGGCGAGCGGCAACTGGGCGGCGGCCGCGACGCACACCCTGAGCGAGGTGCGTCCGGCCAAGGCGCTCGCGGCGGTGGCGAGCCGCGCGGCCACCGAGATCACCACCAGCGGCACCGGCCGCGAGGGCGAGCGCTGGCAGGTCGACCTGCCGGCGACGCCGACGGTGTTCCGGGACGTGCCGATCGACACCACCGAGGACGACAGCGTCATCGCCGGCCTGCTGCGCACGGCCATCGACGGCCTCGCCGCGTTCGATGCGCTCGTGCTCGACAGCGGCAAGCTGCTGATCCTCGGCACCAGCGCCGCCAGCGCAACGGTCAGCGTGCCCGCGGCGGCCGGGACGGCCGCGGTCCGCGGCACGCTGGCGCCGTCCTGGCAGATGGTGATCACGCCGGAGTTCGCGCAGTATCCGGCGTCGACCGCGCAGGACGTGTGGCAGCTCACCGACGCGACCGGCAGCGTCACCAAGACCTTCCTTGTCGACTACCCGACGAAGACCGCGCTGATCGATTTCCTGGTCGAGATGATCAACGTCCGCTCGGGCATCAAGGCGGACAAGGACGGTGAGACCGTCGTCGTCGAGGCGGAGACCGGCGGCGGCGTGGTGCGGCTGGGCAACCTGAAGTGGACCCGCGTGGCGCCGCACGACACGCCGACGACCGTCGCCGACGTCGACGGCAACGGCAATGCGCGTCCGCACTACACGCAGGCGATCATCGAGCTCATCGGCGAGGTGCAGAAGGTCGAGACGTCGGAACTCTTCACCGTCACGATCAACGGCAGGAAGTTCGAGTATCGGCTGTCGGAGACGCCGGGAGCCGCGGAGCTCGGCCTGGACGAGGGCGACCGCAACCTGTACACCGTCGCGCAGAAGCTGGTCGACAAGATCAACGCGGCGGGCGCCTCCTATACGGCCTTCCGCAGTGGCGCCACGATCCGGGTCGTCGATGCCGACCGGTCGCAGGCCGCCGGGGTCGACCCGTTCGTCGTCAGCGCGCAGCGCGGCGGCAGCGTGCTGGTGGTGGCCGACATCGACAAGACCAGCCTCGTGACCGGCAGCCGCCTGGTGCAGACCGGCACCGACCGCGTGGTCGCCTACTACGAGCAGGTCGTGGTGGGCTACGTCTTCGGCATCTCGTTCCTGCCGATCTACGAGTTGCGCCCGGTCTATGTCGACGTGCCGCGCTACGAGATCGCGAACTTCGTGGTGAGCCCGCGCCTGGAGCTGATCGACCTCGCCACCGGCACCGTGCTCGCCTCGGCGCGCTACACGCCGGGCGTGCCGTACGCGCCCGGGGCGAGCCCGTTCGCCGTCGATCCGGGCAGCGCGACGCCCTATGACCCGTTCCTGCAGGCCAGCATTCCCGCCGGCGACGCGACCCGCAGCCTCGCGGTGCGGGTGTCGTCGGTGATCACCTACGACCGCCTGCTGCCGCAGGAGGAACTGCCCTACGTCTACGCCGGCCTCAAGTACGACCTGATCCTGTCGGTGCCGGGGCACGCGGTCAACGAGTCGGCGCTCGACGTCGCCGGCAAGACCCTGACCATCGTCGAAGGCGCGGGTGCCGGCCAGACCGCGACCATCACGCGCTACGACCCCGAGACCCAGGCCTTCGTGCTCGACCGCGGCACCGCCGACGCGTGGCTGGTGACGCCGGGCCCGGGCAGCCGCTACGAGATCAGCACGCGCCTGTCGCTGGATTCCCGCGCATTGCGCGCCGACGGCACGCCCGGCAGCCCGACCGACGGCTCCTACAACGAGGGACTGGACGGCGCGTTCACCATCGGCACCCAGCAGCCGTCGCTCGTGACCGACAGCTACAGCGTCGTGCTGACCGCCAGGCCCGCCGACAGCACCACGGTGGTGATCAATGCAGTGCCGGCGATCACCCGCACCTACGACGCCGACCAGGCGTTCAACCCGGACGCGGGCTTCGGCCAGAACGAGGCGCGCCAGGTGCGCGCCGCCACGAACCAGGCGCTGATCGAGTTCGGCGGCACCCCGGCGGCAGGCGAGTACTGGGTCCTGACCCTGACCGGAACCGATACGACCCTGTCGGTCGATGCGTTCATCGATGCGGTGTTCAGCCGCCTGTCGGATGGCACGCTCGACGATACCGAGAAAGCGGCGCTGCGCAGTACCAAGAGCCAGGTCTATGTGTTCGAGCCGGCCGTCGGCGCGGCGATCCTCGACGTCGCCAATGGCCTTGCCGCGGCGGTCAACACGCACGTCGGCGGCGGCTACACCGCGGTCGTCACGGGCAGCGCCGCGGCGCCGCGGCTCACCATCAACCCGACGACGGCGAATGCGGGCAAGTCCTTCTACGCCGAGGTCACGCTGGGCCTCGACAGCGACACCAGCGGCGGCGTCAAGGTGCGCCGCGCCGCCGACGGCAGCGGCAAGGCGACGGTGCAGCGCAAGACCGTGGGAACGACGAGCCGCTTCGATGCGGTCGACGTCGAGCTCCAGGGCAGGGTCGGCGCCGGCGAGCACTGGGTGCTGCAGCTGCGCGACGCGGCGGCGTTCCCGACTCCCGAGCTGTCCGCCAGCTTCACCACGCTCGCGTTCTACACCACGCAGTTCGGCGATACCCTGGCCGACGTGGCACAGGCGCTCGCCACCGGCATGGAGCGGACGCTGGCGGTCGATCTCGCCGGCCGCGGCACGCCGGCGGCCGCCGTCGCGTGGACGCTCGCGCTCACCACCGGCGGCACCACGACCTCGTTCGTCTACGCGCCCGTCGCCGGCGACGACGCGGCCCGGGTCGCCGAAGGGCTGGCCGCGGCGATCAACGCCAATACCGCCGCCGGCTACCGCGCCGCGGCCGACGGCACGCGGATCCTGGTGGTCGACCCCGCGGGCGCCGCGCCGGCCGGCGCCACGCTCAAGGTCGGCGCCGGCAGCGCGAGCGCGATCGGCACGCGCCTGTCGCAATTCTTCGATGTCACGGTGCGCGGCCGCGTCATCACCATCGGCAATGCCACCGCCGACCAGACCCGCGACCTCGCGGCGCGCGTGCTGGTCGGCCTGGGCGATGTCGCCCACCCGAGCCGCGCGGCCGGCCTGGCCACGGCCGGCGCGGCGAGCGTCACGCCGCAGCTGGTCTTCACCCCGCTCGACTGGGACGACGCGCAGACCGTGAGCCTGATGGCGATCGACGACGACATCGTCGACGGCGGCGACGCCCTCGTGTTCCCGGCCTTCGAGGACCGCGTCGACGCCGTGCGCGGGCCGCTGTCGATCGTCGGCGGCTCGCTGGTCGGCACCGAACGCTTCCTCAACGACCCGTTCCGGCTGCCCGAGGAAACCAACCGCCCGCAGGCCGACGGCACCGTCAACACCGTCGATGTCGACAGCAACGGCAACGGCAGGATGAGCGACCGCGAGTCGTTCCACTTCAACGCGGTCTACGGCGAGCGCCCGGGCTTCGACCCGCGCATGAACGAGTTCCCGTTCGAGTTCACCTGGCTCGACGGCCCGGCGCTCAACCGCTTCCTCGACGTGCTGTCGGTGTCGCAGGAGCTCCTGTCGGTCGGACGCGACAAGTCGTTCTCGGTCGGCCTGACGATCAACGGCGGCGCGCCGACCAGGGACGACATCGTCTTCTCCGGCACGCCGGAGCAGGCGGCGACCACCGTGCCGTCGCCGGTCGGCCTGGCCACCAGCGCGCTCGAGTGGACCGAGGCGGTGGTGCGCCTGACCGGCGCCGCCGAAGTCGGCCAGACCTGGAGCATCGCGCTCGACATCGGCGGCGACGGCGCCGCCGATGCGGGCTCGGACTACGTCGTCACCGCCGATGGCCGCGCGCTGTCCGCGGTGGTCAAGCACTGGGCCGGCAAGGCGGCCGACGGCGGGCTCGACGGCGCGGTGATCGGCGGCCGCACCGTCCATGCCGAGGCGTCGGTGGACATCCTCGGCAATGCCAAGCTGCGCCTGTGGGTGACCACGACTGCCGATCCGGCGGGCGCGCGGGTCGCGTTCCGCAGCGCCGCGACCATCACCGGCGGCGGCATCGGCGGCACGGCGACGAGCGGAACGCCGAAGCAGGTGGATGCGGCCGACTTCACCAAGCTGTTCGGCTTCAAGTGGACCCAGGCGTCGTTCGAGGTCAAGCGCGTCACCGCCAGCCAGCCGTGGGTCCTGAGCCTCGACGGGCGCAGCTACGCGTTCACCCCGTCGACCGGCGCGATCGCCGACCTCACCACCAATCTCGCCGATCGCGTCGCCAGCGAGTTCCAGCCGGTGGTCTCGGGTTACACCGTCACCTTCGAGGCGCCGTGGCCGTCGCAGGCGACCAGCACGGTGGTGCTGTCGGGCACGCCGGTGGCCGGCACCACCTGGAGCCTGGCGCTGGACATCGCCGGCACGGTCAAGCGCTTCAATCACCTGGTGGTCGCCGGCGACACCGCCGAGACCATCAGCGCGGCGCTCGCCGCGGCCGTCAACGCCGACACCGCCGGCAACCTCGCCGCGCGCGCCGCCGGCGTCGCGCTGGTCGTGGTCAACACCGCCGGCAACACGCTCGCGACCACCTTCGAGATCAGCCCGCCGGCGACGCCGCTCACGCCCGACCCCGCGCAGACCTGGGCCAGGAGCGTCGTGCTGGCCGGCACGCCGGTGGCCGGCGACACCTGGTCGGTTGCGCTGTCGTTCGTCGGCGCCGGCGGCACGGTGGCGAGCAGCCACAGCCACGTGGTCCGCGCCCAGGTGGCGCTCGCCGAAGTCGCCGCCGGGCTCGCCGCGCAGATCAACGCCGCCGGCAGCGGTTTCACCGCGCGGGTCAACGGCAATACCCTGGTGATCGAGAACGCCGCCGCGCCGGGCTTCGCCACGTCGACCCGCATCACCCCGGCCGGCGCGACCAGCGGCAGCTTCACCCGCTCGCAGGTCTCGCCGACCGTGACGCGCCTGACGCTGGGCGGCACCGCGGCGCTCGGCGAGGCGTGGAGCGTCACCGTCGGCGAGGCCACCTACACCTACACCGTCGAGTCGCTCGAGGTGATCGCCGCCAAGCTGGCCGCGGCCATCGAGGCCGGTGCCGGCGCCGCCTACGTGGCCGCCAGCGAGGGAGCGCGCCTGATCGTGGTCAATCGCCAGGCCGATTTCACCGTCACCCCGGGCTTCGCGGCGGCGGCACCGTCGACCGGCAGCGCCGCGGTCGGCACCGCGACCGCGCGCGCGGTCGAACTCGGCGGCGCGCCGCTCGCCGGCCAGACGTGGACCATTGCCATGGGCGCGGTCAACGCCGCCGTCGTGGTCGCATCCGGCGACACCCGCGCCGGGGTGGCGCGCAAGCTCGCCGACGCCTTCAACGGCGCCGCGCCGGCGGGATTCCGCGCCGCTGCAGACGGCAGTGCCGTGGTGATCGTCAACACCGCAGGCGCGGCGTTCAACCTCGCGGCGACGATCGCCGCCGCGCCGGGCGGGGTCGTCGGCGGCGCCACCATGACGGTGAAGACGGTCGCGGTGCAGGCGCGCACGCTGTCCGGGGTGCCGGTCGGCGGCGAAGTGTGGCGCGTCGTGCTGACGGGCGGCGTCGCCGCCACCGCCGAGCACGTGGTGCGCCTGGTCGACGGCGACGGCGACCCGGCGACGGCGCCGACGGCGCAGACGGTGAGCCAGGTCGCTGCCGCGCTCGCGAGCGCGGTCGACGCGGCGGCGCCGGACGGGGTCAGCGCGCTGTCGGTGGGCGCGCTGCTGGTCGTGGTCGAGCGCAACGCCGCGGCGTTCGGCGCCAGCGTGAGCCTGGCGCCGGCGGGCGCACCGGCGCAGGCGACCGTGCCCGTGGTGCGCACGGCGACCATTCCCCAGGCGCTGGTCCTGGGCCGCACCTTCAGCGTGACCCTGGTCGGCAACGACCTCTCGAGTCTCGTCTCGTACACCGTCACGACCAAGGCGCTGGCCGGCGAGGCGCTACAGCCCGGCCAGTCGGCCGACGATGTCGAATCGGCCGCCTCGGTGGCCGCCCGCCTGGCCGCGGCGATCAATGCGCGCGCGCCGGACGACTACACCGCGACCGCCGACGGCGCGACCCTGGTGGTCGTGAACCGCGCCGGCCACCGCTTCACGCTGGCCGACCTCTTTGTCGTCGACACCGACCAGCGCAACGCGGGCGGGCAGCTGCTGCTCGCCGGCACCGCCAGCGTGTCCCTCATGACCCTGTCCGGCGCGCCGGTGGTGGGCGCGGCCTGGGCGGTCCGCCTCGACTACAGCGGCAGCACGCGCACCGTCTCGCACACCATCGCCGAGGGCGAGACGGTGGCCGACATCGTCCGCGCGCTGGCCGCCGGCGTCGCGCTGGTCGCGGGCGAGGACTTCAGCGCGATCGCCAGCGGCGCCGAACTGGTGCTGGTGCGCCGCACCGCGGGCGGCTTCGCTGCCTCGTTCCACCACGGACCGACGCCGTTCGGCGAGGAGGCGGCGACCTCCGCAGTCGTGACGCTCGCCGGCACGCCGGCGCCGGGCGAGACGTGGACGGTGCGGATCAACGGCGTCGCCTACAGCGAGCAGGCGCTCGCCGGCGACACGGTCACGGCGATCGCCGCGCGCCTGGCGGCGCGCATCAATGCCGACGATGCGCCGCTGATGACGCGCTTCGCCGCGGTCGGCGACGAGACCCGCCTGGTCGTGGTCAATCGCGACGGCAGCGCGTTCACGACCGAGTTCGCCATCACCCGCGTCTCCGGCGCCACCGTCGACGCCTCGACCGCCACGGCGGTGGTGGTGACGATCGGCGCCGGCCTCGCCGCCGGCCAGAGCACCGCGCTGGTGCTCATCGACGGCGACGGCGCGGTCACCACGCTGACGCTCGCGGCCAGCGGCAGCGCGCGCAGCGCCGCGCAGGTGGCGGCCGGCCTGGCGGCGCTGGCCGACAACCTGCCGGCGTACGTCGCCACCGCCGACGGCGCGCAGCTGATCATCGTCAATCCGGCGGGCGCGACCTTCAGCGTCGGCAACCGCGCCACCACGAACCTCGCGTCGAGCGCCACCCGCGTCGCGTTCGGCGGCGTCGTGGTCCCCGGCGCGACCTGGACCCTCAGTGTCGACGGCAAGGTGCTGGGCCCGCTTCCGGCGGCGACGCCGGCGACCCTGGCCGCGGGCTTCGCCGCGGCCGTCAACGGCCACGCCGACCTCGGCGCCTACACCGCGATGGTCGAGGGCGACCTGCTGCTCATCGTCCGGCGCGACGGCGGCAGCTTCGTCACCAGCGCCGCGGCGAGCGCCGCCGGCAACGCCGCGGGCGTCGCGCTCGCGGCCGGCACGGCGCAGGCGTTCAACGTCAGCCTGTCGGGCACGCCGCGCGCCGGCGACACCTGGCAGCTCACGGTCGGCGGTGTCACCGTCGGCGTGGCGATCGGCGCGCTGCCCGGCGGCGCTGCCGACAAGACCCTGGCCGGCATCGCGGCCGAGCTGGCGCGCCTGGTGCGCGATCATGCCGGCCTGACCGACGTCACCGCGGCGGCGCGCGGCAACGGCCTGTCGATCGTCAATCGCGGCGCCGCCGTGGCCGTTCCCACGCTGGCGATCGCGGCGCCGCCGACGGTCGCCGCGCCGGGGGTGCCGGCGGCCTACCTGGTGGATCTGGCCGGCACGCCGGTCGCAGGCGACACCTGGCGCGTGACCCTCAACGGCACGGCGTTCGCAGTGGTGGTCGGGTCCAGCGTCGACCTGGGCGGCGGGCCGGTCGTGGTCGACACGCTGGCGGAACTGGCCCAGGCGCTGGCGCGCGCGATCTCCGCCGGCGCCGGCGGCTTCGCCGCGACCGCCGAGGGCGCGCGGCTGGTGATCGCCGGACCGGCGGCGCCGGCGTCGACGCTCTCGACGAGTTTCACGCCCAAGGCCGGCTCGAGCCGGTCCTGGGGCGGCGCGACCAACACCGCGAGCGCCGCCCTGGGCACGCTGTCCGGCACCCCGGTGACGGGCGACATCTACCGCGTCGACCTGAACGGCGTGACCGTGCTGCACACCGTGGGCGCCGGCGAGGGACGCGAAGCGGTCGCGCGCGCGCTGGCGAAGTCGATCAACGAGTCCACGCTTGCCGCGCTGGCCGACTTCAGCGCGGCGGGCGATGGCGGCGTGCTGGTCATCGTCAAGCGCAGCGGCGGGGTCGTCGCGCCGGCGTTCAGCCTTGCCAAGGTGACCCACCCGGCCGCGCGCGATTTCGCCGCCGACCCGACGGCGCAGGCCCTCGTCGGCAACACCCTGTCCCTCGCGGGCAGCGCGGTGGCCGGCGAAACCTGGATCGTCACCCTGTCGGGGGCGGGCGTTCCCGCCACCGCGGTCAGCTACGCGGTCGGTCCGGTCGACACGAACGGCAGCCCGTCGGCGGCGGGGACGCGCCTGCCGACGCTCGCCGAGATCGCCGCCAACCTCGCTGCCGCGATCAACGCGCAGGCGCCGGTCGACTTCACCGCGCTGGCCGACGGGGCGCAGCTGTTCATCGTCCATCGCAAGGGCGCCGCGTTCAACGCCAGCTTCAGCCTCGGGGTGGCCGGCGCGCTCGACCAGGTCGCGCTGCCGACCCCGGCGGCCAGCACGCTCGTCGGCGGCACGGTGCGCGCGGGCGACCGCTTCAGCGCCAGCCTGACGATCGGCACGGCGAAGGTGGACCTCGCCTACACCGCGGTGCAGGGCGATACCGCGCAGTCCGCCGCCGCGGCGCTGGCGGCGCTCGTCAACAGTTCCGCCGACCCGGATGCGGCCGCGTTCTCGGCAGCGGCGCGTGACGGCACGCTCTACGTCGTCAAGCGCGACGGCGCGGCCGCGTTCACGCTCGGCGCGTCGGTCGCGCCGGCGTCGGCGGGCACCGTCGGCGAAGCGGCGGCGCGCGCAGGCGGGGTCAACGCGGCCGCGGCGACGGCGGTGGCGGAGGAAACCTGGGTGCTGACGCTCACCGCCGGCAGCACCGTCACCACCTACAGCGCCGGCGCCGGCGGCACGGACGTCGCGACGATCCTCCGTGCGCTGGCGGCGGCGGTCAATGCCGAGGGCGCCGGGCCGTACACGGCGGATGTCGCCGGCAGCACGCTGCACGTGTTCCGCGACGGCGCCGACGCGTTCACCGCCGTGCTGTCGGTGCGCGCCGCCGGCACCGCCGCGGTCGACGCCGCGACCGCGCGCAGCGTCAGCATCGCGCTGGCCGGCAATCCGCAGAACGGCGAGGTCTGGACGCTCACCGTCGTCGACCGCACCGGCACCGCGCCGGTCGAGCGCAGCTACACCGCGCCGGTCGGCGCCGCCACGACGCTGGCCGACATCGCGCTGACGCTGGCCGGCAAGATCAACGCCGACACCGGCGCGCCCGTGTTCACCGCCGCCGGCGACGGGCCGTCGCTGGTCCTCGTCACCCGCGCCGGCGGCGCGTTCGAGGCGACGGTCAGCGTCGCCCCGGCGTCGCCGCGCAGCGTCGCGCCGGTGCCGGCGCGCGCCGACGTCACGCTGTTCGGTCATCCGCTGGCCGGCGAGGTCTGGACCATCACGCTGGGCGCGCGCAGCTACGCCGTCACGGTGCAGAACGGCGCGACCGCGCTGGCGGACGTGGCCGACGCCCTGGCGGCCGCGATCCGCGCCGACAACACCGCGGCCGGCGTGGCCGGCCGTCTGGCCCGCGCGATCGACGACCGCGCGGGCTACAGCGCGCAACTCAGCGGCACCAGCCTGCTCATCCAGCGTGCCGGCGGCGCCATCACCGCCGCGCTCAAGAACGGCGCGGGTGCCGTCATCAGCCGCGTGACCAGTCCCGCCACGAGCGTCACGCTGGCGTTCGCCGGCGCCGAGATCGCGCTGGGCGAGACCTGGACGGTCGAGATCACGCAGGGCGGCATCACCACCGTCTTCTCCGAGAGCGCGCGCTACAGCGCCGCGGCCGAGGGCGCCGTGGTGCTGGTCTCCGACCTCACCGGCACCGTGCTGGCGCCGGCGCTCTCGATCGCCCACGTGAGCAGCTTCGCGCTCGATGCCGCCCGCCCGGTCGCGTTCATGGACAGCGTGCAGAGCACGCTCACGACCGGGCAGGTCTGGAGCATCGTGCTCGCCGCCGCCGGCATGCCGTCCCAGACCGTCAGCCTGACGGTCGGCAACACCTATTTCGGGCTGCCGGCCACCTCGCAGGAAAACGCGGCCGCGATCTTCGCGCGCATGATCAACGACAGCGGGCCGGTGTCGCTGTCGGCGGTTGCCGAAGGGCGCCAACTGGCGATCGTCAGCCGCGACGGCCGCGCATGGAGCGGCAGCTTCGCGATCGCGCCGGCGCCGGCGTCCGCGCCGACCGCCGTGGTTGCCGGCACCGCCGGGGCGACCACCGTCACCTTCGCCGGCACGCCGCACCCGCGCGAGGTCTGGACCCTGACCGTCGACACCCTCAAGGCCGACCTGTCCAACCGGCTCGCGGTCGCGATCGGCGAGACCTTCATCGTCGACGGCGAGCGCGTCGTCGCCGACGGCCCG
Organism: Burkholderiales bacterium; assembly: GCA_016790695.1. Classification (GTDB taxonomy): domain Bacteria; phylum Pseudomonadota; class Gammaproteobacteria; order Burkholderiales; family JAEUOS01; genus JAEUOS01. Next base: position 30,719 of record JAEUOS010000074.1, read on the forward strand.
GCCGCGCTGGCGCGCATCTTCGCCGCCCGGATCAACGACCCGCTGACCGGACTGGCCGGCTTCAAGGCGGTCGCCGCCGGCGATGCGCTGGTGATCGTCAAGCGCAGCGGCGCCGGGTTCGCGGACTTCCCGACCAGCTTCCGCTTCACGCCGGCCGTCGACGGCACCGTCGACCTCTACGGCGTGGCCGAGGCACGCGGGGGCGCGGCCTCGCTCAAGCTGTCGGGCAAGCCGGTGGAAGGGGAGAAATGGACCCTGACCCTGGCCGGCGCGACGCCGTCGACCTTCAGCTACTACGCGGTGCGCGAAGACACGCTCGCCAATGTCGCGCTGGCGCTCGCGGCGCTGGTCAACGCGGCGCCGGGCGCCGGCCACATCGCCTCGGTCGAGGGCGAGCGCCTGGTGCTGGTGTCGACCGCGGTCGACGCCGGCAGCGTGACCGCGAGCATCGCCGTGACCCCGGCGGACGATCGCGTCGGTGCCGGCAACAGCAACAACGTCTCGCTCGCGCCGCACACGGTGGCGCCGCGCGCCTGGACCGCCGTGCTCGCCGGGGCGCCGGTCGCCAACGAGGTGTGGCGGGTGAACCTGGGCGGTACGCCGTACGACTACACCGCGAGCGGGACCGAGTCGACCGCCGACATCGCCGCCGAACTCGCCAAGCGGATCAACGGCGCGAACACCACCTACGCCGCGACCACCGAAGGCCGCACGCTGATCGTCTTCGGCGCCGGCGGCGGCGCCGCGCCGGTGGTGTCGTTCAAGATCGCGGGCAAGGACGACATCCGCTTCGCCGCCAGCGGCGTCAACCTGGCCGGCGCCGCCGCGGCCGCGACGCTCGGCACCGCCGGCACGCTGCCGCCGGGCATCACCTACACGGTGCTGCTGCGCGTCGGCGACACCGGCACGCACTACACGGTCGTCACCGGGGCGAGCGACACCGCGGCGTCCGTCATCACCGCGCTGGCCGCCGCGATCAACGTCAACGCGCCGGACGACTTCACCGCGTACGCCGACGGCACGACGCTGCTGGTGGTCAATCGCGCGGGCACGGTGTTCGACCTCGCCAACCGCGCCTCGGACGACGACGCGGCGCAGGCGAAGGTGGTCACGCTGGCCGCCGAGACGCTGTTCGCCGGCGAAGTGTGGACCGTGATGCTCGACGATTCGACCTTCGTCACCACCCATTCCTACGTGGTGCGCGCCGGCGACACCCTCGCCGACGTCGCCCGCGAGCTCGCGCGCAACATCGTCGGCAGCGCCGTGGTGGCCTTCACGGCGACCGCCACCGGCACCGCGAGCCTCGCGCGCCTGTACGTTGCCAACCTCGACGACGTCGACTTCTCGGCCAGCGTCGAGGTGACCCCGGTGGGCCAGGTGTCGATCATCGAGACGCGCAAGTTCAGCGAGCCCCAGGGCGGCAACCAGTACTTCTATCGCCCGGTCAACCTCAATACCCGCGTCGACGAATCGACCCAGGTCGACACGCTGAACGTCTCGAACGCCGGCAGCCCGGCCGACACCGTCGGGCTGCTCACCGCCGGCCAGCTGACCGGCCTCGGCATGGCGGGCGACACGGTGATCGCGGGGCGCACGCTGCCGGGCGGCATCGTCTACCGCGACCTCGAGGTGCTGAACATCGCGCTGGGCAGCGGCAACGACACCTTCACCGTCGAGTCGACCCACACCGGCGCGACCAACATCCATGCGGGCGCCGGCAACGACGTGGTCCACATCCAGGCCATCGACGGGCACACCACCGTCGACGGCCAGGCCGGCAACGACCAGTTCCGCGTCGCCAGCAAGGCGGCGCCGAACCTCGCGGCGGTGGAGAACCGCCTCTACACGGTCCGCGCGCTGCTCACCGTGATCGGCGGCGCGGGCGACGACGGCCTGTTCGTCGACGACCGGGCCACCACGGCCGGCGGTTCCGGCATCCTCACCGGGTCGACGCTGACCGGCTACGGCATGCCGTCGGTCTCGGAGGTGCAGACCATCCGCGTCCAGGCCGCCGCCGGCACCTACATCCTGCGCATCGCCGACCGCAGCATCGATTCGCGCACCGCCTCGACGGTGATGGTCACCCTGTCGGGCACGCCGATCGGCCCCGAGGCCGGCCTCGCGAACGGCGACACCTGGTCGGTCCTGATCGACGACCTGCCGCGCTACGACTACCGGGTGGCGAGCAGCAGCACCACCGTCGCCGACATCGCGCGCGAGCTCGCCACGCTCATCAACGCGCGCCTGGTGGACGGCGTCAAGCGCTTCGTCGCCGCCGCCGACGGCGAGACGCTCATCATCGTCGATCCGGCCGGCAACGGCTTCCAGGCGCGGTTCGAGATCGTCACGCGCGCCACCGCGCCGGCCGCGGACGTCGACGCCGTCACCGGCGCCACCGCCGCCGTCGCGCTGTCGGGCACGCTCGTCACCGGCGATTCCTGGAACTTCACCGTCACGCGGCCGGCGTCGAATGCGGCGGGCAGCTACGCGATCGTGGTCGGCAACACCTACTCGATCGTCGAGGCCGGCGTCACCCGCGCGGTGACCGCGAGCAGCCGCGCCAACATCGCCGCCATCCTCGCGTCGAGGATCAACGAGGACGCCGGCCTGCCCAGCTACTTCGCCGCGGCCGTCGGCAATACCGTGGTCGTGACCGACCGCGCGGTCGTGCCGAGCGCACCGGCGATCACCCTGGCGATCCGTCTGGGCGGCGGCAGCAGCGTCGGCGGGTCGATCACGGTCGGCCGCGACACGACGACCTCGGTGGCGCTGACCGTCGGCGGCAGCGCGGTCACCGGCGAGGAATGGTTCGTGCGCCTCGGCGGCGTCGACTACGGCACGGTGGTGGTCGATCCCCTGGTCGAGGTGGCGCGGGGCCTCGCGGCGGCACTCAATGCGCTGCCCGGCGCGTACACGGCGACGGCGGCCGGCGCGACCCTCACCGTGCACTCGACCGGCGGCGCGTTCCGCGCCAGCGTGTCGCGCGCGAATGCCGACCAGGTCTTCGAGAGCGACTCGGCCGGCGGCAACGCGGCGCTCGCGCTCGCGGGCGCGCCCGCGCAGGGCGAAGCCTGGACGCTGCGGCTGAGCAGCGCCGGCGCGCCGCTGGCGGTGACCTTCACGGTCGATGCGGCGACCCAGATCGCCGGCGGCATCGCCGCCGACATCAGCGCGCGGTCGACCCGCTACGTCGCCGCGGCCGAGGGGCGCACGCTGCTGATCGTCGACACGCAGGGCGCGGCATTCCCGGCCGCGCTCGCCGTGCAGTCGCGCGGTCCGGGCACGGCGACGGGCGTGCCGGCGAATCCGGTGGCCGGCGCCAGCCTGACGCTTTCCGGGCCGGTGATCGTCGGCGAGCGCTGGCTGCTCGAGCTTCAGGTCGGCGCCGCGGCGACCGCGGTTGGTTACACGGTCCGCGCGGGCGACACGCTGGCGACGATCGCAAGCGGCCTCAGGGCGGCGTTCCAGGCGAGCGCCGATCCGGCGGCGCGCCGCTTCACCGCCAGCGCCGACGGCGCGACGCCGACCCTCGGGCTGGCGCTGAGCGGCGGTGCCACCTTCACGGCGGCGCTCAGCGTGCTGCCGGCCGGCGCTGCCAGCACCACCCAGCGTGCGGCGTCGACGGCGGTGTTCGACCTGGCCGGCACGCCGGTCACCAACGACCGCTGGATGGTCGTCATCGACGGTGCGACCTACGCGGTGTCGGTCGATGCCACGGCGCAGACGCCGGCCGCGATCGCCGCGCGCCTGGCGGCGGCGATCAACGCCGGGGCGGCTGCCGGCTTCACCGCGTTCGTCAAGGGCAGCACGCTGTTCGTCACCGAGCGCGCGGGCGTCGCGTTCCAGTCGAGCGCGCTGGTCGCGCTGGCGACCGCGACCAGCGGCACGGTCGGCGCGCCGGCGACCGGCCGGGCGGTGACCGTCAGCCTCGGCGGCGAGGCGCAGACGGGCGAGCTGTGGCGCCTGCGCATCAACGGCACCGTCGTTCACGAGGTGCGGATCGGCAGCGTGCTCACCGTCGACGGGGCGGAGGTCCTGGTCGACACCGCGGCCGAGGCTGCCCTCGCGCTCGAGCGGCTGGTCAACGCGGCGGGCGGCGACCTGCTCGCGCGCGCGGTCGGCGCGAGCGTGGTCGTCGCGAGCAGGTCCGCGACCGATTTCACCGCCCAGTTCGAGCTGGTGCTCGCGCCCGCGGCGTCCGGGCTCGCGGTCAGCCTCGACGCCGCGCAGACCACGGCGATCGCCAGCCTGCGCGGCGCGCCGCGCGCCGGCGAGACCTGGACCCTGCGCCTGGACGGCAGCCAGTCGGTGGCCGTCGCGTACGGCAGCACGGTCAATGCGGTGAGCGTGGCCACCCTGGCCGAGTTCGCCGACGCGCTCGCATTCAAGGTCAACCAGATCGCCGGCTACACCGCGACCGTCAACGGCGCGCGCGACACCGTCACCATCACCGCCGCGGCCGGGCTCCTGGTCAACCCGGCGGGCACGGTCTCGCCCGATCGCCTGGCCGGCAGTGCGACGGTCGCCGGTGCCGGCGTCGCGACGGCCGTGCTCGCCGGCAACCCGCAGTCCGGCGAGACCTGGACGATCCGGCTCAACAACACGCCGACCGCGGTGGCGGTGGCCTACGATGAGCTGGTCGACGGGGTCACCGTGCGCACGCGCGAGCAGTTCGGCACGGCGCTGGCGTTCAAGATCAACGCCCTCGGCGGGTTCTTCGCCTTCGCCGCCGCCGGCGACGCCGGCCGCCTGGCCATCGTCTCCACCGGCGGCACGCTCGCCGACGTGGCCGCGGTGGTGAGCCGCGCCGGGGCGGTCGGGACCGTCGGCGCGCCGAGCGCACGCATCCTCACCCTGAGCGGCGCGCCGCTCGCGGACGCGGTCTGGCAGATCACCGTGCGCGGCAATACCGGCGCCGATCCGTACACCGCCAGCGTCACCGTCGGCAGCACCGTCGTGACCGCGGACGGCAACTATGTCGTCGACAGCACGGCGAAGATCGCCCGCAGGTTCGCCGAACTCATCAACGCCAATCGCGGCGCCGCCTATGCGGCGGTGGCGAGCGGCGAGCAGCTGGCGCTCGTGCGCCAGGACGGCCATGTCCTGGTCGATGGCGACATCAGCGGAATCAGCATCGTCGCCGGCGGATCGACCGCCGGCACGCCGACGGCCGGCGCCGGCGTCGCCAACGACGCCTGGACGCTCGCCGCGGTCGGCACGCCGACGGTCGGCGAAGTCTGGTCGGTGACCTTCGACGGGCTCACCCGCGAGCTCACGGTCGAGGCCGGCATGGGCCTCGCGGACGTGGTCGCGGGCCTGGCGGCGCGCATCGACGCGGCCAGCGGCTACTCGGCGATCGCCGAGGGCAACACGCTGGTGCTCGCGCGCAATGGCACGGCAGCGCCGGCCCCGGTGCTGACCGTGAGCCCGTACGGCATCGTCGCGTCCTGGCTCGCCACGGTGACGCTGTCGGCACCGGCGGCGGCACCGGCGGCCGGCCAGGTCTGGTCGTTCACCATCGGCGCGCGCACCGCGACCTACCAGGTGCTGAGCGGCGATGTCGGTGCCGGCAGCACGGCCGCGCTCGAGCGCATCGCCGCGCGTCTGGCGGCGTTCATCAATGCCAACAACGCGCCGGCCGGCAGCTTCGCCGGGTTCTCGGCGAGCGCGGCGGGGGCACGCATCACCATCGCGAGCACGGTCGGTCCGCTCACCGGGGCGCTGGCGCCGACCGGCAGCGGTGCCGGCGTCTACACGGTGGCCGGGACCGCGGCCACGGTCGCGCGTGCGACCGTCGGCGCGGCGGCCGCGCGCGACGATGTCTGGAGCGCCACTCTCGAGACCGCATCCGGCAGCGTGTCGGTCTTCAGCCACCGCGCCGCCGGCACGAACCGGGCCGAGGTGGCATCCGGCCTGGCGGCCGCGATCAACGCCGGCGCGGCTGCCGGCTTCCTGGCGATCGCGGAAGGCGACGATCTGGTGGTCCTGCAGCAGATCGGCACCGCGTTCACCGTCCGCCTGAGCGTGGCGCCGGCCGCCGTGGCCGCGGTGTCGCGCAGCTTCGACGTGCTGGGCACGGTGACCGCGTCCGATACCTGGCGCGTGGATCTGACCGTCGACAACGTGACCACGACCGTGCAGGTGAGCGGGGTCGCGAGTCTCGATGCACTCGTCGCGGGCCTGGCTGCGGCGATCGATGCCAAGCCCGGCTTCGTCGCATCGTCCGGCGTCGACGCCGCCACCGGCACGCGCCGGCTCGTCATCGCCACCGAGGGCGTGCACGCCGGGCGTGCCTTCACCCTGTCGAGCAGCCAGCCGGCCGGCGCGATCGTCGAGACCGGCGCCACGACCAGCCGGCAGATCACGCTGTTCGGCCCGGCGGTCGCCGGCGACACCTGGCGCCTGGTGCTCGCGGTCGAGGGCGTCACCACCACCGTGTCCGCGCAGGTCACCGGCGACATGGCGGCGCTGGCCGGCGCGCTGGCCGCGCAGATCAACGGCCTGATCGGCACTCCCTACACGGCCCTGGCCACCGGCGCGACGCTGCGGATCACGACCGCGGGCGCCAATGCCGGGCGCGGGTTCTCGGCCGCGGTCGCGATCCCCGGGCCGGCGCCCGCGCGCACCTTCGCGGCCGTTTCCGCCAGCCTCGGCGCGTCCGCCACGCTGGGCGCGGCCCAGGGCGTGCCGGTGGTCGGCGAAACCTGGCGCGTGAGCGTGGGCGGCACCCCGTTCGAGCATGTGGTCGGCAACGGCGAGACGCTCGAGCAGGTGGTTGCGGCGCTGGCGCAGGAGATCGTCGACAACTCGGCGATCGCCGCGGCCGCGCGCGGCACCACGCTCGTGGTCGCGGGCGACGCGGTGTTCTCGCTGCCGTCGCGCGCCGCCGGCGCGGCGGCGGCGACCGCGCGCGACGGCGGCGTCGTCACGCTGCCGATCACGCCGGAGGCGGGCCAGACCGTGACCGTGCGCCTCGGATCGAGCACGCACGAGGTGACGGTGCGCGCGTCGGTGCCGCTCGCCGAAGTGGCTGCCGCGCTGGCGGCGCGCATCAACGCCAGGTTCGCCGGATTCCTCGCCACCGCCGACGGCGCCAGCCTCGTCGTGGTCGACACCAACCCGGTGACCGCCAGCCCGCTGCCGTCGTTCTCGGTGTCGGCCGGCAGCGGCAGCGCCATGCGCACGGTCGTCGCGCCCAACACGGTGCGCTTCGACCTCGCGGGCAGCGCGCGCCTGGGCGAGACCTGGCGCGTGACCGCCGGCGGCGTGACGTCGGCGTACGTGATCGAGTCGCCGGAAGCGATCGCCGAGCGTCTGGCCGCGGACATCAATGCGAACGCGCACCTCGTGCGTGCGACGCTTGCGGGCATCACCCTGGTCGCCGGCGAAGTCTGGGGGGTGAACGTCGACACCGGTGCCGGCATCGTGAGCGCGGGTTATGCGGTGACGTCCGGCGACAGCCTGGCGGACGTCATGGCGGGCCTGGCGCGCGCGCTCAATGCGGTGGCCGGCACCCGTTTCGTCGCGCGTGCGGACGGCGCCGCCAGCCTCGTGCTGGTATACCGGGGCGCGAACGTGCCCGGCATCGTCTTCACGCAGGGCGCGACCGAGCGGTTGCCGGCGGTTGCCGCCATCGCGAACGTCGTCGCGTCGTTCGAAGGCGGCAACCTGGTCGTCGTGCCGCTGGCCGGCGACCTGACCAGCCTCGGCGTCACCTATGCGCCGCGCAACGCCGTGACGCAGGGCGCGGCCGCGGCAGCGACGGTCACCGCGCTGCCGAGCACGGTGCCGGTCGCCGGCGAGACCTGGTCGGTCGCGATCGGCGCGACCACCTACCGGCACGTGGTGCTGCGGAGCAACAACGTCACCCAGACCGCTGCCGACGTGATGGCTGCGCTCGCAGCGCGCATCAACACCGGCCCGGTGCCGGGCCTGATCGCCGTCGGCGACGGCGGCGTCCTGGTGGTCGCACGTGCGGGGGCGTCCGCGCTGCCGGCGCCGGTGTTCACGGTGGCCCCTGCGGCCGGGATCACCGTCGACGCGCAGGTGCCGGACGCGCATGTCCTCACCTTCGCGCCGGCGGCGATGCTGGTCGAGGGCGAGACCTGGTACGTGCGCATCGCCGGCGCGGCGGAGACGGCCAGCTACAGCGTCGGCATTCCGGCGGCGGCCGCCATCGGCAACGTGGTCGCCGCGCTCGCCGCCGCGATCAACGGCGACACCGCGCGCGGCTTCATGGCCAAGGCCAGAAGCCTGGCCGGACCCGTGCATCAGCTGGTCGTCGTCGATCCGGCGGGCGGCGCGGTCGGCGTGTCGCTCGCGATCGCGCGTGCCGACGGCAGCATCGTCGGCAATGCGCAGGTCGCAACGCCGGCGCCGGCCAGCCCCGCGGCCGGCGCCGCGTCGACGCAGGCGCGCAGCATCACGCTGGCGGGCGCGCCGACGGTCGGCGAAGCCTGGGGCGTCGAACTGTCCTTCGCGGGCATCAAGCGGACCTACGGCCACACGGTCGGCACGACGACGCCGTCGAGCACGGCGCCGCAGACGCTCGCGCAGATCGCGGCGGCGCTCGCCGCGGCGATCAACGAGGACGCGAGCGGCGGCTTCACCGCGTTCGCCGACGGCGCCCGGCTGATCGTCGCCAGCCGCAGCGGCGACGCGTTCACGGTCCGCGCCGACGTGGCGGCGGTGCTGCGTCCGGCCGGTGCGGCCGAGGTGATCCGCGGCGTCGACGTCAGCGGCGCGGAGCGCGTGCCGGCGATCGACCTGCGCGTCGGCTACCTGGTCCGGGTCAGCTTCACGGCGCCGCTCGCGGCGCCGGTCGCCGGCGAGACCTGGCGCGTGACGGTCGGCATCGGCGGCACCAGCTACAGCGCGAGCACGGTGGCGGCGGCGGGCGAGAACATCAACCGCATCGTCGAGCGACTGGCGACCCGCTTCGCCGCCGGCGTGCCGTTCGCGGCGCGCGCCAACGGCGCGATCCTCGAGATCGTCGCCGGCGCGAGCGCCGCGCCGACGGTTGCAGTCACGCGCCAGCCGGCGGGCGGGACCGTGGCTGCCGTCGGCACGGCGGCCGCGGTCAGCGGTGCGCCGGTCGTGGGCGCGATCTGGCGGCTGCAGCTCACCGTCGGCGGGACCGTCTCGACCTTCGAGCACAAGTTCACCGCGCTGCAGTCGTGGCAGCAGATCGCCGCCGCGTTCGCCGCGAAGATCAACGAGGCCGCGGCGACCGCCGGATCCGGGCTCGCCGGCCTGCTCGCCATCGCGACCGCGGAGGGCACGCTGTTCATCTCCGACGTCGCGCGGCGCAGCCTCGGCGCGTCGATGCAGCTGGTCACGGTGGCCGCCGCCGCGATCGACGGCGGCAGCGCCACCACCACCATGGTCAGGCTGGTCGGCACGCCGCATCCGCACGAGACCTGGCGCCTGCGCGTCGGCACGCTGTTCTTCGACGTGCCGCTCGGCAGCAGCGTCGCCGGCGTCACCCTGGCCGGCATCGCCGACGATCTCGCGGACCAGCTCAACGCCGCCACCGCGGCCGCGCGCTACACCGCGCTTGCCGACGGCGCGCGCATCATCATCGTCGACCGCCAGGGCGGCGCCTTCGACACCCGCCTCGAGGTGGTCACCGCCGCCAGCAGCACGCCGACGAGCAACGTCAAGGCGAGCCGCATCGTGCGCGCCGAGGGCGTCGCCGACCTGCTGGTCGACGCGAGCCTGCCGGCGGTCGACGCCAACCCCGCCGACGGCATCGACGACCTCACCACGCGCCTGCGCGCGCTCTACGGCTTCGACGATCTCCTGGTCGACGAGACGCGCGGCACGGGCGAAGTCACCTACACGGTCACCTTCGTGCGCGACCAGGCCGGCGTCGACAAGGAGCCGATCCGCTGGGCCGAGACCGCATCGACCACCGGCCTCGTGCCCAGCCCCGACGCTTCGGTGGACGTGACCGTCGCCACGCTGCGCGACGGTGCCACGGTCAACGCCGCGGTCGGCAACCTGCAGACCGTGGCGATCAACCCGAACGTCACCGGGGGCGTGTTCACGCTCTGGTTCCGCATCGAGAACGCGCGCGGCGAGTTCGAGCTCCGGCAGACCGCCGACATCGCCTTCGACGCCTCCGCGCTCGACGTGTTCAAGGCCGTGAGCCCGATCCTCAACCCGAACGGCGCGACCATCGACATCGATCCGGCGTTCGATGCCGCGACGCGCACGCCCTCCAAGCCGTACACCGACAACGTCGCGGTGCGCAAGGTCGGCCGCGTCTACCTGATCACGTTCCAGGGCGAGCATCGGCAGCTCGCGCTCCACGACATCGACACGCGGCGGCTGACCACCGCCGAGGGCGGGGCCGGAACGCTGCGCGACGCGCTCTCGACCACCGTGACCATCGGCCGCACCGACGGCGTGGCGAGCGTCGACGCGAGCGCGCCGCGCGCGACCACCGTCGACCTCGCGCAGTACGCCGGCAGCGTCGCCGACGGCCAGAAGTGGGTCATCGAGGTGTCGCTGCGCGGCATCGGCTCCACCCACGAAGTCACCGCCGTCGGCGGACAGTCGCGGCAGGCGCTGGCGACGCTGCTCGCCGAGGACATCAACCGCGATGCGGCCGACGTGTTCACCGCGGTCGCCGACGGCACGGTGGTGGTGATCGTCAACCGCGACGGCGGCGTCTTCCGCACCGGGCTCAAGGTCGGCGCGACCGATGTCGGAGCGCGCGCGGTCGACCGCACCACGCCGAGCGAGGCGGGGCTCAACCTCGCGGGCACGCCGACGCCGGGCGAGCTCTGGACCGTCACGCTCGACGACGGCGCGACCGCGCCCGCGGTGCTCGAGTACGCGGTGGCGGCCGGCGACGGCCTGGCGCAGGTCGCGGCCGGGCTGGCCCGGAAGATCAACGAGATCACGAGCGGCACCAACGCCGACTTCGCGGCCGCCGCCGAAGGCAGCGAGGTCGTGATCGTGCGGCGCGACGGCACGCGCTTCGCGGCGACGCCCGCGATCGTCGCCGCCGGCCGTCCCCAGGCCGGCCAGGCCTGGGCGCTGACCCTGCAGAGCGCGACCAGCGGCGCCCTGTCGTTCACCCATGTCGCGGTCGCCGGCGACACCCACGCCAGCGTCGCCCGCGCGCTCGCCGAGCGCGTCAACGCGCTGGGCCGGCCGGAGTTTCGCGCCAGCGTCGACGGCGCCGTGCTCGCGATCGAGAACATCGCCGGCAACGTGTTCACCACGCGCTTCGTCTCGACCGCGCACGCGCTGGCCACCGCGCCGGCCGTGCCCGGCAGCACCTGGGCGCTGGTGATCCGCGACGCCGCCGGCGCCGTCGCGGTCAGCGTCAGCCAGCTGGTCGGGCCGACCGCCACCGCCAGCAACGTGGCCGCGGCGCTGGCGACGGCGGTCAACGGCGCGTCGTCGGCGTATGTGGCCGAGGCCACCGGCCACCTGCTGTCGGTGCGCAGCACGGGCGGCCAGCTCTTCGCGCTGGTCTACACCGTCGACGGCAGGGAGCAGGGCGATCCGGTCGAGGCGGGCGCCGCCGTCGTCGCGCGGCGCGTCGACGGCATCAACTACTACGAGATCGAGCGCCTCAACGTCGAGCTCGGCGCCGGCGCCGACGTGGTCAACATCCGCGGGACGAGCGCGAACACCCGGATCGCGGCCAACGGCGGCGACGACCGCATCTACGTGTCGTCGGCCGCGGCCTTCACCGGCGCCGCGGCGCCCGGCGCGCCGTTGCCCGATTTCCTTGCCGGCCACCTCAACGACATCAACGGCGCGCTCGACATCGATGCCGGCAGCGGGCGCGCCCACCTCCTCGTCAGCGGCGAGGCCGGCACGCGCGACAACGCCAACGTCCGCATCACCGACCGCGTCGCCGCCACCGATCCGGCCGACATCGTCGCGACGATCAACCGGGACCCGCTCGAGGGCGACACCTGGACGCTGCGCCTGAATGCGACCGAGTCGGTGTCGGTGACCTGGGGCGATACGGTCAATTCGGTCGTCGTGCGGACCGTCGACGAATTCGCCGCCGCGCTGGCGTTCCTGGTCGATGCGCTCCCGGGTTTTGCCGCGTCGGTCATCCCGGCGACGGGGGCGGTCGAGATCCGCACCACCGGCGGTGCCTTCGACGCGCCGGCGGGGAGCGTGACCCGCGGCGGGCCGGCCGACACCGGCGCCTTCACGGTCGCCGCCGCGGCGCCGGCCCCGGCGAACGCGGAGATCGCGCTGCGCGGCCTGACCGGCGGCGAGAATGCCTTCGGCTGGGTCGACCTGCGCCAGGGAACCATCACCTACCGCGCCGACACCACCGTCGACGGCAGCGGCAATCCCAACGGCAGCTTCGCCGACGGCATCGGGATCTGGACCGGGTTCGGCAACGACACCGTACGCATCGACGGCACCCACGACCGCGCCGGCGTGCGCACCGTGACGACGCTCAACACCGGCCTGGGCAACGACACGGTGTACGTGGACCTCGACGCCGCCGAGACCAACGGCGCGGATCTCACCGACGGGCCGCTGGTCCTCAATGCGCAGGGCCCGTGGAACGACTACCTCGCGCGCGCCGACGACGACGTCGTGATCGGCGCCGGCATCGACCCGGCCACCGGGATCGCGTTCGCGTCGAGCGTGCCGCTGGTGGTCTTCGGCGGCCAGGGCAGCGACCGCATCACCGGCAGCACCGGCGACGACATCCTGTTCGGCGACCGCGGCCGCGCGGTGCGCTTCGAACGCGACGCCAACGGCGCGGTCACCGCGCGCATCGTCGAGCAGGTCGGCGGCGGCTTCGGCGACCGCAGCGACGGCCTCACGCGCCGGCCCGACCTGGTCGAGAGCCTCGACCCGCTCGTCGGCGGCGACGACATCATCGACGGCGGGACCGGCGACAACCTGATCGTCGGCGGGGCCGGCGCCGACACCCTCACCGGCGCCGGCGGCGACGACATCATCGCCGGCGACAACGCGCTCCTCGCGTTCTTCGCCGATTCGGCGCAGGTGCAGCGCGCCCAGACGATCGACACGCTCGACCAGCCGACCTGGGACGACGTCATCATCACGGGCGAGGGCCTGAACGTGGTGCTGGCCGGCATGGGCGACGACCACGTCAACGATCCGGCCCTGACCGTGCCGCCGGCGCTGCCGCCGACCCCCGGGGCCGGCCGCGACATCGTCGTCGGCGACAACGGCCAGGTCAGCTTCGACAGCAGCGGCCGGGTCACCTCGTTCGGCAGCGTCAACGCGGGCCAGATCGGCGCGACGCCCGCGACCGGCGCGGCCAATCCGCTCGCGGGCGTCGACGTCGGCAGCCGGAGCGCGCCGGCGTTCGGCGACGTCGACGGCGACGGCGATCTCGATCTGGTCGTCGGCAGCCTCGACGGCACGCTGTCGTACTTCGAGAACACCGGGACCCGCACCGCACCGGCCTACGTGGCGCGCACCGGTGCCGCGAACCCGTTCGCGTCGATCGATGTCGGCGGCGCCAGCGTGCCCGCGTTCGTCGACCTCGACGGCGACGGCGATCTCGACCTCGCGATCGGCGCCGCCGACGGCGCGCTGCGCTATGCGGAGAACACCGGCACCGCGGTTGCGCCGGTGTTCGTCGAGCGCAGCGGCGCCGCCAGCCCGACCAACGGCATCATCGTCGGCAGCGTCGGTGCGCCGGGCAGCGCCGCGGCGCCGGTGTTCGGCGATCTCGACGGCGACGGCGACGCGGATCTCGTGCTCGGCGCCGGCGACGGCACGCTCGCCTACTTCCGCAACACCGGCAGCGCGACCGCGCCGCTGTTCACCGCGGTCAGCGGGCCCGCGAATCCGTTCGCCGGCATCGACGCGGGCGACTTCGCCACGCCGGCGCTGAGCGACATCGACGGGGACGGCGACCTCGACCTGGTGGCGGGCGAGGGTGGCGGCACCATCCGCACCTTCATCAACGTCGGCAGCGTGGTGGCGCCCGCGTTCGCGGCGGCGGCCGGGGCCGACAATCCGTTCGCGGCGATCGGCATCGGGCCGCAGAGCGCGCCGGCGTTCGCCGACCTCGACGGCGACGGCGATGCCGACCTCGTCATCGGCGAGGACGACGGCACCCTCAAGACCTTCGTCAACACCAGCAGCGGAGCCGGCGGCAACGACGCGATCTTCGTCGGCGCGGGCGACAACATCGTCGTCGGCGGCTTCGGCAGCGACGCCATCGTCGCCGGCGGCGGTGCCGACCTGCTGTTCGGCGACAACGCCGTCGTCGCCTACATCGCGGGCACCGACCAGCCGCTGGTGGCCGGCTCGACCGGCCTCGTCGCGGGGGCCGGCGGCGACGACACCATCGTCGCGGGCGAGGGCGCGAACCTCGTCATCGGCGGCGTCGGCGCGGACAACATTGCCGCGGGCAGCGGCGACGACATCCTGGTCGGCGACAACGGCCAGGTGGTGTGGACCGGCGCGGGCCTGCTGGCCGCGGTGGCGACCACCGCGCCGGCGCTCGGCGCGACGGACGCGATCAACGCCGGCGACGGCGACAACGTCGTCGCCGGCGGCGCCGGTGCCGACGTGGTCGAGACCGGCGTCGGCGAGGACCTGGTCCTCGGCGACAACGGCGTGTTCACCTACACGACTTCCGGCGGCGTCGCGGTGCTCACCGGCGCGCGCAGCACCGACACGAGCGCGGCGACCGGCGGCGACGACGTGATCCTCAGCGGCCGCGGTGCCACCCCGGCATTCGTCGACGTCAACGGCGACGGGCGCCCCGACCTGGTGGTCGGCACCAACGACGGCACGCTCCGCTATTTCGAGAACACGGGGACGGCGGCGCTGCCGTCGTACGTCGAGCGCACGGGCGCCGCCAATCCGTTCGCGGGCATCGACGTCGGCTCGTCGAGCGCGCCGGCCTTCGCCGACCTCGACGGTGACCTCGACCTCGACCTGGTGGTCGGCGGCGCCGACGGCGCGCTGCGCACCTACGCGAACACCGGGGCGGCAGGCGCGCCTGCCTATGCGGTGCTGGCGGGCGCGGCCAATCCCCTCGACGGCATCGACGTCGGCGATACGAGCGCGCCGGCGTTCGTCGACCTCGACGGCGACGGCGACAGCGATCTCCTGGTCGGCGGCCGCGACGGCACCATTCGCGTGTTCGAGAACACCGGGTCGGCGCCGGCACCGGTGTTCACGCCGCGCGTCGGCGCGGCCAGCCCGCTCGACGGCATCGACGTCGGCACGACCAGCGCGCCGACGGCGGGCGATGTCGATGGCGACGGCCTGATCGACCTGGTGGTCGGCGCCGGCGACGGCACCCTGGTGTTCCTGCGCAACACCGGCAGCGCGTCGGTTCCGGCGTTCACCGCGCAGTCCGGCGCCGCCAACCCGTTCGCCGGCATCGACATCGGCAGCAACAGCGTGCCGGTGCTGACCGACATCAACGGCGACGGCCGCGTGGACCTGGTGGTCGGCGAGAACGGCGGCGCGCTCAACACCTATGTGAACAACGGCAGCGCCGGCGCGCCGTCCTACGCGGCGCGCAGCGGCCCCAACAATCCGCTCGGCGCGCTTGACACCGCCAGCGGCGGCGTGCGCAACGTGATCCTCGCCGGGGTCGGCCAGGATCAGGTGGTCGACGCCAACGCGGGACAGGACGTCGTGGTCGGCGACGGCGGGTACGTGACCTGGGACGCGAACGGCCTGCTGACCGGCTTCGGCTCGGTGCAGCCGGGACTCGGCGACGACGACCGCATCGACGTCGGCGACGGCGCCAACATCGTCGTCGGCGGCAGCGGCGACGACAGCATCATCGTCGGCAGCGGCAACGACATCGTGCTCGGCGACAACGCGCGCGTCACCTACACCCCCGGCACCACCCATCTGCGCGAGGCGGTGTCGACCGATCCGGACAACAGCACCGGCGGCGACGACACGATCGAGGCCGGCGCCGGCGACAACCTGGTCATCGGCGGGGTCGGCGCGGACACCATCACCGCCGGCGCCGGCGCCGACCTGCTGCTCGGCGACAGCGGTCAGGTCGCCTGGACGCCGTCCGGCGGGCTTGCGACGGTCGCCACCGCCGACATCGGCCTGGGCGGCGCCGACACCATCGTCGCCGGAGACGGCAGCAACGTGGTGGCCGGCGGCTTCGGTGCCGACACCATCGTCACCGGGACCGGCGAGGACCTCGTCCTCGGCGACAACGGCCAGTTCACCTACACCGAGACCGCGCCCGGCGTCACCGTGCTCACCGGCGCGCAGACCACCGACACGACCGACGCCACCGGCGGCAACGACGTCATCGTCACCGGCGGCGGCGTGGTCCCGACCTTCGTCGATGTCGACGGCGACGGCGACCTCGACGCGATCGCCGGCAACGCCGACGGCACGATCTCCTACTACGAGAACACGGGTTCGACGGCCGCGCCGGTGTATGTCGCGCGCACCGGCGGCGCCAATCCGTTCAACGGCATCGATGCGGGCGCCATCAGCGCGCCGACGCTCGCCGATGTCGACGGCGACGGCGACCTCGACCTCGTCGTCGGCGAGGCGAACGGCGCGATCCGCTACTTCGAGAACACCGGCAGCCCCGCCGTACCCGTCTACACCGAGCGCACCGGCGCGGCCAATCCGTTCGATGCCGTCGACACGGGCGACGCCAGCGCGCCGGCGCTCGCCGACCTCGACGGCGACGGCGACCTCGACCTCGTCGTGGGTTCGGCCGACGGCACGCTCGCGACCTTCCTGAACACCGGGACGACGGCGGCGCCGGTGTTCGTGCCGGCGGCCGGCGCCGCCGACCCGTTCGCGGGCATCGACGTCGGGGCCGGCAGCGTGCCGTCGTTCGCCGACGCGGACGGCGATGGCGACCTCGACCTGCTCGTCGCCGAGAGCGGCGGCACGGTCCGCGTCTACGAGAACACCGGGCCGGCGGCCGCGCCGGTGTACGTCGCGAACGCGGCGCTGCCGAGCCCCTACGCCGGCCTCGAGGTCGGCGCGACCGAGACCCGCAACATCGTCCTCGCCGGCGTCGGCGACGACCGCGTCAACCAGCCCGCGCAGGCCCCCGGCGAGCCGGCGGGCGTGGTCAGCGGCGGCCAGGACATCGTCATGGGCGACAACGGCTACGTGACCTGGGACAGCAACGGCCTGATCAACGGCTTCGGGTCGGCGCAGACCGACGTCGGCGGCAACGACCAGATCAGCGTGGGCAACGGCGGCAACATCGTCGTCGGCGGCTTCGGCGCCGACACGATCGATGCGGGCGCCGGCACCGACACCATCCTCGGCGACAATGGCGTGGTCACCTATCTGCCGGGCGCCACCAACCCGCTGCAGGTGACCTCGACCGACACCACGCCGGCCACCGGCGGCGACGATGTGATCAACGCCGGCGACGGCGACAACCTGATCATCGGCGGGGTCGGTGCCGACACCATCGCCGGCGGCCGCGGCAACGACACCGTGATCGGCGACAACGGGCAGGTGAGCTACACCGGCACGGTCATGACCACCGTGACCGCGACCGACACCGTGGCCGCCACCGGCGGCAACGACACCATCGCGGGCGGCGACGGCAACAATCTGGTGATCGGCGGCGTCGGCAGCGACAGCATCACCACCGGCAACGGCACCGACACCGTGATCGGCGACAACGGCACCATCACGCTCGACGGCAGCGGGGCGGTCGCCGAGGTCGTCACCGGCGATCCGGTCCTGGGCGGCGGCGACATCATCGCCACCGGTGGCGGCGCCGACATCGCCATCGGCGGCGCGGGCGGCGACACGATCGGAACCGGCGCCGGCAACGACATCCTGATCGGCGACGGCGGCCTGGTGAGCGTCACCGGCGGCATCACCACCATCGGCTCGAAGGATCCGCAATACGGCGGCGACGACAGCCTCGACGGCGGCGCGGGCAACGACGTCATCATCGGCGGGGCCGGGTTCAACGTCATCTTCGGCAACCCGGCGGAGGACGCGATCATCGGCAACAACGGCACCATCATCGTCATCGGCGGCATCGTCAGCAGCACCGGAGCCGGCGGCGGCGGCGGAGGCGGCCCGGCGATCCTGATCCTCGACGAGGAGGACATGGTGATCGGCTACCTCGACGGGCTGCCGGGCTCGCTGGCGGAACTCGAGGACCTGGTGGCCGCGGTGCGGCGCGACGACCCGCTGCATGACGTGGCGCTGTTCCGCAAGATCTTCACGCTGGGCGGCGGGGCGCGCCTGTTCGCGGTCGACGGCAGCGTGTTCCGCGAGCTGTTCGGCACCGATGCCGTCACCGTGCCGGAATCCCCGAGTCACGATGCGCAGGGCAGCGGGTCCGGTGGCGCCGCCGGCGCGGCCGACGCCCAGCCGGCCGCCGCGGCGACCGGCGACATGGACCTCGCTGCGCTCGGCAGCCATGCCGGCGACCTGACGGACGGCACCGGAGCGGGCGGCGGTGACGACCTGCTCGGCGCGCTTGCCGGTGCCGCGGGCCTCGTCGCCGCGCAGCGCGCGCATCGCCGCCCGTTCTCCATCCGGGCGCTGGTCCGGGCGACCCGGCATGCCTGGCGGCAACTGCGTCGCCGCGCAGGTTCGCGCGCGCGCTGAGCGGCCGTCGCGTCGCCGGCGCGGGTGCCGGAGGGTGTTAGGATTCGCCTCCCGGCGGGCCCGGCCAATGGCAGCAGGCGCCCGCGCCGCAAGTCATGTCGACGAGTGCGTGCTTTTTCGGACGGGGGCCGGCATCGCCGGTGCTTTGCGGAAATTTGCGAATGAGGAATGTTCTCGCAGTATTGACGGCCACGCTGCTCGCGCAGACGGTGGCGGCACAGGCGCCGGCGGCTGGCGCGGCCCGCGCCGAGGCCCGGGCGGCCGCGGCGTCGAATCCCGGCAACGAACTCGAATGCCTGGTCGAGCCGCACATGGTGGTCAACGTCGGCAGCTCGGTCGACGGCGTGCTCGAGCAGGTGCTGGTCAACCGCGGCGATCAGGTGCGCCGCGGGCAGGTGGTGGCGCGGTTGCAGTCGGGAGTCGAGGCCGCCGCAGCCAAGCTGTCCGAGGCGCGCGTCGAGTTCGCGCGCCGCAAGCTCGAGCGCAGCAAGTCCCTGGTCGACAAGCAGCTGATCTCGACCCAGGAGATGGACGAGCTGGCGACCGAGGTCAAGTTGCGCGAGGAGGAACTGCGCAAGGACGAGGAGACGCTGAAGCTGCGCACCATCGTCAGTCCGATCGACGGGGTCGTGGTCGAGCGCCGGCTGACCCCGGGCGAGTTCATCCGCACCGACAAGTCGGTCGTGCTGCGCCTGGCGCAGATCGATCCGCTCAACATCGAGGTGATCGCGCCGGCGCGCATGTTCCGCACCGTGCAGGTGGGCATGAGCGGCCGCGTCAGCCTCGCGCCGATGTTCCCGGGCAGCCATGCCGCGAAGGTGGTGGTGGTCGACAAGGTGGTCGACGCCGCCAGCGGCACGCTCGGCGTGCGCCTGCAGTTGCCCAACCCGGAGAACCGCATCCCCGCCGGCATCAAGTGCAGCGTGGTGATCGGCAGGTAGGCGATGCGCGCGGCACCTCATGCTTGATCACGGTCACATGTCGTTCGGCGCGGTGGTTGTAGACTGCGGCGGTGTTGCGGTCGGCGCCGCGGCGCGCCCGGCGCGGGTCGGCCGGGCCGCGGCAACGGAAATTCGGAGGTGGTGTGTTGGTCTCGTCTAGCCCCCGGCAGTCATGGATGCCGGCCACGATGCGCGCGGCGGCGCTGGCGGTGCTCTGCGCCGCCCCCGTCGTGGCGTCGGCGGTGTCGCTGCCCGAGGCGTTCAGCCTGGCGCTGCAGAACGATCCGCGCTTTCGCTCGGCGCGCGCCGAGTCGCGTGCCAGCGGCATGGCGCTCGACCAGGCGCGTGCCGGCTTCCGCCCGACCATCCGCTACGACATCGACCGCACCGAGACGCGCAGCAACGTGCTGCGCAACGAGAACGCGTTCGTCGGCGTCGGCGCCCGCACCTTTCCGACCGACAGCCGCACGCTGTCGATCACCCAGCCGATCTTTCGCAAGGAAGTCATCGTCCGCTTCGACCAGGCCAAGTCGGTGGTGCGGCAGGCCGAGTTCACGCTGCTGGCCGCCGAGCAGGACCTGATCCTGCGCACCACGGCCGCCTACCTGTCGGTGCTGGCCGCGACTGACAGCCTGGCGCTCGCGAGCACCGAGCGCGAGGCGATCGGCAAGGTCCTCGACCTCGCCCGCGAGCGCCTCAAGCTGGGCCTGGGCACCAGCACCAACCTCTACGACGCGCAGGCGCGGTTCGCGATCACCCAGGCGCGCGAACTCGAGGCGCAGAACAAGCTGCGCGACACGCGCCAGGCGCTGCGCGAGATCACCGGGCAGGTGATCCCCAGGACGCAGACGCTGCGGCCGGAGTTCGCTCTCGAGACGCCGGACCCGGCCGACGCCGACCGCTGGGTCGAGACCGCGCTCGAGCAGAACCTGCTGCTGCGCGCCCGCCGCGAGGCGGTCGAGGTCGCGCGCCAGGAGGTCGAGCGCCAGCGCTCGGGCCACTATCCGAGCATCAACCTGCTGGTCAATCACAACCGGCGCGACGCCGCCAGTTCCCTGGTCAACGGCTCGTTCGGTCCCGGCACGCTGGTCGAGTCGACCGACGTGACGGTGCGCCTGTCGGTGCCGATCTTCGAGGGCGGGCTGACCAGCGCCGTCACCGCGGAGGCCGCGCACCGCTACCAGAAGTCGCAGGAAGACCTCGAGCTGGAGCGCCGCGCGATCGAGCGCGCGACGCGCGCGTCCTACGACGGCACGCTGTCGGCAGTCAATCTGGTGCAGGCGCTCCGGCAGTCGGTGCTGGCGCAGGAGAACGCGCTCGCGGCCAAGGAGCAGGGCTTCAAGGCCGGGCTGTTCCCGCTGCTCCAGGTCCTCGATGCCCAGCGCGACCTCTACCTCGCGCGGCGCGACTATGCGCAGGCCCGCTATGATTACCTGCTCTATCGCCTGCGCCTGAAGCTCGCCGCCGGCACCCTGGCCGAGACCGATCTGGTCGAGGTGGGCAAGGCGCTGCAATAGCGCGCGGACGCGGCGCCGGCGCGGCTTGCCGGCGCCGGCCGCGGGCGAGACACCGAACCTGAGGATCCCGATTGGCTAAGGACGACGGCATTGTCCTGATCTCCGACGCGCGCCGCGCGGGGGGCGAGGGCGGCGACGCTTACGAATCCGCACACTGGGCGCGGCTCGCGCACGCCGCCGACGCGCGCAATTTCGCCGCCAACTGGCTCGACATCCAGTGCCGCGCCTTCGACGGCGTGATCCGCGGCGCGGTGATCCTGCGCGCCGGCGAGACCGGCGGCTTCGCCCCGGCGGCGGTGTGGCCCGAGGACATCGAGGGCAGCCCGCGGCTGGCGGCGGTGGTCGAGCGCGCGATGCAGTCGCGCCAGGTCGCGGTCGACGGCGTCACCCGCGCGGGCCGGCGCCAGGAGCCGGTCTTCATCGCGCATCCGATCGAGGTCGACGACGAGCTCTTCGGCGCGGCGGCGCTCGAGATCGAGGGGCGCGCCGAGAGCGCGGTGCGCGACCTGGTCCAGCGCCTCGGCTTCGGCCTCGGCTGGCTCGAAGCCCTGGCGCGGCGGCGGACCTTCACGAGCAAGGCGCGCCTGGTCACGGTGCTGCAGCTGATCGCCACTTCGCTCAACCACGAGCGGTTCCAGGCCGCCGCGACGGCCGTGGTCACCGAGCTGGCCACCACCTTCGGCTGCGAGCGCGCGGCGATCGGCTTCATGAAGGGGCGCCACATCGAGGTCAAGGCGCTCTCGCACAGCGCCGCGTTCGGGCGCAAGACCAACCTGATCCGCGCCATCGAGGGCGCGATGGACGAGGCGGCCGACCAGCTCGCCACCGTGGCGCTGCCGGCGCGCAAGGACGGGCCGTTCCAGGTCACGCGCGCCCACGCCGAGCTGCTGCAGCAGTTCGGCGCCGGCGCCGTGTGCACCGTGCCGCTGACCGCCGGCGCGCGCGTGCTCGGCGCCCTCGTGCTCGAACTGCCGTCGGGCGCCGAATTCGACGCGCGCACGGTGGAGCTGTGCGAGCACGCGGCGCTGCTCGTCGGCCCGGTGCTCGAGGTCAAGCGCCGGGAGGACCGCTGGATCGGGGCCAAGGTCGTCGACGCGGCGGCCACCCAGCTGCGCCACCTGTTCGGTCCGCGCCATTTCGCGCTCAAGCTGTGGGTGCTCGCCATTGCGCTCGTGGTCGGGTTCTTCTCGATCGCCGAGGGCGACTACATGATCACCGCCGACGCGAGCCTCGAGGGCAAGGTGCAGCGGGCGGTCACCGCCGCGATGCAGGGCTACATCGTCGAGGCGCGCGCGCGCGCCGGCGACGTGGTCCGGAAGGGCAGCCTCCTGGCGGCGATGGACGACCGCGACCTGCGGCTCGAGCGGCAGAAGCTGGTCAGCCAGGGCGCGCAGCAGGAGAGCGAGCGCCGCCAGGCGATCGCCGAGGGCAACCGGGCCCGCGCCGGCATCCTCGCGACCCAGGCCGGCCAGGTGCGCGCCCAGCTCGCGCTGATCGACGAGCAGATCGCGCGCACGCGCCTGGTCGCGCCGTTCGACGCGGTCGTCGTCAAGGGCGACCTGAGCCAGTCGCTGGGCGCCGCGGTCGAGCGCGGCAGCGTGCTGTTCGAGCTCGCGCCGCTCGACACCTACCGGGTGATCATGAAGGTCGACGAGCGCGACATCAGCCGCGTCGTCGCCGGCCAGAAGGGCCGCCTCGCGCTGACCAGCATGCCCAACGAGGAGATCGCGCTCGCGGTCGAGAAGATCACCCCGGTGTCGGTGATCGACCAGGGCCGCAACTACTTCCGCGTCGAGGCGGTCGCCACCGGCAACATCGAGAAGCTGCGCCCGGGCATGGAGGGGGTGGGCAAGATCGACGTCGAGCGGCGCAAGCTGATCTGGATCTGGACCCACAAGCTGGTGCACTGGATGCGCATGTGGGTCTGGTCGTGGTGGCCATGAGGTGGCGGCCATGAGGCGGCGGCCATGATGCGGGCGCGGCGCGGCGCCGGCGCCGCGCGCGCATGAGGCGCGGCCGGCAGGACCGATAGGCCATGAGCGAGACCCTGTTCAGCCCGTCGTGGTACCGGGTGGCATCGCTCAAGCCGCGCATCCGCTCGCACGCGCGGATCCTGCGCCAGTCGTTCCGCGACCAGGTGTGGTTCGTCCTGCAGGACCAGGCGGCGGAACGCTCGCACCGCTTCACCCCCGCCGCCCACCACTTCATCGGCCTGATGGACGGTGCGCGCACGGTGCAGGAGATCTGGGACGCGACCAGCGCGCACCTGGGCGACGCGGCGCCGACGCAGGAGGAGGCGATCCGCCTGCTCGGGCAGCTGCACGCGGCCGACGCGCTCCTGTGCGACGTGCCGCCCGACAGCATGGAGGTGTTCCGGCGCTTCCAGCGCAACGAGCGCATGCGCTGGAAGCGCCGGCTGTGGACGCCGCTGGCGCTGCGCTTCCCGCTGTTCGATCCGGACCGCTTCCTGACCCGCACCATGCCGCTGGTCAACCCGCTGTTCAGCGTCTTCGGCATCGTGCTCTGGCTCGTCGTGGTCGGCGCCGGCGCGGTGCTGGCGGTCTCGCACTGGACCGACCTGTCCGAGAACATCACCGAGCGGGTGCTCGAGCCGCAGAACCTGCTGCTGCTGTGGCTGGTGTATCCGGTGGTCAAGGCGCTGCACGAGCTCGGGCATGCCTACGCGACGCGGCGCTGGGGCGGCGAGGTGCACGAGATCGGCATCATGCTGCTGGTGTTCTCGCCGGTGCCCTACGTCGACGCGTCCTCCGCCTGGGGCTTCCGCGACAAGTGGCAGCGCATGGCGGTGGGTGCGGCCGGCATCGCGGTCGAGCTGTTCCTGGGCTCGGTGGCGATGTTCGTCTGGCTGGCCGTCGAGCCCGGCGCGGTGCGGGCGGTCGCCTACAACGTCATGCTGATCTGCGGCGTGTCGACGCTGCTGTTCAACGGCAACCCGCTGCTGCGCTTCGACGGCTACTACGTGCTCGCCGACGCCATCGAGATGCCCAACCTCGGCGCGCGCGCCAACCAGTACCTGGGCTACCTGTTCCAGCGCTACGTGCTCGGCATGAAGGACGCCGAGCGTCGGGAGACCACGCGCGGGGAGCGCATCTGGCTGGTCGGGTACGGCGTCACGTCGTTCATCTACCGCGTCTTCATCTCCTTCATCATCGTGCTGTTCATCGCCGGCCGCTTCTTCGTCGTCGGCGTGCTGCTCGCGATCTGGGCGGTGACGACCCAGATGCTGATGCCGGTGGGCAAGGCGCTGTCGTTCCTGTTCGTGAGCCCGGCGGTGCGGCGCCAGCGCGGCCGCGCGGTGGCGACCAGCCTGGTGCTGGTGCTCGCCGCC
Source organism: Burkholderiales bacterium (assembly GCA_016790695.1). Lineage (GTDB taxonomy): Bacteria > Pseudomonadota > Gammaproteobacteria > Burkholderiales > JAEUOS01 > JAEUOS01. The sequence continues at coordinate 55,099 of JAEUOS010000074.1, forward strand.
GTCGCGCTGCTGTTCGCGGTGCCGCTGCCGAGCTGGACCCGCGCCGAGGGCGTGGTCTGGGTCCCCGAGGAGGCGCAGGTACGGTTCGGCGCCGAGGGCTTCGTGGTGGCGCTGCTGGCCGCGCCCGACAGCGAGGTCAAGCGCGGCCAGCCGCTGATCCAGGCCGAGGAGCCGTTCCTCGCCACCCGCACCGAGCTCTATCGCGCGCTGGTGGCCGAACTCGCCACCAAGTACGACGCGCTGCTGCCGGTCGACCGCGTGCAGGCGTCGATGGTGCGCGAGGAACTCGTCGCGGCCCAGGCCAACCTGAAGCGCTCGCGCGAGCGCGAGGCCGAGCTGGTGCTGCGCAGCAACGTCAACGGCCGCTTCATCGTTCCCGGGGCGGCCGACCTGCCGGGGCGCTTCGTCAACAAGGGCCAGCTGATCGCCTACGTCGCCGAGCCGCGCGAGGTCACCGTGCGCGTCGCCCTGGTGCAGGACGACATCGCGATGGTGCGGCAGTCGACGCGCGCGGTGCAGGTGATGATGGCCGGCTGGGGCGCCGCGCCGGTGCCGGCGCGCATCCGCCGCGAGGTGCCGGGGGCGTCGTCGCAGCTGCCGACGGCGGCGCTCGGCACGTCTGGCGGCGGCAGCATCGCGGTCGATCCGCGCGACAAGCAGGGCGTTGCGACCCTGCGCCAGGTGTTCCAGCTCGAGCTGGCGCTGCCCGGCACGACGCGCGCCGACTACCTGGGCGCGCGCGTGTTCGTGCGCTTCGACCACGGCTACGAGCCGGCCGGGATCCAGCTCTACCGCGCGTTCCGGCGCCTGCTGCTGCGCCAGTTCAATGTCTAGCACGACCGCCCTGCGCCCGGGCGTGGCCCTGGGGCCGTACCCGCAGCGCGAGGACCAGCGCGAGAGCGCCCTCGACCGCGCCGCCGCCGGGCTGATCGGCTTCATCCGCCAGCGCGCCTACGGGCGCAATCCGGGGCATGCCGCGTTCATCGCGCTGGTCGACGCCGAGGGCGCGGGCCTGTCCGGGCTGACCGATGCGCAGATCCGGGCGGAGGTGCCGGAACTGCGCCGGCGGCTCTACAGCGAGGGCCTGCAGGAGGCGCTGGTCGCGCGCGCCTTCGCGATGGCGCGCGAGGTGGCCGAGCGGCGCCTCGGCATGCGCCCGTACGACGTGCAGCTGATCGGCGGGCGCGTGATGCTCGACGGCAAGATCGCGGAAATGGAGACCGGCGAGGGCAAGACGCTGACCGCGACCCTGCCGGCATGCGCGGCCGCGCTGGCCGGCATCCCGGTCCACATCGTCACCGTCAACGACTTCCTGGTCATGCGCGACGCGGCCTGGATGCTGCCGCTGTACAAGTTCTTCGGACTGACGGTCGGCACCATCACCGAGGGCATGGACCCGGCCGCGCGGCGCGCCGCCTACGCCTGCGACATCACCTACGGCACCAACAAGCAGCTGGTGTTCGACTACCTCAAGGACCGGCTGCTGCTGGGACGCGACGCCGGCCCGATGCACCTGAAGATCGAGCGGCTGCACGCCGAGCACGCGCGCACCGAGCGCATGCTGCTGCGCGGCCTGTGCTTCGTCATCGTCGACGAGGCCGACAGCGTCCTGGTCGACGAGGCGCGCACGCCGCTCATCATCTCCAATCGCGGCGACTCCAGCCAGGAGGAGCAGGTCTACGGCGAGGCGGTCGCGATCGCGCGCGCGCTCACGAGCGCGACCGACTTCACCATCCGCCCGCGCGAGCACGACGTCGAGCTCACCGACGCCGGGCGGCGCCACGCCGCCGCGCTCGCGGAGCCCTACGGCGGCGTGTGGATGGGGCCGCGCCGGCGCGAGGAGCTGGTGCGGCGCGCGCTGTCGGCGCTGCACCTGTTCCAGCGCGACAAGCAGTACATCGTGCGCGGCGGCAAGGTGCAGATCGTCGACGAGTACACCGGGCGCGTGATGGCCGACCGCTCGTGGGAGCGCGGCCTGCACCAGATGATCGAGGCCAAGGAGGGCTGCCAGATCACCGGCCAGCAGGAGACGCTGGCGCGGATCAGCTACCAGCGCTTCTTCCGGCGTTACCTGCGGGTCGCCGGCATGACCGGCACCGCGCGCGAGGTGGCGCGCGAACTGTGGGCGGTGTATCGGCTGGCGGTGGTGAGCATCCCGACCAACCGCCCGGTGCGCCGGCGCCGCCTGGACGGCGCCGTCTACGCGACGGCGGAGGCGAAGTGGGCGGCGGTCGCCGCGACCGTCGCGCGCCTGCATGCGGACGGGCGCCCGGTGCTGGTCGGCACGCGGTCGGTGGCGGCGTCCGAGCACCTGAGCGAGCGCCTCCGGGCCGACGGGCTGCCGCACCAGGTGCTGAACGCGCGCCAGGACCAGGAGGAGGCCGAACTGGTGGCGCGCGCCGGCGAGACCGGGCGCATCATGGTGGCCACCAACATGGCCGGCCGCGGCACCGACATCCGCCTCTCGCCCGGCGTGGCCGATCGCGGCGGCCTGCACGTGCTCGCGACCGAGCGCCACGACTCGGCGCGCATCGACCGCCAGCTGTTCGGCCGCTGCGGCCGGCAGGGCGACCCCGGCAGCTTCCAGATGATCGTCTCGCTCGAGGACGAGATCTTCCAGCAGTACGCGAAGCTGCCGGCGCGCTGGCTCGGCAAGCTGTTCCGCGGCCGCACCGCGCCCCTGCCGTCCTGGCTCGGGGAGCTCGTCTCGGCGCGCGCGCAGCGCGCCGCCGAGCGCCATCACGGGCGCATTCGGCGTGAACTGCTGCGCGCGGACGACCAGCTGAGCGACCTGCTGGCGTTCACCGGGCGCGGCGAGTAGCGGCGCGCGGCGCGGCGGACCGCGCACCGGCGCCGGCGGGCTGCCGGACCAAGTACACTCGCGCGGTCGAATCGAATCCACGGGAGGCGGCATGCGCGCCGGAGCTCCAATCCTGTCATCGCCGCAGCCGGGCGGCCCGGAGATCGCGCGCCGCCGCCTCCTCGGCGCGGCGGTCGCCGCCGGCGCGCTGGCCGCCACGCCGGCGGCGCGCGCGCAGGGCGCCGCGCGTCCCGCCGGCCGCGCCGAGCAGCTTGCCGCCGAGCTCTACCGCGGGCTCAGCGCCGCCCAGCGCGACGCCGTGTGCTTTCCGTACGACGCGCCGTTGCGTGCGCGCGTGGACAATTTCTGGTTCGTCACGCCGCAGCGCCTGGCGTCGTTCTACAGCCCGGAGCAGCAGCGCCAGGCGCACGACATCTTCATGGCCCTGCACAGCGAGGAGTACGGCCCCGCCGTGCTGCGCCAGGTGCTGCACGACGGCGTGCGCAACGACTTCGCCGCGAGCACCGCGATCGCGTTCTTCGGCACGCCCGAGAGCGGCCGCTTCCAGATGGTGCTCACCGCGCACCACTGCACGCGCCGTGTCGGCGGCGACGCCGGCGTTGCCTTCGGCGGGCCGATCTTCTACGGGCACTTTCACGAGCGCTTCCACGAACGCCCCGACCATCCCGGCAACGCCTACTGGTATCAGGCCAGGCGCGCCAACGGCGTCTACCAGATGCTCGACGGGCGCCAGCGCGGACTGGCGCTGGTCGACGACGACCGGCGCGACCGCGGCACCGCCACGGTGCGCCTGGGCCGCCGGCCCGACGACGTGCCCGGCATCCCCATGCGGGAACTGAGCCGCGACCAGCGCGACGAGGTGCGCAAGGTGCTCGCCGACCTGGTCCTGCCGTTCCGGCGGGCCGACGCCGCCGAAGCGCTGCGCATGATCGAGGGCGGCTTCGACGACATGCGACTCGCGTTCTACCCGACGCGCGACATCGGCGGCGACGGGGTATGGGACGTCTGGCAGCTCGAAGGGCCCGACATGGTCTGGTTCTTCAACGGCGAGCCGCACGTGCACGTGTGGGCGCACGTGCGGGAGCGGGCCTGAGATGGCGGCGCCGGCGATGCGCGGCGACCTGCCGCCGGGCCAGCGGGTGGTCATCCGCGCCTTCGGCGAGACCCCGCTCGACGCCCTCGAGCACCATGCCGCGCTCGAGGACATGGCGGCACCCGACCCGGCCGCGCTGGCGCCGGACGAGATCCTGCTGGCGATCAAGAGCTGCGGCGTGGCCTGGGTGGACCTCCTGATGACGAGCGGCCAGTACCAGCACATGGCCGCGCCGCCCTATTGCCCGGGCATGGAGTACAGCGGCGTGGTCGTCGCGGCCGGCGCGGCGGTCGACCCGGCGCAGGTGAAGGCCGGCGACGCGGTGTTCAGCGACTTCATCCTCGCCGGCCCGCGCGCCGGCGGCCGCTACCAGTCGTCCGGCGGTTTCGCCTCGTATGCGGTGCTGCCGGCGGGGGCGGTGCGCCGCGTTCCGGCCGGCTTCTCGTTCGACGAGGCGTGCAATCTGCTGGGCAACTACGAGACCGCCTGGCACTGCCTGATCGCGCGCGGCCAGTTGCGCGCCGGCGAGACCGTGCTCATCACCGGCGCCTCGGGCGCCTCCGGCATGGCGGCGGTGCAGGTCGCCAGGCTGCTGGGCGCGACCGTGATCGCCACCGGGCGCTCGGACGCCAAGCTGGCGGTGGTGAAGGCGCACGGCGCGGACCACGTGATCAACACCGGCAACGAAGACGGCAGCCCCGGCGTGCGCCGTTTTCGCGACGAGGTCAAGGCGCTCACCGGCGGACGCGGCGTCGACGTCGTGTTCGACGCGGTCGGCGGCGACACCTCGCTCGAGTGCCTGCGCTGCGCCGCCTTCGGCGCGCGCTTCCTGATCGTCGGCTGGACCTCGACGCCGTTCGTCGCGCGCGGCCGCGGCCAGCGCGGCGCGCCCAACGCCAACCAGCTGCCGACCAACCTGATCCAGATGAAGGGCCTGTCGGTGCTGGGCAGCCCGGCCGTGATTTCGGTGGCGCAGGATCCGTCGATCCGGCCGCCGCGCGTCGCGCAGATCATGCAGTGGGTCGCCGAGGGCCGCATCCGGCCGCACATCTCGCACCGCTATCCGCTGGCCGAGTTCAAGCAGGCGATGCTGGCGCGCTGGAACGGCGAAGTCATCGGCGGCTGCGTGCTGCATCCGTAGGTTTCCTCCAGTTCGCCCACGCCGGCGCACGCGTCGGCATGCCATGCGCGTTCGCGCCGGTGCGCCCAGGCCGGGAGATGGGTGTCGATCGCGATCACTTGCCGGTTCGTTCATTGGCGAGGTCGCGGAGCTGATCCCATGACATCGTCTTGGCGGCCGAGGCAGGCCGCGCGCGCCGACGCGGGAATCCCTGAGGTTGAATCGGCCGGCTGCCGGGCACTCGCGAAGTTCGCGCAACAAGCCCGTTCCGATCAGGGCGCTCGGCGTCGTACGCTCGTCGCGGGCGCGCCTCCTTGCCGCGGTGAAAAGGGCTTCCGAACGAACGTCGTGCCCACGTCGCCTTGTACGTCGGAGCGTGATCGCCCGCTGATATCGGTGTCGGAAAATATTACAAACGCTTGGCAACGCGCGGAGGGGTGTCGCGTAACTCATTGATTCCAAAAAAGTTCATGACGTTGGCGTTTTTTTTGCCTCTTCTCTTCGCGCAGGGGGCTGTTGCCTCGCAAAATCTGACAGCAGAAGGAAGCGGAATGAAGTCGATCAAGGCATGTGCAGTTTTCGGGGCCATGGCGATCATGGCGGCGTTGTCAGCAGCCCCGGTTGTTGCGGGGCCGGTATCCGGCCAGGGGACGTGGGAAACCACCCTGCAGGCGCGCGACCTGAATGGTGACAGCGTCACCGACGCGTTCTACGACACGGTACTCAACATCACCTGGCTGCGCGACGCCAACGTGAACGGCCGGATGAACTGGAACGACGCCGTTGCCTGGGCCAATGGACTCACACTCGGCGGCTACAGCGACTGGCGCCTGCCGACCATGGTCGACACCGGCGCGCCTGGGTGTGATGCCGGATACGACTGCTTCTACAACGTTCAGACCAAGACCGGCAGCACGGTATACAGCGAGATGGCGCACCTGTGGTACGTCACGCTGGGCAACCTGGCGTACTGCCCGCCCGGGGACCTGGCCTCTAACTGCGGTCCGCAGGCCGGATGGGGCCTGACCAACACGGGCGATTTCCAGAACATGCTGGGCGCCGAAACCGACGTCTACTGGTCCGGTCTGGCGTACGCGCCGGATTCCACCGAGGCGTGGTACTTCCGTACCTACAACGGCCTTCAGGACAGTATCGGCAAGCGCTTTACGTTGTATGCGATGGCCGTGCACCCTGGCGATGTGGCCACACAGGTGCCCGAGCCGGAGTCGCTGGCGCTGGTGCTGGGCGGGTTGATGGCGGCTTGGGTGGTGCGTCGGCGGCGGCCACGTTGAGACTTCGGCACGTCGAAGGCTTCGGACTTTGAGGGGCTGGGAGCGATAGCCCGCAGCGGATTCCACTGGTTGCGGGGAGCCGGCCCACACACTGTCTCGCCGCAATCAGTCAGCCAGCTCGCGTAAGACCGCGCCAGCCGATCACGCGCGCATCCGTCCGTTCGAAGTCGGCGTCGCCGCCGTAGATCAGCGCGCGCCGCGTCGCGTGGCCCATGTGGCGGTTCCCCGTGCGCAAGGGGGGCAGCCAGCCCGGCCGGGGGCTGCGCCCGGACTTGACCTCGACCAGTGTCAACCCGCCGTCCTGCTTCAGGACCAGGTCGATCCCGTTGCCGATGCTGTCACGTCAGAAGTGGACCGGCCGCGCATCGCCGCGGGCTGCGCGCCGCTTGAGCGCCTCGGCGACGTCGCGCTGCGGACAGGCGCAGAAAGAAGCGCGGGAGGTCGCCGAGGTCATGCACCGCGGGCAGTTGCGCCCGTCGCGCGCAAGGCGCGACCGCGGGTGCGCGCCAGCCGCTTGTCGCGCCGCACGATTGACGCGCGGACCGCCGGGATGGTACGTTTAAGAGAACGTTGTTTCGTTTAACGGAACATCGCCTGCCGTCGCGGCAGGCTCCGGAGGAGACACAGGTGACGTTGTCGGCAGTTCACGCCAGGAAGCGCCACGCCGCGCTCACCGAGCGCTCGCGCGAGACGGCGGACCTGACGCTGCGCCTGCTCGAGTTCATGACGCTCGAACCCGCGCCGTGCGGCGTCACCGAGCTGTCGCAGCAGTTCGGCACGTCCAAGGCGACCATCCACCGCCACCTGCGCACGCTCGCCAACCGCGAGTTCGTGCGCCAGGATCCGGCGACCCTGCGCTACGAGCCGGCGATCAAGCTGTTCCAGCTCGGCGAGCGCCTGCGCGAGCGCTTCGGCGTGCTCGGCGCGGCGCGCGAGGAGATGACGCGGCTGCGCGAGGCGACCGGCCAGGCGGTGACCCTGTCGACGCTGGCCGAAGGCCGCGTGGTGGTGCTCGAACTGGTCCAGGGCCACACCGCGGTCGAGTTCGGCATCCGCCCCGGGACCCAGATGTCGCTGCATGCAAGCGCGCACGGCAAGGTGGCGCTCGCGTTCGGCCCCGCGGCGCTGCTCGAGCGCTGCCTGCGCGGCAAGCTCGCCAGCACCGGGCCGGACGCGATCACCGACCCGGCGGAACTCAAGCGCCAGGTGGAGGCGATCCGCCAGCAGGGCTGGGCCACCGCGGCCAACGAGGTGCTGTTCGGCATGAACGCGCTGGCCGCGCCGGTGTTCGACCATCGCGGCGCGTTCGCCGGCGCGCTCGCCATCGTCGGCTCGACGCAGTTCATCGACGCCAGGCCGGCGGCGAAGCAGGTCGCCCTGGTGCGCGGCGCCGCCGCGCGCGTCTCGGCAACCCTGGGCTGGAGGCCCGAGTGAAACCCGACTATTCGCTCGCCGTCGACATCGGCGGCACGTTCACCGACATCGTGCTGCGCGCCGGCGACGGCCGCCTCGTCGTCGACAAGACCCTGACGACGCCGCGGAGCCTGCTCGACGGTTTCTTCACCGGCGTGCACGCGGTGCTGGCCAAGGCGGGCATCGGCCCGGCCGACGTCAACGGCGTGGTCGTGCACGCGACCACCGTGGTGACCAATGCGCTGATCGAGCGCAAGGGCGAGGTCACGGCGCTGCTGGTGACCGAGGGATTCCGCGACGTGCTCGGCATCCGCAACGAGCACCGCTACGAGATGTACGACCCGCAGATCGAGTTCGCGCCGCCGCTGATCGACCGCGCGCTCACCTTCGGCGTGGCCGAGCGCACGCTGGCCGACGGCACCGTGCTCGAGGCGCCGGACGCCGCGGAAGTCGCGCAGATCGCGGCGCGACTCGGGGAGTCGGGCGTGCGCTCGGTCGCGGTGTGCCTGCTCAACAGCTACGCCAACCCCGCCAACGAGCGCGCGGTGGGCGCGGCACTCGCGGCGGCGGCACCCGCGCTGTTCGTCTCGCTCTCCTCGGAGGTGGCGCCGCAGATCCGCGAATACCCGCGCGCCTCGACGACGGCGATCAACGCCTACACCATGCCGGTGTCGCTGCCGTACCTGCGCGCGCTGGCCGCGCGCCTGGCGGCGGAGGGCTTCGCCAACGAGCCGCTGATCATGCTGTCGTCCGGCGGCATCATCGGCGCCGAAGTCGCGGGCCGCAACCCGGTGCGCATGATCGAAAGCGGCCCCGCGGCCGGCGCGCTGGCGGCCAGCCACTACGCGGGCCTGCTGGGCCTCGCGCGCCTGATGTCGTTTGACATGGGCGGGACGACCGCCAAGGCCTGCCTGATCGAGGACGGCAAGCCCCTGGTCACCGGCCTGTTCGAGGCCGACCGCAAGTACCGCTTCAAGGAAGGCAGCGGCATGCCGGTGACGATTCCGTCGATCGACATGATCGAGATCGGCGCCGGCGGCGGCAGCATCGCCCATGTCGACGCGCTCGGCCTGCTCAAGGTCGGGCCCGAGTCCGCGGGGGCCGAGCCCGGTCCCGCGTGCTACGGGCGCGGCGGGCAGCGCCCGACCGTCACCGATGCCGACCTGGTGCTGGGCCTGCTCGACGCCGGCAACTTCCTCGGCGGCGAAATGCCGCTCGACAAGGCGGCGGCCGAGGCGGCGATCGGCCGCGTCGGCGCGCTGCTGGGCACCGGCGTCACCGAGACCGCGCGCGGCATCTACCGCATCGTCGCCGAGGCGATGGCGGCGGCGACGCGCGCCCACGCCACCGACCGCGGCGTCGACTACCGCGGCCTGCCGCTGTTCGCCTTCGGCGGCGCCGGCCCGGTGCACGCGTGCGAGGTCGCCTCGCTGCTGATGAGCACGGCCGTGATCTTCCCGCCGCAGGCGTCGGTGCTGTCGGCCTTCGGCACGCTGGTCACGCCGGTGCGCCTCGACCTGGTGCGCAGCGCGGTCGGGCTGCTCGACGAGATCGACTGGGAGCGCGCGGCGCGGCTCACGGCCGAGATGGCCGCGGAGGGCGCCGCGGCGCTCGGCAGCGCCGGCGTCGCGCGCGCCGACGTGCGCATGACCTTCGGCGCCGACCTGCGCTACTTCGGCCAGCAGAACGAGGTCGGCGTGAGCTTCGCCGCCGATCCGGTGGCCGCGCGCGACGCGCACGCGATCCGCGCGGCGTTCGAGCGCGCCTATCACGCGCAGTACGGCTTCAATCCGTCGCACGTGCCGGTCGAGATCGTCAGCTGGCGCCTGACCGTGCGCGGGCCGCAGGTGCCGTTCCATCCGGCGCCGGTCGGCACCGGCGCGGCGCGCGCGCCGGCGCGGCGCCGCGCGGTGCACCTGTGGCAGGATGCGCAGCAGGTCGACGTGGTCCAGCGCGCCAGCCTCGCCGCCGGCGAGACGCTGGCGGGACCGGCCATCATCGAGGAGCGCGAGACCACCATCGTCATCCCGCCGGGATGGCGCGCGACGGTCGACGCGTTCGGCTGCGTGGTCGCGACCCTGGAGAAACCCGCATGAGCAGGAAACTCGACGGCATCGAGCTCGAAATCCTCTGGTCCAACCTGATCGGCATCGTCAGCGAGCAGGCCAAGGCGCTGCAGCGCATCGCGTTCTCGCCGATCGTGCGCGAGGCCGGCGACCTGGCGTCGGCGCTGTTCGACGCGCGCGGGCGCATGGTCGCGCAGGCCAACACCGGCACGCCGGGGCACATCAACTCGCTCGCCGCCGCCGGCGGCCACCTGCACCGGCTGTTCAGCGGCAGGCTCGTGCCGGGCGACGTGGTCATCACCAACGACCCGTGGCTGTCGGCCGGGCACTTCTTCGACATCACGCTGCTGACGCCGATCTTCCGCGACGAGCGCCTGATCGGCTACGTCGGCTCGACCATCCACCACACCGACATCGGCGGCTACGGCATCGGCGCCGGGGCGCGCGACGTGCACGAGGAAGGGTTGTGGATCCCGCCGCTCAAGTTCTTCGAGGCCGGCGTGCCGAACGCGACCCTGCACGACATCATCCGCCGCAACGTGCGCACCCCCGACCATGTCTTCGGCGACCTGGCCGCGCAGGTGTCCTCCGGCGCGGCCGGCGGCGAGCGCCTGAACGCCATGTGCGCGCGCTACGGCCTGCCCGACATCGAGGCGCTCGCTGACGAGATCATCCGCCGCTCGGAGCAGGCGACGCGCGCGGCGATCCGCAAGCTCCGGCCCGGCACCTACCACGGCGAGACCAGTTTCGACGTGCCGGGCGGCGAGATCGTCACCCTGAAGAGCGCGGTGACGATCGACGCCGACCGCGGCGAGGTCGCGATCGACTTCGCCGGCAGCTCGGGCGCCAGCGCCGCCGGCATCAACGTGGTGATGAACTACACCCACGCCTACTCGACCTTCGCGATCCGGTCCTGCCTCAATCCCGACCTGCCCAACAACCACGGCTCGCTCGCACCGATCGTGGTGACGGCGCCCGAAGGCTCGATCGTCAACTGCGCGTACCCGGTGCCGGTCAACGCGCGCCATGTGGTCGGCATGTACGTGCCGATGCCGATCCTGAAGGCGCTCTACCACGTCATGCCCGAGCGCGTGCTCGCCGAGGGCGCCGGCGCGGTGTGGACCATGCAGATCCAGGGCAGGCGCGCCGACGGCAGCCCCTTCACCTCGTCGATGTTCAATTATTCGGGCGGCATGGGCGCGCGCCTGGCCAAGCCCGGACCGTCGGCGACCTGCTATCCCACCGGCGTGGCGGCGGTGCCGGTCGAGATCCTCGAGGCGGCGATGCCGATCGTGTTCGACCGCAAGGAACTGCGTCCCGGCTCGGGCGGCGCCGGACGCAGCCCCGGCGGCGACGGCCAGGTGATCGCGTTCCACATGCGCACCGATTCGCCCTGGCTGCTCAACGCGGTGCCGAGCCGGCTCGGTGCCGGGCCCGAGGGCCTCGGCGGCGGCATGCCCGGCGCCGGCGGCCACTTCCGCGTCAACGGCCGCGACGTCTCCGAGGCGCGCAAGCTCACCCTTGCGCCGGACGACGTCGTCGTGCTCGAAACCCCGGGCGGCGGCGGCTACGGGCCGCCGGCCGCGTCCTGAGCCTTTCCCGCAGCAGAATCCAACCACAGGAGACAAGCCATGCACAGAGTGTTCACGGCCGCCGCGCTGGCAGCGGCGCTCGGCACGATCGCCGGTCCCGCGCAGGCGCAGACCTACAAGATCGGCATCGCCGCCGGCCTCACCGGCTATGCCGCCACCGTCGACCGCGCCTGGACCGACGGCGTGCGCCTGGCGGTCGAGGCGGTCAACGCGCGCGGCGGGGTCAACGGCCGGCGCCTCGAGGTCGTCGTCGAGGACAACCGCTCCGAGCCGCAGGAGGCGGTCACCGTCTACCGCAAGATGATGTCCTCCGACAAGGTCGACGCGTTCCTGTCCGGCTGCGTCTCCGCCGGCAACCTCGCCGCGGCCGGCATGGTCGCGCGCGCGCAGATCCCGATGGTGCTGTGCTCGATCCTGCCGCAGAACGAGGAGCACGTGAAGTGGGCGTTCTCGACCCTGCCGCCGGCGCGCTTCGAGGTCGAGAAGCGCTTCGAGTACCTGAAGGAGAACACCCAGATCCGCCGCGTCGGCGTGCTGCACGACCCGACGCCCTACGCCAACCTGCAGAAGGGCGTCGCCGAGAAGAGCGCGGCCGCCTACGGGCTGACCCTGGTCGGGGTCGACCAGTACAAGCAGGACGACGCCGACCTGTCGGTCCAGATCGGCAAGATGAATGCCGCCGGCGCCGGCGCGATCCTCAAGATCGGCCTCGGCGGCACCACGCTCACCGCGGCGAAGAACATCAAGCAGCTCGGCCTGTCGACGCAGATGCTGACCTCGATCGAGGACCTCGCGGTGTTCCGCCCGGTGGCCGACGTCCTCGGCGACAAGTTCTTCTTCGTCGCCGCGCCCTCGCAGGTGGTCGACGCCCTGCCCGAGGGCCCGCTCAGGAAGGCGATCAGCGACTTCCTCGGTCCCTGGAAGGCGCGGCACGGCGAGCGCGATCCGAACTGGGCCGGCCGCGGCTGGGATGCGGTGATGATCACGGTGGCGGCGATCCAGAAGGCCAATTCGTTCGACGGGCCGAAGGTGCGCGACGCGATCGAGACCATCTCCGGCTTCCAGGGCACCACCGGGATCTACAACTTCTCGGCGGCGAATCACCAGGGCATCACCGTCAACCCGTTCGTGCTCGCCACCATCCAGGGCGGGCGCGTGCGCGTGGTCAAGTAGCGTGTGACCGCGATGGCGCCGGTGCTGTCGGTCGAGGGGCTGTCGGCGCGCTACGGCAGCGTCGAGGCCCTGCACCCGGCCGACCTCGCGCTCGGGCACGGCGAGCTCGTCGCCGTGCTCGGGCCGAACGGCGCCGGCAAGTCGACGCTGCTGCGCGCGATCATGGGCCTCACCCCCGGCAGCGGGCGGGTGCGCTTCGAGGGCACCGAGCTGCCGCGCGACGACCCGCGCGCCGTGACCATGCGCGGCGTGGTGCTGGTGCCCGAGGGGCGCGGCATCTTCGGCCCGATGACGGTGCGCGAGAACCTCGACCTCGGCGCCTACCTGCTGCCCGGGCGCGGCGGCGAGTTCGCCGCGCGCCTCGAGCAGGTGTTCGCGCTGTTCCCGCGGCTCAAGGACCGCCAGTCGCAGCTGGCGGGGTCGCTCTCCGGCGGCGAGCAGCAGATGCTGGCGATCGGGCGCGCCCTGATGGCGGCGCCGCGCCTGCTGCTGCTCGACGAGCCGTCGCTGGGCCTCGCGCCGCGCCTGGCGGCGGAGATCCTCGAGACCCTCGGCCGGCTCAACCGCGCCGGTCTCGCCATCCTGCTGGTGGAGCAGCGCGCGCCGCTGGCGCTGAAGCTCGCGCGCCGCGCCTACCTGCTCGCGGTCGGGCGCATCGTCGCCGAAGTCACGCCGGACCAGATCGCCTCGCCCCATGACCTCGCCCGCTACTACTTCGCCGCCTAGCGGCCGCGCGCGCCTCGCGCCGGCGCTGCTGTGGGCGGCGGGGGCCGCCCTGGTGGCCTACGCCTTCGTCGCCGGCGGCTACCTGGTGACCGTGCTCGGCTTCGCCGCGCTGTACGCGATCTTCGTCACCGGGCTCAATTTCTTCATGGGGTACACCGGCCAGGTGTCGTTCGGCCAGAACGCGTTCGCCGCCATCGGCGGCTATACCTCGGCCGTGCTGACCACCGCGTACAACTGGCCGGTGTTCGCCGCGATGCCGCTGGGCATCGGCGCCGCGGCGCTGCTCGCGCTGGCGATCGGCTACCCGACGCTGCGGCTGCGCGGCCACTACCTGGCGATGGCGACGCTGGCGCTCGGCATGATCGTGCAGGAGATCGCGGTGCAGTGGGACCGCGTCACCATGGGCTACACCGGCATCGCCGCGATCCCGCCGCTGGGCGCGTTCGGCCGCGAGCTGCCCAACGAGCGCGCCCAGCTGGCGGCGCTGCTCGCCGCGCTGGCGCTGGCGGTGTGGGTGGCGAGCCGCCTCAAGCACTCGCGCCTGGGCCACGCGCTCGCGGCGATCGCCGGCTCCGAGGACGCGGCGCGCGCGCTCGGCATCGACGTCGCGCGCTACAAGCTGATCGCGTTCGTCGTCGCCGCGGTCTACGCGGCGTTCGCCGGCTCGATGTTCGCGCACTTCGTCGGCTTCGTGAGCCCGGAGGTGTTCGGCCTGCACATGGTGGTGCTGGGCTTCACCATGCTCTACGTCGGCGGCATCGGCACGGTCTACGGGCCGCTGGTCGGCGCGCTCATCATCAGCCTCCTGCCCGAGACCTTCCGCGGCTTCAAGGAGTTCCAGGATCTCGCCTACGGCGCCGCGCTGATCGTGATCCTGATCTACGCGCCCAAGGGGCTGGCGTCGCTCGCGCGCCTGTGGACGCGGCGCGGCGCGGCACCGGACGCCGCGGCCGCCGCCACGGCGGGGACGTCGCGCGGCGACGCGGGAGCGGCCCGGTGAGCCTGCTGTCGATCGAGGGCGTGACCCAGCGCTTCGGCGGCCTCACCGCGGTCGACAGCGTGAGCTGCGCGATCGCGCCCGGCACGATCTCGGCGATCATCGGCCCGAACGGCGCCGGCAAGACGACGCTGTTCAACCTCATCTCGGGGTTCCAGAAGCCCGTGGCCGGGCGCATCGTCTTCGACGGCCACGACATCACCGGCATGGCGCCGCACCGCATCGCCGCGCGCGGCCTGGTGCGCACGTTCCAGCTGGTGCAGCTGTTCCCCGACCTGACGGCGGCGCAGAACGTCGAGGCCGGCTGCCACCTGCGCGGATCCGGCGGGCTGTGGGCGGCGCTCGCGCGCACCGCGTCGGCGCGCCGCGAGCTCGCCGACGCCGCGGCGACCGCGCGCGAACTGCTCGCGTTCGTCGGCCTGCAGGCGCGGGCCGACCTGCCGGCCACCGCGCTCACCTACGGCCAGCAGCGCCTGCTCGAGGTCGCGCGCGCGCTGGCCGCGGCGCCGCGGCTGCTCCTGCTCGACGAGCCGGCCGCCGGCCTCAACGCGCTCGAGACCGACCACCTCGCGCGCACGCTCGACGCGATCGTCGCGCGCGGCGTCACGGTCCTGCTGATCGAGCACGACATGAGCCTGGTGATGCGGGTCGCGAGCCGCATCGTCGTGCTGGACTTCGGGCGCCGCATCGCCGAGGGCACGCCGGAGGAGGTGCAGCGCGACCCCGCGGTGCTGGAGGCCTATCTCGGCGGCGTCGACCTGGCCGCGGGCGGCGGGAGCGCGCATGCCTGAGACCACCTTCCTGATCCAGACGCTGGTCTCCGGCGTCGGCACCGGCTTCATCTACGGGCTGATCGGCATCGGCTTCTGCGTCATCTACAACGCCTCGGGCATCGTCAATTTCGCCCAGGGCGTCTTCGTGATGCTGGGCGGCATGATCACCCACGCGCTGCTGACGCGCGCCGGCCTGCCCCTGCCGCTGGCGGCGCTCGTCGCGGTCGTCGCCGTCGCGCTGATCGGCGTGGTCATCGAGCGCGCGGTGGTGCGGCCGCTGTGGCGGCGCAACGCCACCATGTTCGTGATGATCCTCGCGACGCTGGCCGCGCAGATCGTGATCGAGCGCCTGACCCTGCTGGCCGCCGGCGACCAGCCGAAGACCCTGCCCGGGTTCTCCGACGCGGCGCCGCTGCGCATCGGCGGCATCGCGATCGGCGTGCAGCTCCTCTGGATCGCCGGGGTGTCGCTGCTGCTGGTCGGCGCGCTGGCGCTGTTCTTCGCGCGCACGCGCACCGGCCGCGCGATGCGCGCCTGCGCGATCAACCGCGAGGCCGCGGCGCTGATGGGCATCCCGGTCGCGCGCATGCTCGGATTTTCCTTCGCCCTCTCGGCCGGGCTCGGGGCGGTGGCCGGCATCCTCATCACGCCCACCCAGTACACCGCGTTCAACGTCGGCGTGCCGTTCGCGATCAGCGGCTTCATCGCCGCGATCCTCGGCGGCTTCGGCTCGGCGCTCGGCGCCTTCGCCGGCGGCATCATGCTGGGCGTCGCGCAGGCGCTGGCGATCGTCCTGTTCGGCGCCGGCTTCAAGAACGTCGCCGCGCTGTCCATCCTGCTATTGTTCCTCCTGGCGCGCCCGGCCGGGCTGTTCGGCAAGGCGCATTGACCCCGCCCGACCGCACCGGAGCACCCCCATGATCGGCGAACCCGTCGCCCTGACCATCCGTCGCAACTTCGAGCGGCCCGCGGCCGCGCTGCTGCGCGCGTTTCGCGGCGCGCCCACCGGCTTCGTCACCGACGCGCACAACGGCCAGGGCTGCCTGGACTACCGCATCAAGCCCATCGACCAGAAGATGACGGTCTGCGGGCCGGCGCTCACCTGCTATTGCTCGCCCACCGACAACCTGGCGGCGATGGCGGCGCTGGACTTCGCGAAGAAGGGCGACGTGATCGTGATCGCGGCGAAGAACGACGAAACCGCCGCCGTGATCGGCGACCGCTGGGCGATGTGGGCCAAGAAGGTCGGCGTGGCCGGCATCGTCTGCGACGGCCTGGTGCGCGACGTCATCGGGCTGCTCGAGGTCGGCATCCCGGTGTTCGCGCGCGGGCTGTCGCCGAATTCGGGCTTCAAGCACGGACCCGGCGAGATCAACACGCGGGTGTCGTGCGGCGGCATCGCCGTCGATCCCGGCGACATCGTCGTCGGCGATCGCGACGGCGTGGTGGTGGTGCCGCGCGCCGACGCCGAGCACGTCGCCGCGCGCCTGGCCGAGGTGCGCGCGAAGGAGGTGGCGCTCGACGCCGCGGTGCGCCGCGCGAAGTCGATGCAGTTCTGGAGCGAAGCCGACACCCGCGCGCGCGGCGGCGTGCGCTACCTCGACTAGGGCACGGCCGATGGGGTGCCATGCGGCGGCGCGCCGGCGCCGGCCTGCCTGGGCGTGGCGATGAGCTTCGCGCGCGCGCTCAACGTGTTCGACCTCGAGCGCATGGCCAGGCGCCGCCTGCCCGCGGGCGTGTTCGGCTTCATCGCCGGCGGCGCGCAGGACGACCGCACCCGCGACAACAACCGCGCGGCGCTCGAACGCGTGCGCTTCAAGCCGCGCGGCCTGGTCGACATCGCCGAGCGCGGGCAGGAGGTCACGCTGTTCGGGCACCGCTTCGCCAGCCCGTTCGGCATCGCGCCGATGGGCATCGCCGGCATCGCGCGCTTCGAGGCCGACATCGCCATGGCGCGCGCGGCCGCGCGCATGAACGTGCCGTTCACGCTGTCGAACATGTCGACCGTGCCGATGGAGGCGGTGGCGCGGTCCTGCGACAGCGTCAAGTGGCTGCAGGTCTACATGCCGGCCGACCGCGAGCGCGCCTCCCGCTTCGTCGCGCGGGCGGCCGCCGCGGGGTACCAGGCGTTGCTGGTGACCATCGACGTGCCGGTCGGCGCGAACCGCGAGAACAACCTGCGCAGCGGCTTCACCCTGCCGCTGCACCTGTCGCCGCGCGTGATCGCCGACGGGCTGCTGCATCCGCGCTGGCTCGCCGGCGTGCTGGCGCGCACGCTCGCCGCCACCGGGGTGCCGCGCCTGGAGAATTCCGCGGTGGCGGATCGGCCGAGCATCCTCGCGGCGCGCAATGCGGAGCTGCGCGCGCGCGGCGCGACCATCGACTGGGCGTTCATGCGCTGGCTGCGCGACCAGTGGCCGCGCGCGCTTCTGATCAAGGGCGTGCTGCACGAGGACGACGCGCGCGCGGCCGTGGCCTGCGGGCTCGACGGCGTGGTCGTGTCGAACCACGGCGGCCGCCAGCTCGACGGCGCGGCGTCGCCGATCGAGGTGCTGCCGGCGATCGCCGCCGCCGCCGGCGGACGGCTCACCGTGCTGGCCGACAGCGGCTTTCGCCGCGGCGGCGACATCCTCAAGGCCGTCGCGCTCGGCGCCCGGGGCGTGCTGTGCGGCCGGCCGTTCCTCTACGGCGCCGCGCTCGGCGGCGAGGCCGGCGTGACCCATGCGCTCACGCTGCTCAGGGCCGAGGTCGATCGCGACCTCGCCATGCTCGGCGCCACCAGCATCGCCGCCGTGGCGGCCGGCGATTTCGTCATCCGTTGAAACCCGGAGGGAACACGCATGAACCTGCATCAGATCGACTGGAGCACGCTCGAATGGCAGCCGGTGCGCGAGGGCGTCGAGCGCAAGGCATTCTCGGGTGCGGGCGCCACGCTCGCGCTGCACCGCCTGATGCCCGGCCACGAGCCGCGGCCGCACAAGCACCCGCACGAGCAGATCGTCTACATCCTGGCCGGGCGCATCCGCTTCCATGTCGGCGATGCCGAGACCCTGCTCGGTCCCGGCGGCCTGCTGGTGGTGCCGCCGGACACCATGCACTGGGGCGAGGTGGTCGGCGACGAGCCGGTGCTCAATCTCGACGTCTTCACGCCGCAGCGTCCCGAGTACGCGTGACGGCCGCGCGCGCATGAACCCGGTCGACGCCGGCAGCGCGTCGCTGCTGCAGCTCCTCGAGGGCAACGACGCGGCCCCGGCGTTCGTCGCGGCCGGGCGCACGGTGTCGCGCGCGGCGCTGGCGGCGGCGGCGGCCGACGCCGCCGCGCACCTGGCCGCGCGCGGCTGGCGGCGCGGTGACGTGCTCGCGCTCTGGCTGCCCAACGGTGCGGCCTGGCTGCAGCTGCTGTTCGCCGCGGCCCGCCTCGGGGTCCTGATCGTGCCGATCAGCCCGCGCTACAAGGCGCCCGAGGCGCGGCATCTGCTCGAGGTGTCGCGCGCGCGCGCCGTGGTGGCGCCGCGGCGCTTTCTCGATGTCGAGTACGCCGCCATCGCCCGGACCCTGCGCGACGAGGTGCCGACCCTGGGCGAGGTGATCGCGCTGGACGACGTCGACGCGTTCCTGCCGGCCGCGCCCGCGCCCGCGGTCGCCCCCGCGGGCGCGGGCACCGACCTGCTGTGCTGCTTCTCGACCTCGGGCACCACCGGCTATCCGAAGCTGGCCGCGCACGGCCACGCGAGCATCGCGCGCCACGCGCGCCACGTGGCGGCGGCGCTGGACATCCGCGCGGGCGACGCCATGCTGTGCGCGCTGCCGCTGTTCGGCGTGTTCGGCTTCATGACCGCGCTCGCGACCCTGGCCGGCGGTGGTGCCTGCGTGTTCCTGCCGGTGTTCGACCCGGTCGAGGCCGCGCACGCGGTGGCGCGGCATCGGATCACGCACATGATCGGCTCGGATTCGATGTTCGACCCGATGCTCAAGGTCGAGGGGGCCGACTTCCGCACCTGGCGCCGCGCGGTGCAGGGCGAGTTCGTCGGACTGGCGCTCGCGGTCACCGAGCGCGGCGATGCGCTGGGGATCCGCTTCTCCAACACCTACGGCTCCTCCGAGTGCTATTCGCTGATGTCGTTCCAGGACTGGAACGCGAGTGCCGCGGTGCGCGCGCGCGCCGGCGGCGTGCTGGTCGATCCGCGCATCGGCGTGCGCGTGGTCGATCCCGAGGACGGGCGCGACCTCGGCGACGGCGAGCCGGGCGAGCTGCTGTTCCGCGGTCCCAACGTGCTGGCCGAATACCTCAACAATCCGGAGGCGACCGCGCGCGCGATGACGGCCGACGGCTGGTACCGCTCGGGCGACCTCGGCTACCGCGACGGCCCCGGTTACGTCTACCTCGCGCGCATGGGCGACTCCCTGCGCCTGCGCGGCTTCCTGGTGAGCCCGGCGGAGATCGAGGCCTGCCTGATGGCGCACCCGGCGGTCGGCGGCGCGCAGGTGGTGGGCGTGCGGCGCCCGGGCGAAGGCGACGTCGCGGTCGCCTACGTGATCGCCGGCGCGGCGGTTCCCGAGGAGGCCGCGCTGCTCGCCCATTGCCGCGAGCGCATGGCGTCGTACAAGGTGCCGCGGCGGGTGATCGTGATCGACGCGTTCCCGGCCATCAACGGCCCGAACGGCAACAAGATCCAGAAGCGCGTGCTGCGCGAATGGGCCGACAAGGCGCTCGCCTGAGCGCGACGGAGACCAGGCAATGCAAGAGACGGGAACGACGGCACCGACGTCCTATCGCTTCTGGACCGAGGAGAAGCTGCGCAACGCCGACACCGACCGGCAGGGGCACGTCAACAACGCGGTGATCGCGACCTTCCTCGAGTCCGGCCGCATCGACGTGCTCGACCAGCCGCCGCTCGCCGAGGTGCGCAAGGTCACCGGCATCGTGGTGGTGCGGCTGCTGGTCAACTACCGCAAGGAGCTGTTCTTTCCCGGCACCGTGCGGGTCGGCACCCGGCTCGACCGCGTCGGGCGCACCTCGCTGACGTTCGGGCAGGCGGTCTGCGCGGGCGACGCGTTGATCGCCGACGCCGAGGTCACCTGCGTGCTCGTCGACAAGGCCACGCGCAAGCCGGTGGCGGTGCCGGAGGCGATGCGGGCGTTCCTGGTCGGCGCCTGAGCGCGGCGCGTCTGCTCACGGCATCGGTGCCAGGGAAGTCACCTCGCGCATCAGGAGTTCGCGAAACCGGGCAAAAGCGCGCAGGCGCAGGACCGACGGGCGGTACATGATGCCGGCGGCGAAGCGTCCGATCGGCAGCGCGCAATCCAGGACGCGCAGCCCGTTCGCCTGCGCGATCGGATGGAGGGTCGACGGCAGGACCATGAGGTAGTGTCCCTGCCGCATCAGGCGGATGCCTGCCTGCACCGACGAGGTCTCGACGGCGCTCGGCGGCGGTTCCACGCCGGCCCCGCGGAACATCGCGGCGAACAGGGCGCGTGCCGAGACCGATTCGTCGAACCAGATCCAGCCGTAGTCGCGCATTTCGGCGGGCCGAATCCGGCGCCGTTTCGACAGCGGGTGCTCGATCCCGGCGAACACGCGATGCTCGATCTCGAGCAGCGGCTCGTGCACGACGTCGGGATCTCTGGTGCCTGCCTCCGGCAAGCCGCCCAGGACGGCATCGATGCGGCCGGCCGACAACAACGGAAGCGTGGACTCGTTCATGCGGTTGAGCAGCGAGACCTGGACGCGCGGGAACTCGGCGTGCAGCCGCGCGATCACGTCCGGAACGATGCCGTATGCCCAGGCCGGACCGGCGGCGATGCGCAGCACGCCGGACCGGCCGTCGAGCAGATCGTCGATCTCGCCCGCCGCATAGTGGCAGGCCAGGTCGACCAGACGCGCATGATGTTCCAGTGCGCGGCCGAACGCCGTCAGACTCATGCCGCGGGCGCTGCGCTCGAATAGCGCGACTCCCAGCGCGTCCTCGAGGTCCTGAATGCGGCGTGTCATCGCGGACTGGCTGAGATTGGCGCGCAGGGCCGCCTGGCGGATGCCGCCTTCGGCGGCGACCATCAGGAAGTCGATCAGCAGATGGGAACGGCGGCCGAGCTTGCCGGCGGCCAGCGCGGCGGGCGGGCGGATGGTCATGGCGAGGCGCAGCGACGAGCGGACGGGATCGCCATTGTGATTCGATTCAAGCAACAGGTGTCGCGGGAATTGCACTATCCGGCATCGCCGGGCGTGCGTACAGTGCTCCGTGCTGCGCCGGCGGAGCGCGTTTGACCCGGAGGAAGCCATGGAATTGCACAAGTGCAGGTCGGTGTGGGGAGCGTTCGGGGTGGCGATCGCGCTGGCGTTGCCGGGCGGCGCGTCCGCGCAGGGGTTTCCGGCACGTCCTCTGAGCCTGGTCGTCCCGTTCGCCGCCGGGGGACCGGCGGACGTGGTCGGGCGGCTGCTCGGGCAGCGCCTGGCCGGCTCGCTCGGCCAGGCCGTCGTGGTCGATAACCGTGCGGGCGCCGGCGGCACGATCGGTGCGGGCGTTGTGGCCAAGGCGACGCCGGACGGACATACCCTGCTGTTCGTGACCGCGGGACACGCGGGGACCGGTGCGCTGTATTCCGGCCTGCCGTACGATCCGGTGCGCGACTTCGCGCCGGTGATCGGCATCGCCGACGTACCCATCGTCATTGCGGTCAGCGCCGCGTCGCGCTTTCGCACCCTCCAGGATCTCGTCGCGGAGGCACGTGCGCGTCCGGGCAAGCTCAACTGCGCGGGCGGCGGCGGCGGCGCGACCGTGACGAACCTTGCGTTCGAGGCGATCAAGGCGGAACTCAGGCTCGACATTGGTGCCGTACCCTACAAGGGCTCGGCGCCGGCGGTCACGGCACTGATCGCCGGCGAGATCGATTGCGACTCCGACAATCTCGGCGGCCTGCTCGGACAGATCGCCGCGGGCAAGCTGCGTGCTCTGGCGGTCACGACAGCAAAGCGATCGGCCAGCCTGCCGCAGGTGCCGACGGTCGCGGAGTCGGTCGTGACCGGATTCGAGGCATCGGCCTGGTTCGGCATCCTGGCACCGCGCGCCACGCCGACGGCGGTGATCGACCGTCTCAATCGCGAGTTTGGGGCCGCGCTGGCGGACCCCGGGGTCCAGGAGCGCATGAAGGCGATGGCGGCCGAGCCCAAAGGGGGTACGCCCGCCGAGTTCGGGCGCTTCCTCGAGAGCGAGACCGTGCGTTGGAGTGCGCTGATCCGGCGCCTGAACCTGAAGGCCGATTGAGGCCGCATGTTTCCCGACGAAGCGTTCCGGGGCGTCATTGGCAGGACCGTCGGTGAATCGACCCCATGGTGGCCGGCTCCGCGTTCCGCGCCGGCCGGCGCGCCGGATGTGGTCATCGTCGTCCTCGACGATGTCGGTTTCGCCGACCTCGGGTGCTACGGGTCGGAGATCGCGACGCCCCGGATGGACGCGCTGGCCGCGCGCGGGCTGCGCTACAGCAACTTCCATGTCACCTCGATGTGCTCGCCGACGCGCGCCTGCCTGTTGACGGGGCGCAACGCGCATGCGGCCGGCGTTGGTGCCATTGCCGAGTGGGCCAACGGGTTTCCCGCCTATCAGGGGCACATGTCGCGCAGGGCCGCGACCGCCGCCGAGATGCTCTCCGAGCACGGCTACGGGGCATATGCGATCGGCAAGTGGCACCTTGCGAGCCTCCAGTCCTATGGCGCTGCCGGGCCGCATGACCACTGGCCGCTCGGGCGCGGCTTCTCGCGCTGGTATGGCTTTCTCGGGGGCTACGTCGATCACTGGCATCCCGATCTGCACGAGGACAATCATCCGATCCGCCATGTGCCGCGCGCCGGCTACCACTTGAGCGAGGACCTGGTCGACCACGCCATCGCCCAGGTGCGCGACCACGTGACCGCGGCACCGCAGCGGCCGTTCTTTCTCTACCTCGCGTTCGGTGCCGCGCACTGGCCGCTCCACGTTCCGCGCGACTACATCGACGCGTGTATCGGTCGCTACGACGCCGGCTGGGACGCGGTTCGCGACCGGCGCTTGGCGCGCCAGATCGACCTCGGCGTCGTTCCGGCCGGGACGCGGCTGCCGCCGCGCGGCGAAGGGATCCTGGCCTGGGAGTCGCTGCCGGCGGACGCGCGGCGCGTCAGCCTGCGCCTGCAGGAGACCTACGCGGGATTCCTCGCGCATACGGATGCGCAGATCGGCAGGCTCGTCGATTATCTGGACCGCATCGGCCGGCTCGACAACACGCTATTCGTCGTCCTGTCCGATAACGGCGCCAGCGGCGAGGGCGGCCCCACCGGGGCGGTGAACATTCGCAAGCACATGCTCACCGAAAGGGAGGATGTCGCGTACGGGGTCGCCAATCTTGACCGGATCGGCAGCGAGCAATCGTTCCCGCACTATCCGGTCGGGTGGGCGCAGGTCTCCAATACGCCGTTTCGCTGGTACAAGAAGAACACGCATGGCGGCGGCGTGCGCGCGCCGCTGATCATGCACTGGCCGCGGCGGATCGGTGCGGCCGGTGCAGTGCGCCCGCAGTTCCACCATGCGATCGATATTCTGCCGACCGTGCTCGATGCCGTCGGGATCGATGCGCCGTCGAACTACCGTGGCGTCGAGCAGCTACCCGTTCACGGCATCAGCATGGACTACACCTTCGATCAGGCCGATGCGCGCGGACGCCGGGACACGCAGTACTTCGAGATGGTCGGCGACCGCGCGATCTGGCATCGCGGCTGGAAGGCGGTGACGCGGCATCGCAAGGGCGCGGACTTTGCCGACGACCGCTGGGAACTCTACCGGCTCGACGACGACTTCTCGGAGTGCACCGACCTGGCGGCGCAGCACCCGGAGCAGCTGCGCGCGCTGGTCGAACTCTGGTGGCGCGAAGCCGAGCGCTACGGGGTGTTGCCGCTCGACGACCGGGAAACCGAACGGGCGATGGCCTGGTTCAACGGCCGCATGCCGACGCGCTTCGAGTACCAGGCCGGGATGGCGCGCGCAGATCGCATCCTGATTCCGCCCGTCGGCGATCGCTCGTTCCGGATCGATGCCGAAGTCGAGCTCGCGACCAGCGCGGACGGCGGGGCGATCCTCTCCTGCGGCAATCGCTTCGCCGGCTACGCGCTGTTCGTCGCCGCCGGCGAGGTGGTGTTCGAATACGTGTTCAGCGAGGCGCGGTCGTACGTGCTGCGCGGACGCGTCGCCGCGGGGCGGCACCAGGTTGCCGTGTCCTTTGAGCGGCGCGGCAGCAATGCCGGACGCTTCGCGCTGCACATCGACGGCGCGCCCGCGCAGTTCATTGACGTCGAGCGCACCTGGTCCTCGTACGCGGTCACCGCCGGGATCACCTGCGGCTATGCCAATGCGCCGGTCAGCCTGTCATGCCCGCCGCCGGCCGACTTCGCCGGGGTCATCCACCACGTCGTGGTCGAGATCGACGGTGGCGAATCCACGGATCCCGGCGCGGCAGCGCAAGGCGGCTGACGGCGCACCTGCCTCCGTCGACGCGCTACCCGCGCGCGCGCCTCAGTCGAAGCGCAGGTTGCGCGCGCGCACCAGCTGCGCCCACTTCTGCAGTTCCGCGCCGATGGCCGCGGCCAGCGCCTCTGGCGTGCCGCCGACGGCCTCGGTGCCGAGCCCGGCGAGCCGCTCGCGCACGTCGGGCAGCGCGATGGCGCGATTGACCTCGCGGTTGAGGGTGTCGACGACCGGCGCGGGCAGGCGCGCCGGGCCGAGCAGCGCGAAGAAGGTCCCGCCCTCGACCGCGTGCCCCTGCTCGCCGAGCGTCGGCACCTCCGGCAGCAGCGAGAAGCGCTTCGCCGCCGCGACGCCCAGCAGCCGGAACTTGCCGGCCCGCACGTGCGGGAACGCGGTGGCGTAGACGTCCATCGACGACTGCACTTCGCCGGCGAGGAGCGCGGTGATCAGCGGCGCGCCGCCCTTGTACGGCACGTGGACGACGTCGATGCCGGTCGCCTGGCGCAGCAGTTCGTAGGTGAGGTGGTTGGAACTGCCGAGGCCGAACGAACCGTAGTTGAGCTTGCCCGGATGGGCGCGCGCATGCGCGAGGAACTCCGCGAGGCTGGCGGCCGGCACCGCGGGGTGGGTGAGCAGCAGGTAGGGCGTGGTGGCGATCATGACGATCGGCGTGAAATCGCGCACCGGGTCGTAGGGCAGGTTCCTCTGCGTCGCCGAATTGGTGCCGAAGGTCGACGCCGTGCCCAGCAGAAGCGAGTAGCCGTCCGCCGGCGAGGTCGCGACGTTGGCGGTGCCGATCGCGCCGGCCGCGCCGGTGCGGGTGTCGACGACGAAGGGCTGGCCGAGCGCTGCGCCGACCTTCTCGAAGACGATGCGCAGGACCGCATCGCCGGAGCCGCCCGCGGGGAAGGTGTTGACCACGCGCACCGGCCGCTCCGGGTACTTCTGCGCGTGGGCGAGCGAGGGCGGCAGCGCGCCGCAGGCGAGCGCGAGCAGCAGCGCGCGGGGCAGCATGGCGGACGCGGGGCGGAACGGGGACATGGCGGGATCTCGCGGACGGAAGCGTGGGGCGGACCGATGGCCGCCGTGGAGCGCAGACTGTATCATCGGCCGCAGTCCAACGAGGGGAGCGCGGCATGAACGATCACCTGTACACGCGATACTGGGAGGATTTCGAGGTCGGGGCGCGCTATCCGACCCTGTCCCGCACCATCAGCGTCGAGGACCATCTGGCGTTCTGCCGGCTGGTCGGCTACGAGGTGCCGCTGTTCCTCGACGAGGACTATGCGCGGACCACGCCCTACGGCGGGCGCATCTGCCCGAGCCACCTGATCATGTCGTTCTCGACGGCGATGACCGGGCACCTGTTCGCCGGCTCGGTGCTGGGCCTGCTCGCGCTCGAAGGCGCGCGCTTCCTCGCGCCGGTGCGGCCCGGCGACACCATCCGCACCGAGGTCGAGGTGGTGGCGAAGAAGCCGACGTCGGATCCGGGGCGCGGCATCGTCACGTTCCGCGACCACGTCTACAACCAGCGCGACGAAGAGGTGTTCCGCAACGACAAGATCGCGATGATCCGGCGCCGCCCGGCGGCGGCAGCGTGATCAGGGCGCGTCGCGTCGCGGCGCGGCGGTGACGCCGGCGGCGTCGCGCCAGCCGAACCGGTCGAGGATCGCCGCGAACGCGTCGCCCGGTGCGCAGGCGACGGTCAGGCGCTCGCCGGTGGCCGGATGGCTGATCCCGATCTCCGTGCAGGCCAGCAGCAGGCGCGCGCAGCCCAGGTGGTCGCGGAAATAGCGGTTGTGCGCGCCCTTGCCGTGGGTCGCGTCGCCGATGATCGGATGGGCGATGTGCTTGAGGTGGCGGCGCAGCTGGTGCGTGCGCCCGGTCCGCGGCTCGAGCGCGAGCAGCGCATAGCGGCTGGCCGGGTAGCGATCGACCCGGACCGGCAGTTCGATCGTCGCCAGGCGCCGGTAGGCGGTCTGCGCGGGCCGCGGCGGCGCGGCCGCCTCGGCGGGCGCCTCGCCGGGCGCCGGCCGCAGCGCGTGGTCGATCAGGCCGGCGGGCGGCGGCCAGCCGCGCACCACCGCGAGGTAGCGCTTGCGCACCTGGTTGTCCTGGAACTGGCGGCCGACGGCCGCCGCGCTCGCGCCATCGAGCGCGAACAGCAGCACGCCGGAGGTGCCGCGATCGAGGCGGTGCAGCGGATGCACGTGCGCGCCGATCTGGTCGCGCAGCAACTGCACCGCGAAGCGGTCGGCGTGGCGGTCGAGGTTGCTGCGGTGGACCAGGAGGCCCGCGGGCTTGTCGATGGCGATCAGGTGGCGATCGCGGTGCAGGATGGTGAGCATGGCCGTCCGCCCAGCATACCGCGGCGGCGGCCGGGCGCGTGCCGCGCCCGCAGGCCCTAGTCGAGCTTCAGGCCGATCCGCTGGATCACCGCGCCCCACTTGGCGCGCTCGGCCTCGAGGAAGGCGCCGTACTCCTCGGGCGTGCTGCCGATCGAGTCGCTGCCGACGTCGCGCCGGTAGGCGACCACCTCGGCCGACTTCGCCACCTGCGCGAGCGCCGCGGAGACGCGATTGACGATCGCCGGCGGCGTGCCGGCCGGCGCGAGCACGCCGATCCAGACCAGCGGGTCGTAGCCGGCGTAGCCGGCCTCGGCGAAGGTCGGCACCTCGGGCATGATCGCGTGGCGCTGCCGGCCCGAGATGGCGAGCACGCGCAGCTTGCCCGCGCGGATGTTGCCGATCGACGGCAGCAGGGCCTCGAACATCGCCTGCGTCTGGCCCGCCAGCAGATCGTTGAACGGCGCCGTGGTGTTGTAGTGGATGAACTTGAAGTCCGACCCCGCGAGCGAGGAGAACCATGCGCCCGCGAGGTGCGGAATGGTGCCGATGCCGAAGGTCGCGACGTTGGCGTACGCGGGATTGGCCTTCGCCAGCGCCGCGTAGGCCGCGGCCGTCTGTGCCGGCACCTGGGCGTTGACCACCAGCGCGTAGGCGGTGGTCGAGAGCAGGCTGACCGGCACCAGGTCGCGCCGCGTGTCGAACGGCAGCTTCGCGTAGAGCGACGGCGCGGTGGTGAGGCTCGGCGTGCCGACCAGGAACGTGTAGCCGTCCGCGGGCGCCTTGACCGCGGCCTCGATCGCGATGCGGGTGGCCGCGCCGGGCCGGTTGTCGATCAGCACCGGCTGGCCCAGCAGCGGCGCGAGCCGGGCGCCGATGTGGCGCATGTCGGCGTCCGGCCCGGAGCCCGGCGGCGTCGGCACGATGAAGCGGATCGGCTTGCTCGGGTAGTCCTGCGCGGGCGCGGCACCGGGGACGACGGCGGCGAGGACGGCGGTGAGCGCGGCAGCCAGGGCGGCAGGCAGGCGCGACGGACGTTGGACGAAGCGGGTCACTGTGGGCCTCCGTGGCCGGCGCGGCGGGGCGGGCGCGCCGGGGCTGCGTGTGAAGTGCGCGAGAATAAGAAGCGTTGCACCGGGCGTCTACTGAATGTTTTTGGAGCATGCGTTGCACGAGGTCGAACGATGAGCCGCAGGCAGACCCGCGTATCCCTGGACAGCGTGCGCGTGCTCGACGCCATCGAGCGCCGCGGGTCGTTCGCCGCCGCCGCGCAGGAACTGTGCGTGGTGACCTCGTCGGTGACGCACGCGGTGCGCAACCTCGAGGAGGATCTCGGGCTCACGCTGTTCGACCGTTCCGGCCGCCGGGCGCGCTTCACCAGCGAGGGGCGCCAGGTGCTCGAGCGCGGCCGCCGCCTGCTGGCGGAGGCCGAGGGCTTCAGCGACGCGGTGCGGCGCATCGCGACCGGCTGGGAGCCGCGCCTGGTGCTGTGCGTCGACCAGGTGCTGCGCCTCGCGCCGCTGATGCCGCTGGTCGGCGCGTTCTTCCGGGCCGCGCCGCAGACCTCGCTGGCGCTGTGCCGCGAGGCCGCCGCCGGCACCTGGGACGCGCTGCTCTCCGGGCGCGCCGATCTCGTGGTCGGCGCGCCGGCGCAGGGACCGGCCGGCGGCGGCTACGCGACGGCGCCGCTGCGCGGGCCGCGCTTCGTGCTGTGCGTCGCGCCCGGGCATCCGCTGGCCGCGCGCGACGGCCCGATCGCCGACGAGGAACTGCTGCGCCATCGCGCGGTCGTGGTGAGCGACACCGCGCGCGGCCTGCCGCACCTGCAATACGGCCTGACGCAGCATCGCGCCACGCTTGCGGTGCCGGACACCGAGGCGAAGGTGCTGGCGATCCTCGCCGGCCTCGGCTGCGGCTTCGTGCCGGAGCGCCTGGCGCGCCAGCATGCGCGCGCCGGGCGTCTGGTCGTGCTGCGCGCCGGCAGCACGCACCCGCCGGGCGAGAGCGTGCTGGCGTGGCGCGCCGGGGAGAACGGCCGCGCGCTGCGCTGGTGGATCGAGCAGCTGTCCCGGCCGCGCCTGGCGCCGCAGCTGTTCTTCTAGGGCCTGCGAGCGCGGAATGCGCGCGCATGCGCATTCCGCGCTGGTCGCCGTGGCTGCGCACGTGGCGCGCAGCCTGCCGCGACGGGTTCGGGGGCGCGTCCCTCAGGCAGGCAGCAGGTCGTTGACGTCGGCGATCCGTTCGAGGCCGGCGAGGCGTCCGAACAGCGCCGCGCCGTCGGCGCGGCCGGCGGCGGCGGCGCAGTCGAGGAACTTGGCGCGCAATTCGTCGGCGCGCAGCGGCAGGGCCGCGCTGCCGCGCGCCTCGCGCACTTCGCCGCTGTCGAAGCGCGCGCCGTCGACGGTCTCGATCACCACGCGGTCGCTGGCGGCGAAGGTCGGCTCGGACGGGCTCTCGGTGTCGACGGTCGTGATGGCGACCTTCGGGAACAGCGCGCGCACCGCGTCGCGGCGCACGACCTCGTCGGCGAGCTCGGCCAGGCCGACCTTGCGCGCGGCGAGCGCGGCGGCGATCGCGAACTCGAGGCTGAACTTGGCCTCCAGCCCGGTCGCCGGCGCATGGTTGCGCAGCATCGACGCCTGGGCCCGGCCCACGGTCGCGTGCACCGCGCGCACCCGGCCGGCGTCGATGTCGTGCGCGTGCGCGAGATCGAGCACCGCGTCGATGACGCGGTGGGTGGCGTAGCACATCGGGTATTTCTTGACCGACAGGCCGAGCGCGGCCAGGCGCAGCGGCGTGCCGGGCGCGGCGGGGGTCTCGCGGTCGACCCGCCCGGCAGGCGACAGGGCGGCGAGGTAGCCCGCGTGGTGCTCGAGCGCGTCCGGCGCGGCTTCGAGGCCGGCCGCCGCGAGTTCCGCCGCCTCGATCGCGCAGGCGGCGGCGCGCCCCGCGTGCAGGGGCTTGACCATGCTGCCGAAGTTGGCGATCAGCCCGCCGGCCATGCTGGCGGCGATGCCGAGCGCGTGCCGGCAGCGCGCCGCATCGAGGCCCGCGAGCGCGGCCACCGCCGCGGCGCCGGCCACGGTGCCGAACACCGCGGTCGGATGCCAGCCCTTGAGGTGCAGGCGGTCCGATTCGCGGCCGAGCAGGTCGGCCCACACCTCGTAGCCGACGACGTAGGCGCGCATCAGCGCGGCGCCGCTCGCGCCGAGGCGCTCGCCCTCGGCCAGCAGCGCCGGCACCAGCACCACGCTCGGGTGGCCGGCGAGGGCGACGTCGTCGTAGTCGAGCGCGTGGCCGGCGGTCG
This sequence comes from Burkholderiales bacterium, assembly GCA_016790695.1. GTDB lineage: Bacteria > Pseudomonadota > Gammaproteobacteria > Burkholderiales > JAEUOS01 > JAEUOS01. The sequence continues at coordinate 85,305 of JAEUOS010000074.1, forward strand.
CGTTGACCAGCGCGGCATCGCGGCTGGCGGCGCGCTCGCTTCCCATCAGCAGGCGGGCGTGGCGCGCGGCGCCGCCGCGCGCCAGGACGTGGCGCCGCACGATGCCGGTGACCGGCTCGCCGGCGCCGGCGAGCATGCCGCCGATGGTGTCGATGAAGCCGGTGCGCACGATGGCGAGCGCCGCGTCGTCGAGGACGAGCCGCTCGGGATGCGCGGCGAATTCGGCGAGCTGCGCGGTCAGTCCGGTCATGGCAGGGTCCTAGTAGGAGCGCGGCAGGCCGAGCACATGCTCGCCGATGTAGGCCAGGATCAGGTTGGTCGAGATCGGCGCGGTGCGCTGCACCCGCGCCTCGCGCCAGCGGCGCTCGACGTCGTACTCGCGCGCGTAGCCGAAGCCGCCGTGGGTCTGCATGCAGGCCTCGGCCGCGTTCCACGCCGCCTCCGCCGAGAGCAGCTTGGCGAGGTTGGCCTCCTCGCCGCACGGCAGGCCCGCCTCGAACAGCGCGGCGCCCTTGCGCACCATCATGTCGGCGGCCTGCAGCTCCGCGTAGGCACGCGCGATCGGGAACTGGATGCCCTGGTTCTGGCCGATCGGGCGGTCGAACACCACGCGTTCCCTGGCATAGGCGGTGGCGGTGCGGATGAACCAGCGCGCGTCGCCGATCGATTCGTGCGAGACCAGGATGCGCTCGGCGTTCATGCCGTCGAGGATGCAGCGAAAGCCCTTGCCCTCGGCGCCGATCAGGTTCGCCGCCGGCACCCGGAGGCCGTCGAAGAAGATCTCGGTGGTGTTGTGGTTGACCATCGCGGGCAGCTTGCGGATCTCCATGCCGTTGCCGCGCGCCTCGCGCATGTCGACCAGCAGCACCGAGATGCCGTCGGTCTTCTTCGGCGAGGCCTCGGGCGGCGCGGTGCGCACCAGGAGCAGCATCAGGTCCGAATGCTCGGCGCGCGAGGTCCAGACCTTCTGCCCGGTCACGACGTAACTGTCGCCGGCGCGCACCGCGCGCGTCTTTAGCTTGGTGGTGTCGGTGCCGGTGGTGGGCTCGGTGACGCCGAAGGCCTGCAGGCGCAGCTCGCCCGAGGCGATCTTCGGCAGGTAGCGCGCCTTCTGCTCGGGCGAGCCGTGGCGCAGCACCGTGCCCATGGTGTACATCTGCGCGTGCGCGGCGGCGGCGTAGCAGCCGTTGGCGTGGCATTCCTCGAGGATCACGCCGGCGGCGCGCAGCGGCAGGCCGGCGCCGCCGTATTCCTCGGGAATCAGCGAGGCGAGGTAGCCGGCCGCCGTCATCGCCTGCACGAACGCGGTGGGATAGCCCTCGTGCCGGTCGAGGTCGCGCCAGTAGGGCGCGGGGAAATCGGCGCAGATGCGGCGCACGCCGTCGCGGATTTCAGGGAAGTCTTCGCCCAGCTGCACGCTGGCGGTTGTGGCCTGGTTGCTCATGGGGAGTCCGGTGGGTGGGGGTGCCTTGCTAGCGCGCCTTGAACACGGGCTTGCGCTTCTCGTTGAAGGCGCGCACGCCCTCGAGGCGGTCCTCGGTGGTGACCAGGCGGTTGTAGGCCTCGATCTCGAAGCGGTAGCCGGTCAGGATGTCGGTCTGCAATCCGTAGTGGATCGACTTCTTCGCCTGGCGGATCGACAGCGGACCGTTGCCGGCGATGGTCTCGGCGGTGGCCAGCGCGGCGGCGAGCAGTTCCTCGCGGGTGTCGAACACCTGGTTGACGAGGCCCCATGCGCAGGCCTGGTCGGCCGAGATCGGCTGCGCGGTGTAGATCATCTGCTTGGCGCGGCGCTCGCCGACCGCGCGCGCCAGGGTCTGGGTGCCGGCGCCGCCGGGCATGATGCCCAGGCGGGTCTCGGACAGCGCGAACCTGGCGTCGCGCACCGCGAAGGCGAAGTCGCAGGCCAGCGCGGTCTCGCAGCCGCCGCCGTAGGCGTGGCCGTTGACCGCGGCGATCACCGGCACCACGCATTCGATCAGGGCCATGAAGCCGCGCTCGAACAGCTCGTGCTGGGCCTGCCAGGCCTCGTTGGTCATGCCGTTGCGCTCCTTCAGGTCGCCGCCGGCGCAGAAGGCGCGCTCGCCGGCGCCGGTCAGGACCACGCAGCGGATGTTGGCCGGCGCCACCGTGAGCCGGGTCCAGAGGTCGAGCAGGTCGTGCCCCATCCGGGTGGTGATGGCGTTGAGCGCCTGCGGCCGGTTCAGGCGCGCGATCAGCGTGTGCTCGCCGTGCAGCTCGAGCGCGAGGGTGTCGTACGCGGGAAGGGGAAAGGTCGTGCTCACGTGCTGCTCCGGGTTGCGAGGTAGTGGTCGGTGTCCGCGCCGAGGGCGGGCGAGGCGGTGCTCGAGCGCGGCCGCGCGCCGTCGAAGGACAGCGGCAGGCTCATCATCGGGATGCTCGACCCCGGCACGTCCTGCAGCAGGCCGAGCGCGCGCGTCTGCGCGTGCTCGAGCATCTGCCGCGCATCCTGCACCGGCGCGCACGGCACGCCCTCGGCGTCGAGGCGCGCCATCCACGCGGCGTTGACGTCGCTTCGCATGATCGGCTCGATCAGCGCGTACAGCGCGGCGGCGTTGCGCACCCGCTCGGGGTTGGTGGCGAAGCGCTCGTCGGCGGCCCAGTCGGCGTGGCCGAGCGCGCGGCACAGGCCGCGGAACAGCTTGTCGTTGCCGGCCGCGACCACCAGTTCGCCGTCGGCGGTGCGGTAGGCGCGGTACGGGACGATGCCCACGGTTCCGGAGCCGGCCTTGCGCGGCAACTCGCCCGAGGCGAGGAACTGCGCGGCGTGCATGCTCATCCAGGAGGTCGCGGTCTCGTAGAGCGAGACGTCGACGAGCCCGCCGATGCCGCTGTCGCGCCGCTTCAGGAGCGCGGTGAGGATGCCGATCACCGCCCACATCCCGGTGCCGACGTCGACGATCGAGGGGCCGACCCGCACCGCCGGCTGGCCCTCCTCGCCGACCACGCTCATGATGCCGCCGAAGGCCTGCATCAGCGGGTCGTAGCCGGGCCGGTCGGCGAGCGGCCCGCGCGACCCGAAGGCCCCGAGGTTGCAGTAGACCAGCGCGGGCTTCTCGCGCAGCAGGGCGTCCGCGCCGAGCCCGAGCGCGTCGACCTGGCCCGGGCGCAGGTTCTGCAGGCAGACGTCGGCACGCTCGAGGATCAGGCGCCGGACCGCCGCGCACGACGCCGCGTCGCGGAGCCGCGCGACCACCGAATGCTTGCCGCGGTTCAGGGCCTGGAAGGTGGCCGATGCCCCGTCGACGAACGGCGGGCCCCACTTGCGCGCGTCGTCGCCCTCGGGCTTCTCGATCTTGATGACGTCGGCGCCGAGGTCGGCGAACACCTGGCCCGCGAACGGCGCCGCGACGCTGTGCCCCAGTTCGACGACGACGAGGCCGGCGAGCGGCCGCGGCGGGGCTGCCTGCGCTGTACTCAAGAATCAGTCTCCGGTGATGTTGTGCTGGCGGATCAGCTGGCCGCGCTTCTCGTAGTCGGCCTTCATCTGCGCGGCGAACTGCTCGGGCGTGTTGGCGACCACGATCAGGCCGCCGTCGGCCAGGCGCGCGACGACGTCGGGCGCGGTGAGGCCGCGCGCGATCGACTGGTGCAGGCGTGCGAGCACCGGCGCGCTCAACCCGGCCGGCCCGACGAACGCCAGCCACGACTGCATCTCGAACTCCGGCAGGGTCTCGGCGATCGCCGGGATCGCGGGCAGCGACGGCACGCGCGCCTTCTCGGTCACGCCCAGCGCCCGGAGCTTGCCCGCGCGGATCTGCCCGGCCACGGTGACATAGCTTGCGTAGACCAGCGGGATCGTGCCGCCGAGGAGGTCGGTCACGGCGGGTGCGCCGCCCTTGTAGGCGACATGCGCGATGTCGGTGCCGGCGAGCTGGTTGAACAGCACCCCGGCGAGGTGGTGCGGCGAGCCGTTGCCGGAGCTGCCGTAGGCGAGCTTGCCCGGATTGCGCTTCGCGTGATCGACCAGTTCGCGGACGCTCGACGCCGGCAGCGACGGACTGGCGACGAGCACCAGCAGGTTCTTGGCCGCCATGGTGATCGGGGTCGAGTCGCGCAGCGGGTGGAACGGCGGCGCCTTCATCAGGTGCGCGTTGCCGCCGTGGGTCGCGTCGGTGGCGAGCAGGATGGTGTAGCCGTCGGGGGCGGACTTGGCGACCACGTCCGCGCCGATCATGCCGGAGGCGCCGGCGCGGTTCTCGACCACCACCGGCTGGCCCAGATCCTCGGACATCTTCTGCGCCACCAGGCGCCCCATCGCGTCGGCCGAGGCGCCGGGGCCGTAGGGGACGATCAGGCGGATCGGCCTGGCGGGGTAGGACTGCGCACCGGCGCTGCCGGGGCCCGCGGCGACGGCGGCGGCACAGGCCAGTGCAAACAACATGCGGGGTGACATGAACGGTTGCCTCCGAGGGGTGCCGATGCGGCGTCCGCGTTCGCGCGGGTACGGCTGCCGGCACATTCCATTGTCGCATCACGCGGCGCCGGGATCCCCGGACCGCGGCGCGACATCACGGTTTCTGATCCGCCAGATCAGATCAAATAATTTGTCCGACGGGGCCGCGGACCCTAGCATGCAGTGCCGCCTGGGCCGGGCCGATCGCGCGCCGGCGGGTCAACCGAGACGAAAGGAAATCATCATGCGCGCCTCCGCCCCCGGCACCGGTACCGACGCGTCGCCGGCCGCGCCGCTCCAGGAAGCGGTGCATTTCTACTGCGACGGCCTGCGCCTGTCAGGCCAGTTCACCCGCGCGGCCGGCGCGCGCGCCGGCGCGCGCAGTCCGACGATCGTCTGCATCCACGGCTACACCGGGCGCAAGGAGGTCTACATGCCGGGCTACGTGCGCGAGCTGTCCGCGGCGGGGTACAACACGCTCGACTTCCATCACCGCGGCTTCGGCGAAAGCGAGGGGGTGGCGCTGCGCAACAAGCCCTGGGACCAGGTCGACGACATTCTGGCGGCGGTCATCTACCTGCGGCAGCGCCCCGAGGTCGACCCGGAGCGCATCGGCCTGTACGGCACCAGCTTCGGCGGCAGCACCGGCATGGTGGCCACCGCGCACGACCCGGACATCCGCTGCGCGGTCTCGGTGGGATCGTCGGCCCACTGCGGGCGCAGCGCGCGCGCCAAGCGCAGCTACTCCGACCTGCTCGACTGGGAGGACATGATGAAGCAGGATCGCATCGACCGGGTGCTGACCGGGCAGTCGCGGCGCGTCCCCTATGAGGCGCTGGCGCCATCGGGGCGCGGCGAAGCCGATGCCGCCCACACCATGTATCGCACGACCGAGCGCTATCCCGACGGCTATCCGGTCGAGAACTACGACCATGCGCAGCACTTCGTGCCGGAGCGCTACGTCGATCGCATCGCGCCGCGCCCGGTGCTGTTCATCCACACCGAGCGCGACACCATCGTGCCGGTCGCCGAGGCGCACAGCTTCCACGCGCATGCGCGCGAACCGAAGCAGCTCGTGATCATTCCCGGCGCGAACCACGTCGACGTCTACGAGCCGCGCAATCCGCAGGTGTTCGGCGTCGTCATCGGTCACATGCTGCGTTTCTTCGGCCAGCACCTGCGGCCCGCGGCATGAACGGCGCGGCCGCTGCTGCGCCGCAGGTCGCGCCGGCCGGGGGGGCCTGGCAGGCGCTGGCGCCATTCCCCCGTCCGACCTGGGAGCTCGAAGGCGTCGAGTGCGACGGGCGCCTGTTCCTGATCGGCGGGCTGACCAATGCCTGGGGTGCGCGCAGCGGCTGGAAGCCCGACCGCCTGGTCTACGAGTACGTCGCCACCGACGACAGGTGGCGGCAGTGCGCCGACCTCCCGGCGGCGCGCCACCACCTCGCGCTTGCCGAGCTTGACGGCCGCATCTATGCGTTCGGTGGCTACCGCACGCCGGCGCACGGCGCGGATGCATGGGAGCCGGTCGCCGAGGCGTGGCGCTACGATCCGCGCGACGATCGCTGGGAGGCGATCGCGCCGCTTCCCGCGGCGCGCGGCGCTGCCGCCGCCGCCGCGCTGGGGGGAGTGATCTATGTGGCCGGCGGCTCGCGCGCCTGCAAGCGCCGGGACGAGGTGGCGCCCAGCGCGCAGGCGCCGCATGCGAGCATCGGCGATGTTCTGGTCTACGATCCCCGCGCCGACCGCTATCGGGAGGCCGCGCCGCTGCTCACCGCGCGCAATCACCACCTGCTGGAGGCGGTGGGTGGGCGACTGTATGCCATGGGAGGCCGGGTCGGATCGAGCAACGCGTTCACGCTCACCAATCGGATCGACCTGGTCGAGGAGTACGACCCGGACGACGATACCTGGTGGCCGCGCGCGCGCATGCTCGCCGCGCACGGCGGCATGGCCGCGGGCACCCATGACGGCGCGATCTATGTCTGCGGCGGCGACGCGCTGACGATGGTCGAGAAGTTCGACCCGATCCGCGACGCCTGGTCGGTTGCCGCGGAACTGCCGCGCGCGCGCCTGGGCGCGAGCGGAGGCTGCGTCAACGGCCGCTTCCACGTCGTCACCGGGCACGTGCGCACCGCGGCGGGCGGCAGCGAGCCCGTGTCCGACCACCTCGCGCTCCCCCTCGAATGCGCGGTGCGCGCGACCGCGCGGACGGGGCTCAGTCCAGGGTGATGTTCAGCGATCGCAGCACCGGTCCCCACCGCTCCGATTGCTCGCGCATGAATGCCGCGGCTTCCTGGCGACCCACGGGCATGGCCATGACGTTGAGGCCCAGCAGGCGCCGGCCGATCTCGGCGTCGCTGCCGATCACGCGCACGGCCTGATTGAGGCGGTCGAGGATCGCCGGCGGCGTGTTCGGCGGTGCCGCCAGGCCGAAGTACGTGGTGATGGTGACCTCCGGATAGCCGAGCTCGGCCATCGTCGGCACGTCGGGCTGGGTCGGCCAGCGGCGCGGGTAGGCGACCGCCAGCGCGCGCAGCTTGCCGCTGTTGACGAGATTGATGGTGGCGCCGTCGATCATGAAGTCGATGCGCCCGCCGATCAGGTCGACACTGGCGTCGCTCGCGCCCTTGTAGGGCACGTGGAGCAGACGGCCGATCCCCGCGGCGCGCCGGAAGACTTCGGCGATCAGGTGATTGGGCCCGCCGTTGCCGTACGAGCCGTAGGCGAGTCCGGTCGTGCTCTCGCGCGCCGACCGGATGAGATCGGCGACCGACCGGTGCGGCGACTGCGCCGCGACCATGACGTACAGGGTGTTGACGCCCAGCATGCCGATCTCGGCGAAGCCGTGCGGGTCGAAGCTCAGATTCCGGTAGGACCACTTGTTGAGCGCATTGGTGGCGATGGTCGTCACCAGCAGCGTGTAGCCGTCCGGGGCGGACTGGGCGACGTGCGCCGCGCCGATGTTGGTGGCGGCACCCGGGCGCGACTCGACCGGGAACGGCTGGCCCAGGCGCTCCTGCAGTTCGCGCCCGAACAGGCGTGCGAGGCTGTCGGCCAGGCCGCCCGGCGGGAACGGCACGACGATGCGCACCGCGCGTGCCGGATAGTCGCCCTGCGCGAGCGCGGCCAGCGGCAGCGCGGCGAGGCAGGCGGCGCAGGCTGCCCGCGCCAGCCGCGCCAGCCGGGACGAACGTGCCGGCGGCGTCGACGGCATCATTCGAACGAGATGTTGAGCGACTTCAGGACCGGTCCCCACTTCTCCGACTGCTGGCGGATGAACTCGGCAGTCTCCTGGCGGGTGGCCGGCATCGGCAGCATGTTCATCGCCAGCAGGCGCTTCTCGACCTCGGGCGTGGCGGCGATGGCGCGCAGCGTGGCGTTGAGCTTGTCGAGGATGGGCGCGGCGGTGCCGGGCGGTGCCGAGAGGCCGAAGAAGGTGGCGATGGTGACGTCGGGAAAGCCGGCCTCCGCCATCGTCGGCAGGTTGGGCTGGGTCGGCCAGCGCTTCGGGTAGGCCACGGCCAGCGCCTTGAGCTTGCCGGCCTGCACCAGGTTGATCGCGGCGCCGTCGATCATGAAGTCGGTGCGACCCGCCATCAGGTCGAGGTGCGATTCCGGGCCCTTGTAGGCGACGTGCAGCAGCTGGCGAATGCCGGCGCGGGTGCGGAACAGCTCGGTGATCAGGTGGTTGGCGCCCCCGTTGCCGTGGCTGCCGTAGACCAGGCCGTTGCTGCTCTCGCGCGCGGCGCGCACCAGGTCCTGGACCGAGGCGTACGGCGAATCGGGCCGCACGACGAGGTAGAAGGTGTTGACGCCCATCATGCCCACCGTCGCCAGGCGATCCGGATCGTAGGACAGGTTCTTGTAGGTCCACTTGTTGAGCGCGTTCGAGGCCAGCGTCGCGACGAACAGCGTGTGGCCGTCGGGCGGCGCGGCGGCGACCGCGGCCGCGCCGATGTTGGTGCTGGCGCCGGGCTTGAAGTCGAGGATGAACGGCTGCCCGAGGCGCTCGGACAGCTCCTTGGCGAACAGGCGCGTCAGGTTGTCGGTGAGACCGCCGGGGCCGAAGGGCACGATGATGCGGACGACCCGGGCCGGATAGTCGGCCTGTGCGAGCGCGCCGCCCGACGCGGTGGCGGCGAGCAGCAGTCCGGCGAGCAGGGTACTGGCGTGAGTCCGTCCGGGCATGGTGTCTGTCTCCTGCATCGACGTCGACCGAGCGCGACGCGTGCGGTGATCATAGTTACCGTGCCGGCGGGTCTCAAATTATTTGATCTGATCCTTTCGATCAGGTTTGCTGATGTTCGCGCGCCCGGCGCGCCGGCGTCCGGGCGCCGTCAGGCGCTGGCCGGCGGCGACGATGCCTTCGAGCTCCTCGCGCAGGCAGTCGAGGAACGCGAGTGCGGACTCGTCGCTCATCCGGCGCGCGGGCTCGAGGAGGAACAGGTCGAGCCACAGCGGCGGGTCGACGATCGGGTTGATGGTGTAGCGGCCGCTGTCGAGATCCGGCGCCATCATCATCAGCGGCAGGATCACCGACCAGTCGCCGCGCGCGACCAGGTCCAGCGTGCCCAGCATGGTGTCGAATTCGAGCAGGCGCTTGACCGCGACGCCGTTGGCGGCGAGATACGCGTCGATCATGCGCCGGCGCGCGTTGTTCGCCCCCGGCAGCGCGAGGGCGAGCGGCGCCAGATCGCGCAGCCGCACCGGCTGCCCGTGGGTCGTCGGCGCCGCCTTGCCCGATACCAGCAGCTCGGGCACGCGCGCGAACAGGCTCGTGCGCACGCCCTTCGAGCCGACGGCCGACGGGACGATGGCGAAGTTCATCTCCCCCTGCCGCACCCGGTCGGTCAGGTCGCCGAAATAGGAGTCGATGACCCGGACGCCGACATTGGGATTCTCGCGCGCGAAGCGCGCGTAGGCCGGCGCCAGCACCGCGCGCGACATCACCGGCGTCATGCCGACGGTGATCTCGCCGACCCGGCTGCCCTGATAGGGCTTGACCGCGCGCAGCGTGCGCTCGTGCGCATTGAGCAGCTCGATGCAGGCGGAGTAGTACGCGGTCCCGGCCGGGGTCGGGCGGACCGCGCCCACGCTGCGCAGGAACAGCCGGACACCGAGGGATTCCTCGAGGTCGCTCACATGCTGCGACACCCCGGACTGGGTGGCATTCTCGCGGCGCGCGGCCTCGGTGAACGACAGCTCTTCGAAGGCCGCGACGAACAGGCGGATGCTGCGCAGCGACTGGCTCATGGCGGCTGGAACCCGGCGAATCGGTTGGTGGCGCGACGGCCGGCGACGCGGCCCGGCGCTGCCGAGATTACCGGCGCATCCGGCCGGCGTCCATTGAAACCGTTCGTCCGACGCGTTGCACGGACCGCAACGCCCGCGGCGCGCGCCGGGCCGGCGTCAGCCGCTCAATACAGTTCCATCAGCGCCGCATTGTCCCGGAGCTCATCCGGCAGCGCCTCGCGCACCATGCGGCCGGCCTTCATCACCGCGACGCGGTCGGAGACCTTGAGCGCCTCGCGCACGTTCTGCTCGACCAGCAGGATGCTCATGCCGCGCTCGCGCTGCAGCGCGCGGATCGGCTGCATCAGGTCCTGGAACAGCTTGGGTGCGAGCCCGATCGAGGGCTCGTCCATGATCAGGCAGCGCGGCTGGCCGAGCAGCGCGCGGCCGATCGAGACCATCTGCTGCTGGCCGCCGGACAGCAGGCCCGCGCGCTTGGCGTAGAACGCCTTGACCGGCGGCAGCACCGAGAGCACCCAGTCGATGCGGGCGGCGCGCTCGCCCTTGGGGATGCCCGCCGAGCCCAGGCCCAGGCTCCAGATCTCCTCGACGGTGAGGCTGGGAAAGATGCCGCGGCCCTCGGGCATCATGGCGATGCCGTGCGCGGCCAGGGCGCGCGGCGCGTGGTCCGCCAGCACGCGGCCGTCGACCTTGACCTGCCCCGCGCGCGGGCGCACCAAGCCGAACAGCGTGCGCATCAGCGTGGACTTGCCGGCGCCGTTGTGGCCGATCAGGCACAGCACCTCGTTCTCGCGCAATTCGAGCGACACGCCCATGAGCACCGGCTTGCCGCCGTAGCCGACGTCGATGCCCGCGGCGGCCAGGACCGGCGGCGTCATTCGGCGCGCTCGCCGAAGTAGATCGCGGCCAGCGCCGGATCGTTGAGGATGGCCTGCGGCTCGCCCTCGGCGAGCAGCCGCCCCTGGTCGAGGAAGGCGATGCGGTCGGAAATGCCTTTGACGATGTCGAGGTTGTGCTCGATGATGCAGATCGTGATGCCGTGCCGCAGCTGGTCGCGCACCAGGGTGACGAAGCGGTCGTAGGAGCCGGGGTCGAGCCCCGATGCGGGTTCGTCGAGCAGCCACAGGCGCGCGCCGGCGGCGAGGATGCGCGCGACCGAGAGGAACTTGCGCTCGGCATAGGCGAGGTCGATGGCGCGCGCGCGGCGCCGGCCGGACAGGCCGACCGCGTCGAGCGCGTCGAGCGCGCGCGCGCGCCGGGCCGCGAGGCCGGTGCGGCCGCCGCCCTGCCACAGCCAGGCGCCGCGCTCGGTGACGGTGAGGACGTTCTCCTCCACGGTCATCTGGTCGAACAGCTTCAGGTCCTGGAACGTGCGGCCGATGCCCGACTGGGCGATCTTCCAGTGCGGCACGCCCCGGATCGAATTTCCGAGCCAGGTCACGTCGCCGGCGTCGGCCGCGAGGTGCCCGGTGATCAGGTTGAACAGCGTGGTCTTGCCGGCGCCGTTCGGCCCGACCAGGGTGGTGACGATGCCCTCGCGCAGCGCGAACGAGACGTTGTCGACCGCCTTCAATCCGCCGAAGGTCTTGGACATCTCCCGCGTCTCCAGCAGGACCGCGCCGCCCTGGCTCACCGGTCGTCCTTCGGGTTGTCGCGGAAGCCCCAGATGCCGCCTGGCCGGAAGATCATCAGGAGCACCATCGCCAGGCCGTAGACCATCTGCTGGATCGACCCGATCTCGCTTTGCGGCAGCCCGGGCAGGTAGGAAAGCGCGGCCGGCAGCAGCAGGATCAGCACCGTGCCCACGACCGGGCCGACCAGGGTGGCGGTGCCGCCGATGATCACCATCGCCATCAGCACCACCGAGGTGTCGAGCGTGAAGCTCTCGACGTTGACGAACGACAGGTAGAACGCGTAGAGCGATCCGGCCACCGCGGCCAGCGCCGAGGACACCACCACCGCGAGGGTCTTGATCACCGCGACGTTCTTGCCGAACGCCGACGCCGCGGTCTCGTCGTCGCGGATCGCCTTCAGGCTGCGGCCGAACGACGAGCGCACCAGCGTCGCCACCGCCAGCATCACCAGCGCCAGGCAGACAAGGCACAGCACCAGGTACTGCTCGGGCGAGGCGACGGTCCATCCGGGCAGGCGCGCCGGCGGGATGTTGGTGATGCCGCCGATGCCGCCGGTCACCACCTTCCATTCGGAGAACACCGTCATCGCGAGCATCTGCAGGCCGAGCGAGGCGGCGACGAAGTACTCGCCGCGCACGCGCAGCGCGGGCAGCGCCAGCGCGAGCGAGATCAGGCCGGCGAGCGCCATCCCGGCGGCGGTCGAGAGCAGGAAGCCGCCGGAGAGCTTCATCGCCACCAGCGCCGCGGTGTAGGCGCCGACGCCGAAGAACACCGCATGCGCCATCGAGAAGATGCCGGCGTAGCCGAGGACGAAGTTGAGCGTGACCGCGAGGATCGCGTTGATGCTGATCAGCACCGCGAGGTTGACGAGGTAGGCCCACATGGCGGCTCGCGCTACTTGGCGCCGTGCGGCCGGCCGAGGAAGCCCGCCGGCCGGAAGATGATGAAGGCGAACAGGATGACGAAGGTCACCGCCTCGCTCCACTGCGGGTCGAGCTTCCACACCGCGAGGCTCTCGGCGAGGCCGAGCAGCATGCCGCCGTAGGCCGCGCCCTTGAGCGAGCCGATGCCGCCGACGATCGTCGCCGCCAGGCTGATCAGCATGATGTGCGCGCCGAGGCCGGGGTTGATGCCCTGCGTGACGGCGGTCAGGGCGGCGGCCGGCACCACCAGCACCGAGCCGAGCGCGAAGGCGACCTGCGCCAGCCGGGTCGGCTCGAGGCCGTAGACGCGCACCAGGTCGGGGTTGTCGGCCAGCGCGCGCAGGCCGGTGCCCACATGGGTGCGCGTGAGGAACAGGTTCAGGCCCAGGAAGAACACCAGCGCCACCACCAGGGCGACGCCGGCGATCGGCGCGACGAAGAGGTTGGGCGCGACCTCGACCGCCTGCGACAGGCCGACGGTGACGGTCTCGAACCCGCGGCCGAACACCGTGCCGACCAGGTTCTGCACGATGATCTGGGTGCCGAAGGCGGCGATGAAGACGGTGAAGAAGGCGCCTTCATGGCGCTGGATCGGCCGGTAGACCAGGCGCTCCATCGCCAGGCCGAAGGCGAGCACCACCGCGACCGCCAGCGCGAGCCCGGCGGCCCAGTGCCATTTCTGCACCGAGACGCTCCACCAGAACAGGTAGCCGGCGATGGTGAAGGCGGCGCCATGGGCGACGTGGAACACCTTGGTCGAGCCGAAGATCAGCGCGAAGCCGACCGCGGTCAGCGCGTAGATCGCCCCCAGCTGCAGGCCGTTGATCAGGAGTTGGAGGAACAGCACGGCGGGCTCGACCGGCGGGGCGCCGGCGGCGCCCCGCGCGGCTGCGACCGGTCAGCGGACGACGATGTTGCCCTTGACGAGCTTGCCGGCGCCGCCGTCGATCTCGTTGATCTGCAGCGGCATCGAGACCGTGCCGTTGGGCAGGAAGGTCATCCTGCCGCCGACGACGTCGAAGCTGCCCATCGCCTGGCGCTGCTTCAGCAGGTTCTCGCCGGTGATCGGCTGGCCCGCCTTCTCCAGCGCCTGCGCCAGCTTCACGAACACCATCACCGCGTTGTAGTAGTTGGCGACGTAGGCGTTCGGATCCTTGCCCTTCTTGGCCTTCCAGTCGCGCGCGACGCGCTGGCTCAGCGCGTCGCCGTTCCAGTTGATCGACTGGGTCGGGAACAGCGCGCCGCGCGCCTCCGGCAGCTGGGTCACGGTCGGCGAGGCGAACGCCGAATAGCTGACGATCTGCTGGCGCACGCCGTTGTCGCGCAGCTGCTTGACGATCTGCGCCTGCTGCGTGCCGAACGAGGCGATGAAGACGACGTCGGGCCGCGCCTCGCGCACCTTGGCGGCGAGCCCGGAGAACTGCTGCGAGGCGCGCGGCACCTGCTGCGAGCTCACCATGGTGCCGCCGTTCTTCGGCACGTGGATGTCGAGCTCCTTCTTGATCGCCTCGCCGGCGGGATCGTCGACGTAGAGCAGCGCCACCTTCTTCCAGCCCTTCTCCTTGACCAGGTAGGGCGCGAGCGCCAGCACCTCGAGGTTGACCAGCGGGATCACGTTCCAGAAGTAGTCGCCGAGCTCGGCCAGGTCGGGGCCGATGCCGCCGCCGTTGACCGACACCACCTTGGCCTTGTCGCCGACCGGCGCGATCGCCTTCGACACGCCGGTGAAGGCGGACAGCACGTAGGGCACCTTCTCGACCGAGACCAGCTTGTTCATCGCGACCACGCCCTGCTGCGGGGTGGCCTGGCTGTCCTCGATGACCAGCACCAGCTTCCTGGAGAGCATCTTGTCGGCGTTGGCGTGCTCGACCGCGAGCGCCGCGGCGCTGCCGAACAGGTCGCCGTACTCGGCGTTGGGGCCGCTCATCGGCAGGTTCGCGCCGATCTTGATGTCCTGCGCGGCTGCCGGCATCGCGCCGATGGCGCAGGCGGCGCCGAGCGCGCCCAGAATCGCTTTCAGCTTCATCGCATGTCTCCCCGGGAAGGTTGGCGCGGCTGGCGCACCGGAGGCGCCGCCGCGTCGAATCGCGCCGCGCATCGCGCCGGACGGACCGGCGCGCAGGCCGCACGCAACGCATCGAACCAGTATAGCAACGCGCCGCCGGCGCGCCGCGCGGCGGGTTTGGCGCACAATGCCGGCTTTCCGGACAAGGGGGGACCTCCATGCAACTCGACCTGCAGGGCAAGGTGGCGATCGTCACCGGCGGCACCCAGGGGATCGGGCGGGCGACCGCGGAACTGCTCGCGCGCGAAGGCGCGGCGGTCGCGATCGTCGCGCGCGGCCTCGAGCGCCTCGACGACGTCTCCGACGCGATCCGCGGCGCCGGCGGCAAGGTCGCGGCGATCGCCGCCGACGTCGGCCAGGCCGCCGATTGCGAGCGCGTCGTCGCCGAGACGCTGGCCGCGTTCGGGCGCATCGACATCCTGGTCAACAATGCGGGCACCTCGGCGACCGGCGAGTTCGAGAAGGTCACCGACGCCACCTGGCAGGCGGACTTCGACCTGAAGCTCTTCGCCGCGATCCGCCTGGCGCGCCTGGCGATCCCGCACATGCGCACGCAGGGCGGCGGGCGCATCATCAACATCACCAACATCGGCGCCAAGCAGCCGCGCGCGAAGAGCATGCCCACCACGGTCACGCGTGCCGCCGGCCTGGCGCTGACCAAGGCGCTGTCCAAGGAGTTCGCTGCCGACGGCATCCTGGTCAACACCGTGTGCATCGGGCTGATCCGCGCCGGGCAGCACGAGCGCAAGGCCGCCGCCGCCGGCGTCGACCTCGAGCAGCACTACGCGGCGATGGGCCGCGAGATTCCGCTCGGCCGCGTCGGCCGCGCCGAGGAGGTCGCCAACGTGATCGCGTTCCTGGCCTCGTCGGCGGCGAGCTACGTCACCGGCACCAGCATCAACCTCGACGGCGGCACGTCCGGGGTGCTCTAGGCACGCGCGGCGTCAGGCGGGAACGGCCTCGCCGCCGAGCGCCTCGACCAGGTCCGCGGTCAGGCGCGCCAGGTCGCCGGTGGCGATCGCGGCGTCGGCATCGAAGCGGTCCTCGTCCTCGGCAGCGGCCTCCTTGAACACGCCCTCGAGGAAGCGGATCTTCTTGATCTGCAGCGTGTCGGTCAGGACGCAGGACACCCGGCCCGACCAGGTGAGGCCGAGCCGGGTCGGCTGCTTGCCGCCGTCGATGTGGCGGCGGATCTCGGCGATGTCGAGCGGGTGGCGCGAGTAGCGCACCGCCGCCTGCGCCTCGTCGGTCGACTTGAGCTCGCACTCGCGGTCGAGGTCGAATTCGCCGGGCGCCTCGCGCTGGGCGAGCCAGTGCGCCATCGCCGTCGCGGGCGCAGTGCGCGTGTCGAGCAGCGCGACGTTGAAGCGGTCAAGGGAGCGGATCAGCGCGACGATCACGAGGTCGGCCTTGGCCTTGGCGGCGGTGTCGACGGCGAGCAGGCGCGCGCGCGGGTCGATCCAGACGCCGACGCCCGCCTGGCGCGTGAAGGCCTGCGGCAGCAGTTCGGCGGTGATCTGCTCGCGCAGTTCCCTGGCCTGCTGGCGCGACGGCTTGCGTCCGGTCTTGGCCTCGATCGCCTCGAGCTTCGCGGCGACGGCGCGGCGCACCACCGAGGCGGGCAGGAGGCGGGTCTCGATCATGAAGCGCAGGATCCAGTGCCCGTTCACCGCCTCGGCCAGCGCGCCGTGCGCCTCGCCGCGCGGCGGCGCCCAGCCCGTGGATTGCTCCTGCGTCGGGCGACACTCCGTGAAGGTGTTGCGGGCAAGCGCCTCCTCGAGCTGGGGGAGCTTGGCCGGCCAGGCGGCGCTGATGCGGTACAGGGTGAGGTTCTTGAACATGGCGGGCAGGCCGGGCCGGCGGCGCGGGATCGCGCCGTCCGGCGTGCGGAACGGTGGGCGGCCGCGGCGCCAGGCGCCGGCAGCGGGCGCGAATCATACCCGCTCGGCGTGGCGCGCGCGGCGCGGCCGCGCCGCGCTAGGCCGGGAGCGCGGCGCCGGCGCGGTCGACGCGGAAGACGGCGACGGTCCGCGACAGGTTGTGCGCCTGCGACTTCATCGACTCCGCCGCTGCGGCGGCCTGTTCGACCAGCGCCGCGTTCTGCTGCGTCACCTTGTCGAGTTGCGCGACCGCCTGGTTGACCTGGTCGATGCCGCCGCTCTGTTCCAGGCTCGCCGAGGTGATCTCGGCCATGATGTCGGTGACGCGGCGCACCGAGCCGACGATCTCGTCCATGGTCGCGCCGGCGTCGCCGACCAGCTTGGAACCGGCTTCGACCTTGCCGACCGAATCGTTGATCAGCGCCTTGATCTCGCGCGCGGCGTTGGCGCTCTTCTGCGCGAGGCTCCGGACCTCGGTGGCGACGACCGCGAAGCCGCGCCCCTGCTCGCCGGCGCGCGCGGCCTCGACCGCGGCGTTGAGCGCGAGGATGTTGGTCTGGAAGGCGATGCCGTCGATCACGCCGATGATGTCGGCGATCCGGCGCGACGCATCGGCGATCGCCGCCATGGTGTCGACGACCTCGCCGACCACGCCGCCGCCCTTGCGCGCGATCCGGCTCGCGGCCTCGGCCAGCTGGTTGGCCTGGCGCGCGTTGTCGGCGTTCTGTCGGACCGTCGCGGTGAGTTCCTCCATGCTCGAGGCGGTTTCCTGCAGGCGCGACGCCTGTTCCTCGGTGCGCCGCGACAGGTCCGTGTTGCCGACGGCGATCTCGCGCGAGACCGTGGCGATGGTCTGGGTCGACTCGCGCACCTCGCCGACGATGCCGGCCAGGCGCTCGCAGGTCGCGTTGCAGGCGCGCTGGATCGCGGCGAAGGCGCCGTCGAAGGTGCCGTCCATGCGCGCCGTGAGGTCGCCGTCGGCGATCCGGCGCAGCACGTTCTCGACGGCTGCCAGGCCCTCGCGCACCTCGCGCTGGAAGCGGTTGAGCCCGTCGGCCGCCTGGGCGTGAAAGCCGGCCAGGCCCGCGGTGTCGATGTCGCGCGAGAAGTCGCCGTGGCGGGCGCGTTCGATCATGCCGGAGATCTCCGCTTCGGCGTGCAGGTCGTCGGTTCGGTCGACCCATTCGCCGACCGAACCGAGACGCTCGCCGCGCTCGCCGGTGATCGGATTGGTGACGATGTCGAACTGGCGTCCGCCGATCGCCAGCCGCGAGCGCCGCGTCGCGTCGAGCGTGGCGAGGCTGCGCAGGGCGGCGGCCGGGTCGGGGTAGAACATGCCGATGCTGCCGCCGATGAGCTTCGACGAGTCGAACGCGGGCAGTTCCTGGCGGATCCGCGCCTCGTGCCGCGCGATGGTCTGGCGGATGGCGCCGTTGAGATAGACGATGGTGCCGTCGTTGTCGGCGATGCGGATGTTGGTCATCGCCGTGTCGAGCGCGCGCCGGATCCGCGTCATCTCGCGCAGCGTCGCCGTGTCCGACCGCGCGCGCTCCAGCAGCTGCGTCTGCATCGAGGCCAGGGCGGCGAGGAACCGGCCGGCCTCGCCCGGCGCGTCGTCGCGGATGCGATTGTCCAGGCGGCCCCGGGCGATGGCGTCGGCCACGCCGATGGCCTCGGCGAGCGGCCGGCTCACGGAGCGGGCGATCAGGGTGCCGAACGCGCCCAGCACCACGAGCAGCGCCGCCATGACGCCTGCCAGGGTGCGGGCACCGGCCCAGAACGCGGCCTCCACGTCGTCGACGTAGATGCCGGACCCGATCACCCACTCCCACGGCGCGAACCCGGCGACGTACGACAGTTTCGGCACCGGCTCGCTGCTGCCGGGCCTGGGCCACAGGTAGGGCACGAAGCCGGCGCGGTTGCGGCGAACTTCCTCGACGAAGGCGACGAACAGCCGCAGCCCGGCGGGATCCTTGAAGTCGCCGAGCGCCTTGCCGTCGAGCTCGGGCTTGATCGGGTGCATCACCATGCGCGGCGACATGTCGTTGATCCAGAAGTACTCCTGACCCTCGTAGCGCAGCGACTTGAGCGCCGCGGCGGCGGCCTGCCGGGCCTGGGCATCGGTCATCCGGCCCGCGGACGCCTGCGCGTGATAGGCCGCGACCACGCCGTGCGCGACCTCGACCACGTGCTTGGTCGCGAGCCGCTTCTCGTCGAGCATCGCGTCACGCTTGGCGAGAAGCGCGATGACGCCGACCAGCAGGATGGCGAGCGAGGCGATGCCGGTCAGGAGCCAGAGGCGGCCGGCGATCGAGTTCAGTCGGGGCAAGGCGGGCATGCGAGGGTCCTCCACCTGACGTCAGGCCGGCAGGGCGTGCGGTCCGGTCCGGACGGGACGCGGTGCGCCGGCCGTTGTCGGTACTCCCGACGCCGGTGCGCCGGCGAGGCGAAACACGCCGACCGTGCGCGACAGCGCCTGCGCCTGCTCCTCCATCGACTCGGCCGCCGCAGCCGCCTGCTCGACCAGTGCCGCGTTCTGCTGCGTCACCTTGTCCATCTGCGCGACCGCCTGGTTGACCTGCTCGATGCCCGCGCTCTGCTCGCCGCTCGCCGCCGCGATCTCGCTCATGATGTCGGTGACGCGCTTGACCGCGCGCACCACGTCCTGCATGGTCGCGCCGGCCTCGCCCACGAGCTTCGATCCCGTGTCGACCTTGCCCGCCGAATCGCCGATCAGGCCGTGGATCTCGCGCGCCGCGTTCGCGCTGCGCTGCGCGAGGTTCCGGACCTCGGTGGCGACGACCGCGAAGCCGCGCCCCTGCTCGCCCGCGCGCGCGGCCTCGACCGCGGCGTTGAGCGCGAGGATGTTGGTCTGGAAGGCGATGCCGTCGATGACGCTGATGATGTCGACGATCTTCTTCGAGGCGCCGGCGATCGCGTCCATGGTGCCGACCACCTGGTCGACCACCGTGCCGCCCTTGACCGCGATCTGGCTCGCCGAGGCGGCCAGCTGATTGGCCTGGCGCGCGTTCTCGGCGTTCTGGCGCACGGTCGAGTTGAGTTCCTCCATGCTCGCTGCGGTCTGCTGCAGGCTCGAGGCCTGCTCCTCGGTGCGCTGCGACAGGTCGGTGTTGCCCATCGCGATCTCGCGGGCGGCCGTGTTGATCGTCTCGGTGGCCGCGCGCACCTGCCCGACGATGTCGCCGAGCCGTTCGCAGGTGGCGTTGCAGTCCTCCTGGATGCGCGCGAACGCGCCCTGGAAGCTGCCGTCCATCCGCGCGGTCAGATCGCCCTGGGCGACCCGGGCCAGCACCCGGCTGACCGACTCCAGGCCGGACTCGCAGGTCTGCATCAGGCGGTTCAGGCCGTCGACCATCTCGGCGAAGGTGTGCGCGTAGGCGGCGGCGTCGCCGCGCATGTCGAAGCGCCCGGCGGCGGCGGCGGCCACCAGCCGGCCGATCTCGCCGTTGATCGCCAGCAACTGGCGCTTGACGCCGTCGATCGCCTCGGTGATCACCGCCTTCTCGCCCGGCAGGCGGTCGATGTCGCGCGACAGGTCGCCCGAGGCATACGCCCGGACGATGTCGACGACGTGCATCTTCACCGCGATGTGCTGGGCGACCAGCGCGTTGACGCGCTCGGCGATCTCGCCGTACGCGCCGGCGAAGCGGCCGGCGTCGATGCGGTGCGAGATCGCACCCCGGTCGTGCTGTTGCGCCATGTCGAGCTGCGCCGCGGCGAAGGCCTTGAGCGTGCGCCGGACCTCGTCGACGGCATCGCCGATCTCCTTGAGTTCGTCGCGCGTGTCGACGCGTTCGGGGGCCGACAGGTCGCCGCGGGCGATGCGCGCGGCCGCGGTGCGGATCGCCGCGATGGTCGAGCGCACGCTGGACATGAAGCCGACGTAGAGGTAGAGCACCAGCAGCATCACCGCACCCACGCCGGCGAGCGCGAGCGCGCGCGAGCGCTCGACCCGGGCGATGCGCGCCTCGAGTCCGGCGTCGAGCGCGGACAGCATGCCGTCGCCGAGCTTGAACAGTTCCTCGGTCGCCTTCAGGCCCTCGGCGCGCAGCGCCTTGCCGTCGCCGGACGGCCGGTCGACGCTCAGGATCTGCCCGCGCAGGTTGGCGCGGAATCCTTCGACGACCGGCGTGATGCTCTGCAGCGCCGCGTCCAGGGCGTCCTTCGCACTGTCGGAGGCGCCGAACACCTTCTCCAGGCCTGAACGGAGCCCGGCCAGGTCCTGGGCGGCCAGCCGGTCGCGCACGGAGAGTTCGATGCGCGCCGGCGCGTCGGTCCTGCCGGCCTCGAAGGCCTGCGCCGCGATCAACCGGCTCTGCGCGAGGGACTCGACCAGCGCCGGCAGGCGCACCATCGCCGCGTCCATCAGATAGTAGGTGTCGAGGTCCGGGTCGAGCGACAGGTTCGAGCCGTCGGCAACCGCGGTGATGTAGGCGATCACGTTGGACACGGCATCGTTGTGCAGCCGTACCGACTCCTCCGGCGCAAGCGCGGCGCCTCCGGCGCGGATTTGCGCCCAGCTCTGCTTCACCGCCGCATGCTGTCGCGCGGCGTTGAAGCGCTCGCCGTTGACGGCATCGAGGGCGTCGAGGCGCGCGAGCGTGGCGTCGATCTTCGCGGCGAATTCCTGCATGCGCGACGCGTTCTCCTTCGCGCCCAGCAGGACCAGCCGCTGGTTGTAGCGATGCGACAGGAGGGACTGCAGCAGTTCCCGGGCCGGCCGCACATGGGCGACGCCGTCGCGCTCGACGCGGGCGAACGAGAGCTCGCCCGCGTACTTGCCGGCCAGCAGTGCGCCCAGGACCACGATCGGCAGGCAGAACAGCGCGCCGATCAGCGCATTCTTGCGCCCGAAGGAGAGGCGACTCATGATCGTGATCGCGGGTTGCATGATGTTCTTCATTGCTGGAGTCCTTCCCTGACTCGAATGGCGAATGCAGGCACCGGGACGTGCCGGATCCGTCCGGCACGCCAGTGCGCGCGAACGCCGGCGCGCGGCAATGCGCAGCGGCGCAAGTAGACCAAGGGGGCGGTGCCGGCGGTCGGGGAAACAGACGGTCCTTTGGACGTCGTTTCCGGTTCAAGTTCGCCGGCGCCGCGGGGGCGTCAATCGGCGCCGGTAGAATCGGGCGCGTTCCTTCCGCCGCGGAGCGCCCGGGTGTCCGACCGTCTTGCCGTCCTTCCCCAATACCTGTTGCCCAAGCGCGCGCTGACCCGTCTGGTCGGCGCGCAGGCGCGGCGCGACGGCGGGCGCTTCACCCGGGCGGCGATCCGCCGGTTCATCGCGCGCTACGGGGTCGACATGCGCGAGGCCGCCGAGGCGCGTGTCGACGCCTACGCCACGTTCAACGACTTCTTCACGCGCGCGCTGAAGCCGGGCGCGCGGCCGCTGGCCGAGGCCGCGTGGCTGTGCCCGGTCGACGGCGCGATCAGCCAGTTCGGCGCGCTCGACGGCGAGCACCTGCTGCAGGCCAAGGGGCACGTCTACACCGCGCGCGCGCTGGTCGGCGGCGACGCCGAGCTCGCCGCGCGCTTCGCCGGCGGCAGTTTCGCGACCCTCTACCTGAGCCCGAAGGACTATCACCGCATCCACATGCCCTGCCGCGGCGAGCTGCGCCGCATGATCCACGTACCCGGCGACCTGTTCTCGGTCAATCCGGTGACCGCGCGCGGGGTGCCGGGGCTGTTCGCGCGCAACGAGCGCGTGGTGTGCGTGTTCGACACCGCCGCCGGACCGTTCGTCCTGGTGCTGGTGGGCGCGACCATCGTCGGCAGCATGGCCACCGTCTGGCATGGCGTGGTCAATCCGCCGCGGCCGCGGGCAGCGCGCTCGTGGCAGTACGGTCCGGGCGAGGTGGTGCTCGAGCGCGGCGCCGAGATGGGCCGCTTCCTGCTCGGCTCGACGGTGGTGATGCTGTTTCCTGCGGGCGCGATCCGCTTCAACCCGGGCTGGGCGCCAGGGCGGGCGATCCGCATGGGCGAGGCGATGGGCGAGGCGCCGGATCCGGCGGCCGGCAGCGCGCGGCCCGGCGCAACGCGCGGACCGTAATGGCGAGCGACGATCCCGCCGCGTTCCTGGCGGCCGACGCGATCCGTGCCAACGCCGACCGGATCGCGCCGCATGTGCGGCGCACACCGGTCCTGCGCATCGACGGCGCCGACGTCGGCCTCGCGGGTGTGCGCTTGGTGTTCAAGCTCGAGTTCCTGCAGCACACCGGCTCGTTCAAGGCGCGCGGCGCGTTCACCAGTCTCATGCGGCGAGCGCCGGGACCGGCGGGCGTGGTGGCCGCTTCGGGCGGCAACCACGGCGCCGCCGTGGCCTATGCGGCCGAGCGCCTCGGCGTGCGCGCGACCATCTTCGTTCCCGGCGTCGCCTCGGCAGCCAAGCGCGCGCGCATCCGCGGCTACGGCGCCGACCTGCGCGTGGTCGGCGAGCGCTACGACGATGCGCTCGCCGCCAGCGAGGCGTTCGTGCGCGCGACCGGCGCGCTGCCGGTGCATGCCTACGACCAGCCCGAGACCCTGCTCGGCCAGGCGTCGGTGGGGCTGGAGTTCGAGGAGGACGCGCCGGAGCTCGATGCGCTGCTGGTGGCGGTGGGCGGCGGCGGGCTGATCGGCGGCATCGCCGCCTGGTATCGCGGCCGCACGCGCGTGGTCGGCGTCGAGCCGGAGGCAGCGCCGACGCTCGCGCTGGCGCTTGCCGCCGGCACGCCGGTCGATGCGCCGGCGGGCGGCGTGGCGGCGGATTCGCTCGCGCCGCGCCAGGTCGGTGCGCTGATGTTTCCGCTGATGCAGCGCTACGGGGCGGGCAGCGTGCTGGTCAGCGACGACGCCATCGTCGCGGCGCAGCGCGAACTCTGGCAGGTGCTTCGGGTCGCGGTCGAGCCGGGCGGCGCGGCGGCGTTCGCCGCGCTGAAGACCGGCGCGTGGCGCGCCGCCCCCGGACAGACCATCGGCGTGCTGCTGTGCGGCGCAAACACCACGGCGGTGGATTTCGGCTGAGCCGCGCGACGCCGCGTCGCGCGGCTCAGCGCAGGTGCACGTGGTCGAACAGGTCGAAGAATGCCGCGACCGCGTCCGCCGACGGGCTCGCCGCGGCGGCGCCGTCGGCCACCGCCTGCGCCAGCGTGCGCTTGCCCGCGTAGAGGTCGGCCCAGATGCCCTGGGTCAGCGCGAGGCGCAGTTCGGCACGCGGATGCGCGGCAGGCGCGAAGCGGGCAACGCCGCCGATCACGTGCAGCGAGCCGGTGACGTCGCGGTCGGTGAGGTGCAGGTCGAGCGCGATGTCGGCGGCCGCCGCGCGCGCGGGGTCGAGCTGGACGCGCAGCGCCTCGAGGAAGCGCAGCGGCGGCGCGTTCATCACCTGGAAGCGATTGGCGCGCCACGCGCTCTCGGCCATCGGGTCGATCTGCCCCTCGAGGGTCAGCGCCTCGGTCAGGCAGATGCTGCGGGTGTTGGCCGCGCTGGTGACTTGCGCGATGCCGCGCAGTGCGCGGGCCTTCAGCGTGCGGGCGCCGGCATCGGCCGGATCGTCGCGCATGAGGTAGTTGGCGAGTTGCGCGGCCCACGACCAGTTGCGCGCCGCGAGTGCGTCATCGACCGCGCGCGTCATCGCCGCGCGGCCGCCGAACCCGGCCACCATGCGCCGCGCCTCCTCTGCCGGCGGCAGCGGATGCAATCGGGCCGCGTCCATGTCGTACCAGCCGAGCACGCCGTTGTGGATGGCGCGCACGTGGTACGGCACCTCGCCGTAGCAGGGCGGGATGTACGGGCTCGCCGCCAGGCGCGGTGGCAGCTTCACCCGGGCGACGATCTCCTCGATCGCCAGGCCGTCGTTGATGCCGCGCACGGTCTGGTCCCAGAGGAACTGGATGCTGTCGCGGTGGTCCGCGAGCGCCTGGCGCACCCGGTCCCGCCCCGAGATCGGCGGGCCGTGCACGCCGACCAGGTGCAGCGGGTCCATCGCGCGAATCCGGTCGATCGCGCGCACCAGCTGCAGCGGATCGCGGTAGGCCTCGCCGCGCAGCGTGTAGATGTTGAACAGCACCGGCCAGATGTGGTTGTTGACCACGCAATCGAGGTCGGGAAAGCCGATGATCAGCGTGTCGTCGGAGTCCGAGGCCGCCGGCACGAAGTGCACGCGGGTGCCGGCGATGGTCACCGTGCATTCCTCGCCGACTTCCTCGGTCGGGGCGACGAAGCGCCGTGTGGTCGCGCGGTCCTTGTGGAAGAACAGCGGCCCCAGCCCCTGGTTGGGCATCGCGTCCGGCCCGGTGTCCGGCAGGTAGAAGCTGAACTGGGCGCGTGCCCGGCGCGAATACGCGGGACCGATCTCGGCGGCGACGTCGCTGACGTTCGCGCGCAGCCTGGCATGGCCCCAGATCGGCAGCGGGGCGCCGGCTTCCTTCTGCCAGGTCGGCGTGCCGTGCGCGTAGTGGGAGTGCGAGTAGATCACCGCGCGCACCGGCGCCGCCGTCACGCCGCGGAAGGCCGCCAGGTGCTCGGCCGATTCCTCGAGGCCCTCGCCGGTGTCGATGACGATCAGGCCATCGGGGGCGGCGATCGCCACCGAATTCGACATGCCGTACCCGACCGCCGACCAGATGCCGGGGGCGACCGTGTACAGGCGCTTCTCCAGCAGCGCGCCCTGGGCGATCAGGGCGGGGCTGGCAAGCGCGCCGTTGGGGCCGGTGGCAATGCCGGCGCTGCCGCCGTCGTATGGGGAGCTTCCGGAGACTGCGGTCATGGACGGTCCTCGCCTGGTGCCGCACGCGGGAGGGCGTGCCGCCGCAAGCTTAGCCGCAAGAGCGGATGCCGGCTCGACCGCCCGGCCCGGCGCTGGATATACTGGCTGCGGTCGGCGCGAAGACAGGCCGGCGATGATCAAGGACACGCGATGCTCCGATCCCGTTTCGCATCACCGCGCGCGGCGAGCGCCCTGGTCGCCGCCGCCCTCGGATACAGCGCGCTCGCCTGGGCCCAGGACGACCCCGCGCGGAGCTACCCGAACAAGCCGGTGCGCATCGTCATCGGGCTCGCCGCCGGCGGCGGCATCGACGTCATCACGCGCGCGGTGGCGCAACGCCTGGGCGAGGGCCTCGGCCAGCCGGTGGTGGTGGAGAACAAGCCTGGCGCCTCCGGCATCATCGCCGCCGAGTTCGTCGCCAAGGCGGCGCCCGACGGGTACACGCTGATGATGGCGCCGTCCGGGCCGATGGTGTTCAACGCGGTGATGTTCCAGAAGCTGCCGTATGCGCCGGTCAAGGACTTCGCGCCGGTCGGCATGGTGGCGTCGTTTCCCCTGCTCGCCGTCGTCGGCGCGAACGCGCCGGTGCGCTCGATGCGTGAGCTGGCCGATTTCGCGCGCGCCAACCCGGCGAAGGCGAACTACGCCGCGAGCACCGCGGCGTTCCAGCTCGCCACCGAGCTGTTCAACATCCAGGCCGGCGTGCGCATGGAGAACATCTCCTACAAGGGGACCAACGAGTCGCTCGCCGCGGTGATCGCCGGGGACGTGCTCACCACCTTCGCCGATTCCGGCCCGGCCTCCGGCGCGATCCGCGGCGGCAAGGTGCGCGCGCTGGCGGTGACCAGCCCGAAGCGCATGACCGCCTTTCCGGACGTGCCGACCATGGCCGAGGCAGGCTTCGCGCAGCTCGACGTGCAGCTGTGGGCGGGCCTGTTCGCGCCAGCCGCGACGCCGCCGTCGATCGTCAGGAAGCTCGAGGACGAGCTTGGCCGCGCGCTCAGGCAGGGCGACGTGCAGCAGCGCTTCGCCACGCTGACGGTCAGCGGCGGCGGCGCGAGCGGCGCGGAGCTCGGACCGCTGATCGCGGCAGAGATCGCGCGCTGGACCGACGTCGCGCGCAAGGCCGGCGTCAAGCCCAATCCGTGAGCCTGCCCGCCGGCGGCACCGGCGCGCGCGTGCCGGTGATCGACTTCCATGCCCACATGCTCGAGCCGGAGGTGTTCCGGGCCTCGACCAACAAGACCGTGTTCACCGGCTTCGGCGCGCGCCCGGCCGCCGCGCCGCGCGCGGGCGCGCAGTCCCTGATGGCGCGCATGTTCGATCCCGCGGCCGAGATCGCGGACATGGACGCGCGCGGCATCGACGTCGCGGTGGTGAGCGCCTCGACGGTGATCCAGGGCACGTCGTGGGCCGATGCCGCCACCGACCTGGCGCTGTGCCGGCGCTGCAACGAGCAGGCGGCCGACTGGACGCGGCGCCATCCGGGGCGCTTCGTCGGCAGCGCGGTGCTGCCGCTGCAGGATCCCGCGCTGGCCACGGCCGAACTCGAACGCTGCGTGCGCGACCTGGGGCTCGCGGTGGCCAACGTGTCCTCGTCGTATCGCGGCGCGTACATCGGCGATCCGGTGTTCCACGGCTTCTGGGAGGCCGTCGCGGGACTCGGCGTGACCGCCTGGATCCACCCCGAGGGCGTCACCGATCCCTGGTTCCAGCGCTATGCGCTGTGGAACTCGGCCGGGCAGTCGATCGAGGAGACGCGCGCCATGGCCTCGCTGATCTACGAGGGCGTGATGCACCGGCATCCGGGCCTGAAGGTGGTGATGGCGCACGGCGGCGGCTATTTCCCGCACTACCTGGGGCGCATGGACCGCAACACCGCCAACCGGCCCGACACGGCGGTCAACATCGGCGGGCGCAAGCCGTCGGCGTTCCTGCGCGCGTTTCACTACGACACCTGCGTCTACGACCCGCGCGTGCTCGCCGTGCTGATCGAGCGCGTCGGCATCGATCGCCTGGTCATGGGCAGCGACTATCCGGTGGGGGAGAGCGACCCGGTCGGCTGGCTGCGCGGCGCCGGCCTCGCCGGCGACGACCTCGCCGCGGTCGCCGGCGGCAACGCGGCGCGGCTGCTCGGCCTCGACGGCGGCGCCGGCGGCCGGACCAACCCGGCACAGGCATAATCTGCCGGCCAAGAGCGCCGCCCCCGCGGCGCGTGCAGAGGAGCCGATCCATGCCCGATCCCGTGCTGCCCCGCGTTCCGCGCGCGGCGATGACCGAACGCCTGCAGAAGGACTACGATGCCTCGCTCGCGCTGCGCGACGACGCCACGCTGATCGAGGTCGGCGCCAACGCGCCGGAGCTGATGGACTGGTACCGCGACGCGTTCTACGGCAAGGTGTTCTACGGCGGCCGCGTCGACGTCCGCACCAAGGAACTGCTGCGCTACCGGCTGTCGATGACCCACGGCTGCGCGTACTGCAACCGCGGCAATTCCGCCGCCGCGCGCAAGGCCGGGGTCGGCGAGGAGCAGCTCGCGCGCATCATGGACGAGAACGCCCCGGTGTTCGACGCGCGCGACCGGGCCGTCTTGCGGCTGGCGGACCAGGTCGCGATGACCAACATGCACGGCCACCTCGACGCCGACCTGTACGCGGCCTTGCGCGCGCACTTCGACGACGCGCAGATCTTCGAGCTGGGCCTGACCGCCGGCTTCCTCACCGGCATGGCCAAGTTCATCTTCGTCTACGACCTGGTCGAGAAGGAGGCCAACTGCCCGGTGCGGCCGCGGGTGGCGGCCTGAGCCTCAGGCGGCGGCCTGAGCCTCAGGCGGCCTCGCCGAGCAGCGCGTCCTGCGCGTTGTCGACGATGAGCGGGGTGTCGAAGTAGCGGATCACCGGCTCCGAGCCGTACATCGCCTTGATGCGCGCCTTCCAGGCGTCGTTGTGGCCGCGCTGCGCGGCTTCCACCGACGGCCACAGGTAGGCGCCGCCGGCCTGGCCGCGTGCGGCATCGTAGAGGTAGTTCTTGCGCACCAGTTCGGTGTTGGCGCGCCACGCGTCGGCGGTGGAGCGCATGCCGGCGATCACCTGTTCGCGGGTGATGCCGGGCGGCAGGTCGAAAAGCACCAGTTCGGTAATCATCGGGCGGCCCTCGTGGATGGTTGCGGTCGGCGTAGCGGCCGGCACGCGCGACGGCGCTGCCGGCGCCGCGGAATATACTCCCGCGGCAGGTGTTGACGCGAGGGGCGCCGCGCGTGCCCGCCGACCGCGCCCGAGCGCGCGCCCGGCCAACCGACGACGAGGAGGCGACATGATCGAACGTGCAATCCGCGGCCTGGCGGGCGCCGCCCTGGGCCTGTGCCTGTTCCTGCCCGCGCATGCGCAGCAGGCGGCGCGGCCGGCGATCCAGACCACCAAGGTCGCCGGCACCGACGGCGTCTACGTCTTCCGCAACGGCAACCATCAGGCGATGTTCGTCGTCACCCCGGACGGCGTGATCGCGACCGACCCGATCGCCTACGGCCGCCCGAACGGCGGGCGCGACTACGTCAACGAGATCCGCAAGGTCACGGACAAGCCGATCCGCTACGTGATCTACAGCCACCACCATTTCGACCACATCGCCGGCGGCCAGGCGTTCAAGGATGCCGGCGCGACCTTCATCGCCCACCGCAATGCCTGGAAGCGCCTGCACGACCTCAAGGACCCGCACACGGTGCTCCCGGACCAGTCGGTCGGCGACGGCGGGACGGTCATCACCCTCGGCGGCACGCGCCTCGAACTCACCTACCATGGCCTCAACCACTCCGATTCGACGCTGGTGATGCGGCTGCCGAAGGAGAAGATCGTCTTCATCGTCGACACCATACCGGTGGGCGGCGTGCCGGGGCGCGGCATGATCGACTTCCATCCGCTCGAGACCGAGGCCTTCATGAAGGAGGTGATGGCGCTCGATTGGGAACGCCTGATCCCCGGGCATCCGGGGCCGGGCGATCGCCTGGGCACCAAGAAGGACGTGGCCGACCAGCTGCAGTTCCTGCAGGATGCCTCGGCCGAGATGAAGCGCCTGGCCCAGGAAGGCAAGTGCTGGGACACCGCGGAGAAGGAGTTCCGGCTGCCCAAGTACGAGCCCTGGCCCGGGTACGCGAGCAACCTGCAGTTCGTCGCGCGCCGCTATTGCGGGCTGTGGGGGCGCGGCACCTGAGTCCGGACGCGCCGGGGACCGGAAAATGCCGCCGCGAGGCGGCATTTTCGTTGGTGCCGCGCGCCGCGGGCAGCGCGCCGGTTTGAGATAGCTCAAGCAAACCCCAATGACCGGCCGCGCCGGGGCCGGCAGGCGCGCTGCGCGCGCGTTCGCGTGGCTAGAATCGTCGCGTTGCGATTTCCCCGGCTGCCATGGCGTTGCTCGAACTCAAGGGCGTGACGCGCCGCTTCGGCGACTTCACCGCCGTCGACCAGGTGAGCTTCAGCGTCGAGGCGGGGGAATTCTTCACCCTCCTCGGGCCCTCCGGCTGCGGCAAGACCTGCATCCTGCGCATGATTGCCGGATTCGACCAGCCGGACGCCGGCGACATCCTGCTCGACGGCGCGTCGCTCGCCGGCCTCGCGCCGGAGGCGCGGCCGTTCCACACGGTGTTCCAGAGCTACGCGCTGTTTCCGCACATGACCGTCGCGCAGAACGTCGCGTTCCCGCTGCGCATGCGCGGCCGCGACGCCGCGGCGGTGCGCGCGCGGGTCGCCGAGGTGCTGGAGATGGTCGCGCTCGCGCCGAAGGCGCAGCAGTACCCGCACGAGCTCTCCGGCGGCCAGAAGCAGCGCGTGGCGGTGGCGCGCGCGCTGGCCGACCTGCCGCGCATCCTGCTGCTCGACGAGCCGCTCGGCGCGCTCGACGCGAAGCTGCGCGAGCAGATGCAGGTGGAGCTGATCCGCCTGCAGCGCGACATCGGCATCACCTTCATCTTCGTCACCCACGCGCAGCCCGAGGCGCTGGCGCTGTCGCGTCGCATCGGCGTGATGCGCCAGGGACGCATCGCGCAGCTCGACACGCCGCAGCGCATCTACGGCAATCCGGTGAACCGCTTCGTCGCCGACTTCATCGGGCACTGCACCCTGATCGCGGCCGCGGTCGAGGCGGTCGAGGAGGACCGGCTCGTGCTCGCCTGCGAGGGCCTGGGCAGGATCGAGGCGCCGCGCACCGGCGCGGCGCGCGCGGGGCAGCGCGGCACCCTGTCGCTGCGCCCGGAGCAGTTGCGCATCGGCGCGCCCGGCATCCACGCCGGCCTGCCCAACCGCGCCGCCGGCCGGATCCTGGACCTGCTCTACGCGGGCGATGTCACCACCTACATCGTCGAGTGCGTGGGCGGGCTCCGGCTGGAGGC
>JAEUOS010000096.1 GCA_016790695.1 Burkholderiales bacterium
ACGTCGAGCGCCGCCACCGCCTCGTCGCAG
The DNA here is from genome assembly GCA_016790695.1 of Burkholderiales bacterium. Lineage (GTDB taxonomy): Bacteria > Pseudomonadota > Gammaproteobacteria > Burkholderiales > JAEUOS01 > JAEUOS01. Next base: position 31 of record JAEUOS010000096.1, read on the forward strand.
ACGATGAACTCCGGCTTGACCGCGAGCGCGCGCGCGATGCCGATGCGCGCGCGCTGGCCGCCCGAGAACTGGTGCGGATAGCGGCGCGCCATCGCGGCGTCGAGGCCGACCTTGGCGAGCAGTGCGGCAACATAGTCGGCCTGCTCGCGCGCGCCCACCATGCCGTGCACGACCGGCGCCTCGCCGACGATGTCGGTGACGCGCAGGCGCGGGTTGAGCGAGGCGTACGGGTCCTGGAAGATCATCTGGATCTTCAGCTGCGCGGCGCGGCGCGCGTCGCCGGCGAGCGCGTCGAGCGACGCGCCGCGCCACAGGCGCCGGCCCGCGGTCGGCGCGTGCAGTCCGACGGCCAGGCGCCCGAGGGTCGACTTGCCGCAGCCCGACTCGCCGACCAGCCCGACCACCTCGCCCTCGGCGATCGCGAGGTCGACATGGTCGACGGCGTGCACCACCTCCTCGCGCATGTTGGCGCCGAGCAGGTTGGCGAGTTTGGCGGCGGCGTCGAGCTTCTTGGAAAAGCGCTTCGAGACGCCCTGCAGTTCCAGGATCGGCGCGTTCACGGGGACGCGCCCTCGGCCGCGGCCGGCGGCAGGGCCTCGGTGTGGGGGTGGAAGCAGCGCACCGCGTGCGCGTCGGCCAGGGCCTCGGTTGCCGGGTCGGCGCCGCAGGCGGCGTCGGCGCGCGCGCAGCGCTCGCGGAACGGGCAGCCCGGCGGCAGGTTGAGGAGGGCGGGCGTCATGCCGGGGATCTGCGCCAGCGCGCGGCCGCGCGGGTTGGCCGCGGGCACCGAGGCGATCAGGCCGCGCGTGTACGGGTGGCGCGGCGCGTCGAGCACCTGATCGACCGTGCCCGACTCGACCACGCGCCCGGCGTACATCACGCACACGTGGTCGGCGAGCCCGGCGATCACCGACAGGTCGTGCGTGATCCAGATCAGCGCCGTGCCCGACTCGCGCGTGAGCTTCTGCATCTCGAACAGGATCTGGCCCTGGATCGTGACGTCGAGCGCGGTGGTCGGCTCGTCGGCGATGATCAGGTCGGGCTTGTTGAGCAGCGCCGTGGCGATGGCGACGCGCTGGCGCATGCCGCCGGAGAACTGGTGCGGGTAGCTCGCGAGGCGCTCGTCGGGCGACGGGATGCCGACGCGCGCGAGCGCCTCGCGCGCGCGCGCGAGCGCGGCGGCGCGGCTCACCTTCTCGTGCGCCTGGATCGCCTCGATCATCTGGGTGTCGATGCGCAGGACCGGGTTGAGCGTCATCATCGGGTCCTGGAAGATCATCGCGACGCGGCTGCCGCGCATCGCGCGCATCGCCTCGGGGTCGAGCTCCAGCAGGTTGGTGCCGCCGAGCAGCACGCGGCCGCCGACCACGCGGCCGGGCGGGTCGATCAGCCCCATGATCGAGTAGCCGGTCATCGACTTGCCCGAGCCCGACTCGCCGACCAGGCCGAGCACGCCGCCGCGCGGCACCTCGAACGACACCTCGTTGACCGCCTTCACCACCCCCTGCTTGGTGAAGAAGTGGGTCGACAGGTTCTCGACCTTGAGCGCGACGGTCATTTCTTGAGCCGCGGGTTGAGGACGTCGCGCAGCTGGTCGCCGACCAGGTTGATGCTGACGATCATCAGCAGGAGCGCGATGCCGGGGAAGAAGCTGATCCAGTACTTGCCGGACAGCAGGAAGTTGAAGCCGTTGGCGATCAGCAGCCCGAGCGAGGGCTCGGTGATCGGCAGGCCCAGGCCGAGGAACGACAGCGTCGCCTCGAGGGTGATCGCCGAGGCCACCTGGACCGTGGCGATGACGATCAGGGGCGGCATGCAGTTCGGCAGCAGGTGGCGGAACACGATGCGCGCCGGCGGCAGGGCCAGCACCTGCGCGGCCTCGATGTACTCGCGGCGCCGCTCGACCAGCGCGGCGCCGCGCACCGTGCGCGCGTAGTAGGCCCACTGCACCGCCACCAGCGCGGTGATGATCTTGCCCAGGCCCTGGCCGAGCAGCGCGAGCAGGACCAGCGCGATCAGGATCGGCGGGAACGACAGCTGGATGTCGGCGATGCGCATGAGCAGCCCGTCGACGCGTCCGCCGAGCCAGGCGGCGAGCATGCCGGCGGTCGCGCCGATCAGGAGCGCGAGCACGGTGGCGGCGACGCCGACGAACAGCGAGATGCGCAGCCCGTAGAAGATGCCGGCGACCATGTCGCGGCCCTGGTCGTCGGTGCCCAGGAGCGCGGTCCTGCCGTTGCCGAGCTTGGCGCCGGGCTCGAGCTTGGCGTCGAGCACGTCGAGCTGCGCGAGGTCGTAGGGGTTCTGCGGCGCGATCCACGGCGCGGTCAGCGCGATCACGAGGATCGCCGCGAGCATCACCGCGCCGGCGACGGCGAGGCGGTTCTCGGCGAACTCCTCGACGAAGCGCCTGAACGGGGTCTGTTCGGCCGGGCTCATGCGGTGGCGGGGCGGCTAGGGCGGGTCACTGCCCGCTGTCGGTCAGCCGGACCCGCGGGTCCAGCACCGAATACAGGAGGTCGACCACGAGGTTGACGAAGATGAACAGGGTGACGATGATCAGCAGGTAGGCGACGATCACCGGCCGGTCGAGCACGTTGATCGAGTCGATCAGGAGCTTGCCCATCCCGGGCCAGGCGAAGATCGTCTCGGTGACCACCGAGAACGCGATCACCGAGCCGAACTGCAGCGCGATCACGGTGACGATCGGGATCATGATGTTCTTGAGCACGTGCACGCCGACGATGCGCGCGTTCGACAGCCCCTTGGCGCGCGCGAACTTGATGTAGTCCATCATCAGCGCCTCCTGGGTGCCCGAGCGCGCCAGCCGGATGATCAGCGCGATGTTGAGCAGCGCCAGCGTGAACCCCGGCAGCAGCAGGTGCTTGAGGCCGTCGAGCGAGAGGAAGCTCACCGGGACGCCGAGCAGCAGCGTGGTCGGGCCGCGCCCGTTCGAGGGCAGCACGCCGGCGAACACCGCGAAGACCATGATCAGCATCAGCCCGACCCAGAAGGTGGGCAGCGAGAAGCCGAGGATCGAGCCGGCCATGATGGCGCGCCCGCCAAGGGACTTGGGCTTGAGCCCGGCGTACAGGCCCAGCGGCAGGCCGAGGACGACCGCGAGGCCCATCGCGAACACCGCGAGCTCGAGGGTGGCCGGCATGCGCTCGAAGATCAGCTCGATCGCGGGGATGTTGAACGCGAACGACTTGCCGAGGTTGCCGGCCGCGGCCTGGCCGAGGAACACCAGGTACTGCACGTACATCGGCTTGTCGAGGCCGAGGCGCGCGATCGCGTCGGCGCGGTCGGCCTGGGTGGCGTCCGGGCTGATCAGGATGTCGATCGGGTTGCCGATCGCGTACACCCCGGCGAAGACCAGGAGCGACATCACGAACAGCACGACGACGCTTTGCAGCAGGCGGCGGATGATGAATACGAGCATCGGGGGAACCGCCTTGCGGGCGGGGGGACGGGGGCGGCCCGGCTAGTCGTGACGCAGGGCGATGGTCTTGACGCAGGTGAATCCTAGCAGAGCCTCGAAGCCTTTCTCGCGGCCGTGGCCGGAATGCTTGACGCCGCCGAACGGCAGCTCGACGCCGCCGCCGGCGCCGTAGTTGTTGACGAACACCTGTCCCGCCTGCAGCTTGCGCGCCAGCCGCAACTGGCGCGCGCCGTCGCGGGTCCAGACGCCGGCCACCAGCCCGTAGGGCGTGCCGTTGGCCAGGCGCACCGCCTCGGCGTCGTCGCGGAAGGAGGCGGTCGCCAGCACCGGCCCGAACACCTCCTCCTGCGTGATGCGGTGCGCGGCCGGCACGTGCGCGAACAGGGTGGGCACGACATAGAAGCCGGAGGACGGCGCGGACGCGGCGAGCGTGCCGGCGGCGGCGACCTCCAGCCCGTCGCCGCGCGCCTGGTCGATGAAGCCCTGGACGCGCGCGCGCTGCCGGGCGTTGATGATGGGCCCGCAGTCCAGGTCGGCCTCGCCGGGGCCGACCCGCAGCGCGGCGAAGGCCGCCGCGAGCCGCTGCACCACCTCGTCGTGGATCGACTGCTCGACCAGCACGCGGCTGCCCGCACTGCAGGTCTGCCCGGCGTTCTGGACGATGGCGGCCACCAGCACCGGCACGGCGGCGTCGAGATCGGCGTCGGCGAACACCAGCTGCGGCGACTTGCCGCCGAGCTCGAGCGTGACGGGGCGATGGTTGACCGCCGCGGCCTGGGCCACCAGGCTGCCGGTCGCCGGCGATCCCGTGAACGAGATGTGGTCGATCCCGGGGTGGGCGGAGAGCGCGGCGCCAGCCTCGTGGCCGAAGCCGGTCACGATGTTGAGCGCGCCGGCGGGCAGGCCGGCCGCCGCGGCGAGCTCGGCGAACCGGAGGAGCGACAGGCACGCGTCTTCCGCCGGCTTCACCACGCAGGCGTTGCCGGCGGCGAGCGCGGCGCCCACCGAGCGCCCGAAGATCTGCATCGGGTAGTTCCAGGGGATGATGTGGCCGGTCACGCCGTGCGCCTCGCGCAGGGTCAGGACGGTGTAGCCGCGCTGGTACGGAAGGGTGTCGCCGTGCAGCTTGTCGCACGCGCCGGCGTAGTACTCGAAGTAGCGCGCGAAGGCCGCCGCATCGGCGCGCGCCTGCTTCATCGGTTTTCCCGTGTCGCGGCATTCGAGCCGGGCCAGTTCCTCGGCGTTGTCGGCGATCGCCTGCGCCATCCGCATCATCAGCCGGCCGCGCTCGAGGGCGGAGAAGCGCCCCCACGGGCCGTCACCGCCGTCGTGGGCGGCGCGCGCGGCGCCGACGGCCGCGTCGATGTCCGCCGCATTGCCGCGCGCGACGTAGGCAAACACCGCGCCATCGGAGGGATCGACGACCGGGATGGTGCCGCCGCCGGCCGGGGCGACCCAGCGATTGGCGATGAAGTGGGCGGTCTGGGTGGCGGGAATCATGGGGCGGCAGGTGGCGCGACGCGAAAGGCGCGATTATCGCCGGCCGCGCGGCTTACACGCGGCTGAATCGTTGTGCGCTGCAATAAGCCGAAACTATAATGCGCGGCGCGCCGCCTCGACGGCGGCCGGCGGTGCACCCGCGCCGCGCGCATGTCCGTCTGGAGATTGCCATGAACCTCGACCGCGTCGGCTCGGGCCGCGACCTGCCCAACGACTTCAACGTCATCATCGAAATCCCGATGAACGCCGACCCGATCAAGTACGAGGTCGACAAGGAGACCGGCGCGCTGTTCGTCGACCGCTTCATGGGCACGGCGATGCACTACCCGTGCAACTACGGCTACATTCCGCACACCCTGTCGTCCGACGGCGATCCCGTCGACGTGCTGGTGATCACGCCGTTTCCGCTCGTCGTCGGGGTGGTGGTGCGCTGCCGCCCGCTGGGCATGCTGAAGATGATCGACGAAGCCGGCGGCGACGAGAAGCTCCTCGCGGTGCCGATCGACAAGGTCCTGCCCTGGTACCGGCACTGGCAGAAGCCGGAGGACATCAACCCCGAGCGGCTGGCGCAGATCCAGCACTTCTTCGAGCACTACAAGGACCTCGAGAAGGGCAAGTGGGTCAGGATCGACGGCTGGGGCGGTCCCGAGGAGGCGGCGCAGGCGATCAGCGACGGCGTCGCGCGCTACGGCGCGGCGAAGGACAAGCCGCGCTTCTGAGGCGCCGCGGCGGCACCGGGCGTCAGTCGCCGAGCCCGAAGAACTGGCGGATGCGGCCGAGCAGCTCGGCCGACCGGTTCGCGTGGTCGCGCGCCGCGGCCTCGTGCCCGGCGATCGCGGCCGCGAGCGCGCCCTGGCGCGAGGCCATCACGTGCGACATCTGCTCGGCGATCTCCGGGCGCGAGCGCAGCACGTCCTCGAACGCGGCCTTGTCGAGCCGGTAGCACTCGACGTTGCTGCGCGCGACCACCGTGGCGCTGCGCGGCGCGCCGGTGAGGAGCCCGGCCTCGCCGAAGAAGCTGCCGGCCCCGAGGGTGTTGACGAAGCGGCGCGCGCTGCCGTCGGCCTCGATGACGATGTCGGCCTCGCCGGCGGTGAGGATGTAGAGCCAGTGCGCGACGTTGCCCTGGCGCGTGATGATCTCCCCCTGGGCGAACGGCGAATAGGTCAGGCGCTCGGCGACGGTGCGGCTCTCGGCCGCGGTCAGGCCCGCGAACAGCTCGACGGTGGCGAGCGCGGCCAGGCGGCGCGCGACCTCGCGCTCGTGCACCTCGCGCCGGTGCTCCTCGGTCTGCTCGGTCAGGCGCACGCCGCGCTCCTCGATCGCGAGGCGCCAGCCGGCGCGCTGCAGCGCGGTGTAGATCTGCACCCGCATCTTGCTGTCGGTCGAGGTGACGTGGTTCATGTCGGTCAGCCAGTAGCGCAGCGCGTACTGCGCGTAGCCGTGCTCGAAGCCCGTCAGCACGCAGTTCGGCTGCGGCTCGCGCGCGACGCGCGCGATCTCGGCCTCGCGCGCCGCCTGCTCGACCGCCGGGATCACGCGCGTCGGCGGCGCGGCGAGGTCGACCGCGAAGCGCACGTGGCGCCGCCACTGCACCGGCGCCCCCTGGCGGCGGCCGAGGACGGCGAACTTGCCCTTCATCAGCAGGCTGTTCGGCACCACGACGGTCTCCCAGTCGCGGGTCTCGATCGAGGTCGAGCGCCAGCGGATGTCGACCACGCGGCCGACGACGTCGTCGACGCGGATCCAGTCGCCGAGCTGGATCGAGTTGTCGAGCTGGATCGCGATGCCGCCGAGGATGTTGCCCAGCGTGTCCTGCATCGCGAACGCGAGCACGGCGGTGACCACCGCGGTGCTGGCGAGGATGCTCGAGGGGTCCATGCCGGTGGCGCGCAGGCGCACGACGATCCACGCGAAGTAGGCGAGGATCGTGAGCAGGTCCTCGACGATGCGCGGCGCCGACAGGCCCAGGCCCGGCAGCAGGACGCGGAACGCGAGCATCCCGCTCAGGCGGATCAGCGCGACGCCGGCGACCAGGATGCCCAGGTTCAGGAGCGCCGGCGCGAAGGCGCCGACGACGCCCGCCTGCAGCGCCCCGGCCGCCAGCTGGACCGCGCTGGCGGCGAGGTAGACGCCGAGGGTGTTGACCACCGCCGCGCGCGACTCGGCGCCGCCGCGCCAGAGCAGCAGGCCGCACAGCGCGGCCCAGCCGAGCAGGTACGGGCTCTCCGGACGCCAGCCGGCGCCGAGGACTTCCCCGAGCCCGGTCATCGGAACGCCCGCGCGATCATCGGGAGCGGCCGGCCGCGGAACTCACATGCCCGGGTAGTTCGGGCCGCCGCCGCCCTCGGGCACCACCCAGACGATGTTCTGGGTCGGATCCTTGATGTCGCAGGTCTTGCAGTGCACGCAGTTCTGCGCGTTGATCTGCAGGCGGTCGGAGCCGTCGTCGTTCCTGACGTACTCGTAGACGCCGGCGGGGCAGTAGCGCGACTCCGGCCCGGCGAAGCGCGCCAGGTTGACCGCCACCGGCACGCCCGCGTCCTTGAGCGTCAGGTGGATCGGCTGGTTCTCCTCGTGGTTGGTGTTGGAGATGAACACCGAGGACAGCCGGTCGAAGGTGATCTTGCCGTCGGGCTTCGGATACTCGATCGGCTGGAACCCGCTCGCCGGCTTCAGGCACTCGTGATCGGCATGCGCGTGGCGGAGCGTCCAGGGCACGTTGCCGCCGAGGAGCTTCTGCTCGATGCCGACCATCAGCGTGCCGGTCACGAGGCCCTTGGACATCCACTGCTTGAAGTTGCGCGCGCGGTGCAGCTCGGCGTGGAGCCAGCTGTCGCGGAACGCCGCCGGGTAGTCGGTCAGCTCGTCGTGGCCGCGCCCGGCGGCGAGCGCGGCCGCCGCGGCCTCGGCGGCCAGCATCCCGGTCTTGATCGCGGCGTGGCTGCCCTTGATGCGCGAGGCGTTGAGGAAGCCCGCGTCGTCGCCGATCAGCACCCCGCCCGGGAAGGTCAGCTTCGGCAGCGAGCGCAGGCCGCCGGCGGTGATGGCGCGCGCGCCGTAGGCGATGCGCTTGCCGCCCTCGAAGGTCGGGCGGATCGACGGATGCAGCTTGTAGCGCTGGAACTCCTCGTAGGGCGACAGGTACGGGTTCTCGTACGCGAGGCCGACCACGAAGCCGACGGCGACCTGGTGGTTGTCGAGGTGATAGAGGAACGAGCCGCCGTAGGTGGCGCGATCGAGCGGCCAGCCGGCGGTGTGGACCACCAGGCCCGGCTGATGGCGCGCCGGGTCGACCTCCCACAGTTCCTTCAGGCCGATGCCGTAGGTCTGCGGGTCGACGCCCTCGCGCAGGCCGAAGCGCTCCATGAGCTGCTTGCCGAGGTGGCCGCGGCAGCCCTCGGCGAAGAAGGTGTACTTCGCGTGCAGCTCCATGCCGCTCTGGAAGTTGGCCGTCTGCGCGCCGTCGCGGCCGACGCCCATGTCGCCGGTCGCAACGCCCTTGACGCGCCCGCTCTCGTCGAACAGCACCTCCGCGCCCGCGAAGCCCGGGTAGATCTCGACGCCGAGCTCCTCCGCCCTGGCGCCGAGCCAGCGGCAGACGTTGCCCAGGCTCACGACGTAGTTGCCGTGGTTCTGGAAGATCTTCGGCAGCGCGAAATTGGGCACCGTGAAGCCGCCCGCGGCCGACAGGAACATGAAGCGGTCGGCGGTCACCGGCTGGTTGAGCGGCGCGCCGTCGTCCTTCCAGGTCGGCCACAGCTCGCTGATCGCGATCGGATCCATCACCGCGCCGGACAGGATGTGCGCGCCGATCTCCGAGCCCTTCTCGATCAGGCACACGTTGATCTCGCTGCCGCTCTCGGCCGCGCGCTGCTTGAGGCGGATGGCGGCGGCCAGCCCGGCCGGGCCGCCGCCGACGATCAGCACGTCGTATTCCATCACTTCACGGGTCATGCTCGCTCCTCGTCTTCTTCGGGCGGCGGGTCGGGCCCGGCCCTTCGTTCGTTCGTCGCGTGTGCCGTACCGGGGCCTCAGCGGGCGCCGAATTTCACCGTGCCGAGCACCTCGGCGTGCTCGCGCGGCGCCGAGCGCCAGTACTGCCGCGGCGCGGTCACGGTCGCGCCGAGCGCGGCCGCCGCGTGCCAGGGCCAGCGCGGGTTGTAGAGCATGCCGCGCGCGAGCGCGACCATGTCCGACTTGCCCGAGGCCACGATCTCCTCGGCCATGTGCGGGTCGGTGATCAGGCCCACCGCGATGATCGGCAGGCCCGGCACCGCCTGGCGGATCGCCTCGGCGAACGGCACCTGATAGCCGGGCCGGAGCGGGATCTTCTGCAGCGCCGGCGCGACGCCGCCCGACGAGCAGTCGAGCCAGGCGCAGCCGCGCGCGCGCAGCGCCTGCGCCAGCGCGATCGACTGCGCGACGTCCCAGCCGCCGTCGACCCAGTCGGAGGCGGAGATGCGCACGCCGACCGGGCGCTCGCGCGGGAAGACCGCGCGCACCGCGTCGAACACCTCGAGCACCAGGCGCATGCGGTTCTCGAGGCTGCCGCCGTAGTCGTCGCCGCGCTGGTTGGCCAGCGGCGACAGGAACGAATGCAGCAGGTAGCCGTGGGCCGCGTGCAGTTCGAGCGCGTCGATGCCCAGGCGCGCGGCGCGCGCGGCGGTCGCGGCGAAGGCGTCGACGATCTCCCGGATCTCGGCGCGGGAGAGCTCGCGCGCCGGCGGCTCGCCGGGGAGCTGCGGCAGCGCCGACGGGCCGACCGTCTGCCAGCCGCGCGGCGCGTCGGCCGGGATCAGCCCGCCGCCGTCCCACGGCGCCTCGCTCGAGGCCTTGCGTCCGGCATGGCCGATCTGCATCGCCACCGGGATCGGCGCGTGGGCCCGCAGCGCGCGCAGCACGCGCGCGAGCGCCGCCTCGTTGGCGTCGGAGTACAGGCCGAGGCAGCCCGGCGTGATGCGGCCGGCGGCGCTCACCGCCGTCGCCTCGATGATCAGCATGCCGGCCCCGGAAATGGCGAGCTGCCCCAGGTGGATCATGTGCCAGTCCTGCGCGCTGCCGTCGACCGCGGAGTACTGGCACATCGGCGCGATGACGATGCGATTGGGCAGGGTGAGCCCGCCTAGCTGGATCGGGGTGAACAGGTGCGGCATCGCGGCGCCGGCAGCGTCGCTGCCGGTCGTGTGGGGAACAGCCGGCATTGTAGCCGGGCGGCCCGCGGGCATTGGCGGCACCGGTCCGAACCGCTACACTCGCGCCTCCCGATTCACGGCGGCGGAAAGCGCGACATGACGATCGAAATCAACCTGCAGGGCAAGGTGGCGCTGGTCACCGGCGCATCCTCCGGCCTGGGGGCGCGCTTCGCCAGGGTGCTCGCGCAGGCCGGGGCGACGGTGGCGCTGGCGGCGCGGCGGGTCGAGCGGCTCAAGGAACTGCGCGCCGAGATCGACGCCGAAGGCGGCGAGGCGCACGTCTACGCGCTCGACGTGACCAGCGTGGCGAGTATCCGCGCCTGCGTCGCCGCGGCCGAGGCCGACCTCGGGCGCATCGACATCCTGGTCAACAATTCCGGCGTGTCGGCGCAGGCGCGCGCGCTCGAGGTGACCGAAGCCGACTTCGACTACGTCATGGGCACCAACACCCGCGGCGCCTTCTTCATGGCGCAGGCGGCGGCGCAGTCGATGGTGCGCACCGGCACGCCGGGCCGGATCATCAACATCGCCTCGGTGGCCGGGATGCGCGCGCTGGCGCAGCTCTCGGTCTACAGCATGTCGAAGGCCGCGGTGATCCACATGACGCGCGCGCTGGCGGTCGAATGGGGGCGCCACGGCATCAACGTCAACGCCATCTGCCCCGGCTACATCGAGACCGAGATCAACGCCGCCTACTTCGCCACCGAGGGCGGGCGCAAGCTGATCGGCATGCTGCCGCGCAAGCGGGTGGGCAAGCCGGAGGACCTCGACGGCCTGGTCCTGCTGCTCGCCGGTGACGGCTCCGGCTTCATCAACGGCGCCGCCGTGACCGCCGACGACGGCATGGCGGCCGGCTAGGGCCGGCCGGTAAGTCATTGATTTGCCGGCGCCACGGCGCCGGTCGCCCCGGCCGCGCGCGCCGCGGGGCGGGCCGTTCGGGTGCGCCGGGACGATGCCGCGCGGGGACTTTCGTCTCCGGTTTTTCGCCGATGTCAAGACGGTCGATGCAATTTAATCGATTGTTTTTTAGGCAAAAATGCATATAATTTCAGGTTTTGCCGCCCCGCAATAACCGCGGTGCGGCGCCCGCTTCCAGCCGGCGCGGTAGAGCCCGAACTTGCCCGTCCAGACCAGACCAACGATGCCGGATCCGATTGTCATCCCGGCGGAACTGCCGGTCGGCTTCCAGCGGGTGCACACGGAGATCATGCCGATCCGCTGGGGCGACATGGACGCGATGATGCACGTGAACAACACGGTGTATTTCCGGTACATGGAGCAGGCGCGCATCAGCTGGGTCGACTCCTGGGGGGTGGGCAACACGGCGGACGTCGCGGAGGGGCCGGTGATCGCCACCGCGGGGTGCCGCTTCAAGCGGCCGTTGACCTACCCGGGAAGCGTGGAAGTGCGGATGTACGCAGGAAAGATCGGCCGGTCGAGCATGCCGACGTACTACGAAATCCGGCGCACCGACGATGCCGAGACCATCTACGCCACCGGCGAGGCGCTGTTCGTCTGGATCAACAACGCCACCGGCCGGCCGGCGGCGTTTCCCGAGCGGGTGAGGACATTGCTCGGCAGCAATTAGAGGTGCGCCGCAGATGCGACATGGTGAGCCGTACAGAATGACGATCGACAACAACCAAATCCTGTGGGAGCCGAGCCAGGCAGCGCTGGAGAAGGCCAATCTCACGCATTTTGCGCGCGCCGCGATCCGCCGCTGGAAGCTGCGCATCAACACCTACCCCGATTTCCAGAAGTGGTCGGTCGACAGCCCCGAACAGTTCTGGCAGTCGGTGTGGGAGCAGCTCGGCGTCGTCGGCGTGCCCGCCGAGCCGCGCAAGGGCGTGCGCGCCCCGGTGGGCCTGAAGGCCGGCGCGCTGGTCGACGGCGACCGCCTGCCCGGCGCGCGCTGGTTCCCCGGCATGCGCCTCAACTATGCGCAGAACATCCTGCGCAAGCACGACAGCTCCGAGGCGATGATCTTCTGGGGCGAGGACAAGGTCAAGCGCAAGGTCACCTGGGCGGAGTTCAACAACCAGGTCTCGCGCTGCGCGCAGGGCCTGAAGGCCGCCGGCGTGCGCCAGGGCGACCGCGTCGCCGGCTTCATGCCGAACATGCCGGAAGCCGTCATCGGCATGGTCGCCACCGCGAGCCTGGGCGCGATCTGGACCTCGTGTTCCCCGGACTTCGGGGTCCAGGGCGTGCTCGACCGCTTCGGCCAGGTCGAGCCCAAGGTGCTGTTCGCCCCCGACGGCTACTACTACAGCGGCAAGGCGGTCGACCTGCTCGACAAGGTCTCCGAGATCGTGCTGCGGCTGCCGTCGGTGCGCGAGGCGGTGATCGTGCCCTACCTGGCCGCCTCGCCGAACGTCGACGGGGTGCCGCGCGCGCTCACCTGGCCCGAGTTCACCGCCCCGTACAAGGCCGGCCCGGTCGACTACAACCTGCTGCCGTTCGAGCAGCCGCTGCTCATCCTGTATTCGTCCGGGACCACCGGCGTGCCCAAGTGCATCGTGCACTCGGCCGGCGGCATCCTGCTCAAGCACCTGGTCGAGCAGCAGCTGCATTGCGACATCCGGCCCGGTGACCGCCTGTTCTACTCGACCAACTGCGGCTGGATGATGTGGAACTGGCTGGTGTCGGGGCTCGCCTCCGGCGCCACCCTGATCCTCTACGACGGCTCGCCGTTCCTGCGCCGCGGCGGCATCCTCTGGGACATGGCGCAGGCCGAGAAGGTCACCCATTTCGGCACCTCGGCCAAGTACATCGACGCGCTCGCCAAGATCCGCTTCCGCCCGCGCGAGAGCCACGAGCTCAACCGCCTGCGCGTGGTGCTCTCGACCGGGTCGCCGCTGGCACCCGAGTCGTTCGATTTCGTCTACCAGGCGATCAAGCAGGACGTCATGCTGGGCTCGATCTCGGGCGGCACCGACATCTGCGGCTGCTTCGTCATGGGCAATCCGGTGCTGCCGGTGCGGCGCGGCGAGTGCACCGGCAACGTGCTCGGCATGGACGTGCAGGTGTTCGACGAGCGCGGGCGCTCGCTCGGCCCCGGCAAGAAGGGCGAACTGGTCTGCGCCAAGCCGTTCCCGTCGGTTCCCGTCGGTTTCTGGAACGACGAGGGCGGCGCCAAGTTCCGCGCCGCGTATTTCGACAAGTTCGACAACATCTGGCACCACGGCGACTACGTCGAGCGCACCCCGTCCGGCGGGCTCGTCATCTACGGCCGCTCCGACGCCGTGCTCAATCCGGGCGGCGTGCGCATCGGCACCGGCGAGATCTACCGCTACGTCGAGATGCTCGACGAGGTCACCGAATCGCTGGTCATCGCCCAGGACTGGCCGCCGGGCCGGCGCGGCGACGTGCGCATCGTGCTGTTCGTGCGCCTGCGCGACGGGCTCGTGCTCGACCCGCCGCTGATCGAGAAGATCAAACAGCAGATCCGCACCCACACCACCGCGCAGCACGCGCCGGCCAAGGTGATCCAGGTGACCGACATCCCGCGCACGCGCTCGGGCAAGCTGGTCGAGCTCGCCGTGCGCGACGTGGTGCACAATCTGCCCGTGAAGAACATCGAGGCGCTGGCCAACCCGGAGGCCCTCGATCAGTTCCGCAACATTCCGGAACTGCAGGCGGGGTGACGCGGCGCGGCGCCGGGAGGCGCCGCGGCGTCCGCGAGGGTGAAGCCAGGCGAACATCAGGGTGAAGCGATGAACAAGGTATACGGCAGCGCCGCGCAGGCGCTCCAGGGCGTCCTCAAGGACGGCCACATGATCGGCGTGGGCGGCTTCGGGCTGTGCGGCATTCCCGAGGCGCTGATCGCCGCCGTGCGCGATCTCGGGGTGAAGAACCTCACCGCGATCTCCAACAACGCGGGTGTCGACGGCTTCGGCCTCGGCATCCTGCTCGGCACGCGCCAGATCCGCAAGATGATCTCGTCCTACGTCGGCGAGAACAAGGAATTCGAGCGCCAGTACCTGGCCGGAGAACTCGAGCTCGAGTTCACCCCGCAGGGCACGCTGGCCGAGAAGCTGCGCGCCGGCGGCGCGGGGATCCCCGCCTTCTTCACCAAGACCGGCGTCGGCACCCTGATCGCCGAGGGCAAGGAGGTGCGCGAGTTCGACGGCCAGAAGTACCTGATGGAGCGCGCGCTCGTGCCCGACGTCTCGCTGGTCAAGGCGTGGAAGGCCGACCGCTCGGGCAACCTCGTCTATCGCAAGACCGCGCGCAACTTCAACCCCAACGTCGCGATGGCCGGCAGGATCACCGTCGCCGAGGTCGAGGTGCTGGTCGAGAACGGGGCGATCGACCCCGATCACGTGCACACCCCCGGCATCTTCGTGCACCGCATCGTCGTCAACCCGACGCCCGAGAAGCGCATCGAGCAGCGCACCACCCGACCCAAGTAGGAAGGAAGACGCCATGGCATGGACACGCGATGAAATGGCCGCGCGCGCGGCCAGGGAACTCGAGGACGGCTTCTACGTGAACCTGGGCATCGGGCTGCCGACCCTGGTCGCCAACCACGTGCCGGCCGACATGGAGGTGTGGCTGCAGTCCGAGAACGGGCTGCTCGGCATCGGGCCGTTCCCGACCGAGGACGAGATCGACGCCGACATGATCAATGCCGGCAAGCAGACCGTGACCACGCTGCCGGGGTCGTCGATCTTCTCCTCGGCCGACTCGTTCGGCATGATCCGCGGCGGCAAGATCAATCTCGCCATCCTGGGCGCGATGCAGGTCTCCGAGAAGGGCGACCTCGCCAACTGGATGATCCCGGGCAAGATGGTCAAGGGCATGGGCGGCGCGATGGACCTGGTCGCGGGCGTCGGCCGCGTGCTGGTGCTGATGGAGCACGTCGCCAAGGGCGACGCGCACAAGATCCTCAAGGCGTGCGACCTGCCGCTGACCGGCGTCGGCGTGGTCAACCGCATCATCACCGACCTGTGCGTCCTCGACGTCACCCCCGGCGGCCTGAAGCTGGTCGAACTGGCCCCCGGTGTCACCCTCGACGAGGTGCGCGCCAAGACCGGCGCGCCGGTGCAGGCCTAGCGCCGCGCCGCGCGCACGTCACGAAAAAAGGCCGGGCATTGCCCGGCCTTTTTCCTTGCCGCGCGGCGGCCCGGCTCAGCGGCGCTTCGCTGCCTTGCCGGCCGCCTTCGCGACCGCCTTCTTCGCGGGCTTCTTCACGGCTTTCTTCACCGCCTTCCTGGCCGCCTTCTTCGCGGGCTTGCCGGCAGCCTTGCGCGGTGCCGGCCGCGCCGCCTTCTTCGGTGCCGGCTTCTTCGCGGCCTTCGCGGCGGTCTTCCTGACAGCCTTCTTCGCGCCGGCCTTCTTCGCGGCCGCCGGCTTGCGCGCCGCCTTCGGCGCGGCTGCCGCGCGCACCTTCGCCGCCAGGCCCAGCGGCTTGGCGTCGATCAGGATGGCGGCGATGATGCAGGGCTCGCTGCCGCGCACGCTCCACGAATGGTTGGTGCCGCGCTGGACCAGGATGTCGCCGGCCTTGAGCAGGGTCTCGCCCGTGTCCATGATCGCGTAGATCTCGCCCTTGAGCACGATGATGTAGTCGACCGTCGCGGTGGTGTGCATCATCGGGTCGGCGCTCGCCTTGTCCTTCGCGTGCGAGGCGCCGATCGAGCCGAAGGCCGCGGCCGCGTCGACGTCCTTGCGCCACGCGTCGTCGGGCGGAAACTCGACGATGCGCAGGATGCTGCCCTTCGGCGGTGGCTCCAGGCGCACCGGGCGGGCGGCGGCGTCGGCGTCGCCGCCGTTGTCGGCCGGCGCACCGCCGGTCTCCCACAGGTCGGTCAATGCCAGGCCGGGCATCGAGGCCATTTCCATGACGTTCGGCGCGAGGCCGTCCATCAGGAAGACCGACTTGCCGTTCCTGTCGTGACCGGTCACCACTCTGCGGACTCTCCAGATCATGCTGCGTTCCTTTCCGTTCAAGTAAGCGCCCTAGAGGAGCGCGGTTGCCAATTGCGGGAATGCGATGACCAGCAACATGACGCCGAACATGATGACGGCGAACGGCGCCGCGCCGGCGAAGATGTCGTTCAGGGTGATCTTGCTTTCGTTTCCGAGCGTCGCCTTGATCACGAAGCAGGCGATGCCGAACGGCGGGGTCAGCAGACCGATCTCGACGGCCAGCAGGTTGACGATGCCGAACCAGATCAGGTCGGTGCCGAATCCGACCAGCGCCGGCAGCACCAGGGGGATGGTGATGAGCATGATCGACCCGGAATCGAGAATCGTGCCCAGGAGCAGGACGATGGCGATGAAGATCACCATCAGCCCCCAGAATCCCATCCCGGAATCGACGATCGCGGTCTTGAGCAACTCGGTGACGCCGGAGATGGCGAGCATCCGCGAATACAGACTGGCTGCGATGATCAGGAAGCAGACCGCTGCGGTGATCCGCCCGGTCTCGACCAGCACCTGCCAGAGTTGTGCCCAGCCGAGACGACGCTTCGCCAGTGCCAGCACCAGGGCGCCGGCGGCGCCGACGGCGCCGGCCTCGGTCGGCGTGAATGCGCCGCCGTACAGGCCGCCCAGCACCAGCGCCACCAGCGCCACCACCGGCAGAAGCTTGGCCGCCATCGTCGCCGGACTCATCAGCGGGCCGGTGTCGACACCGGCAAGCGCCGCGTCGTTGCCGCCGACGAACGCGGGCCAGAAGCGGGCCATGACCAGAATGCCGGCGATATAGGCAAGCGACAGGACGATGCCCGGGATCACGCCCGCGATGAACAGGTCGCCGACCGATTTTTCGGTCAGCACGCCATAGAGGATCAGCAGCAGGCTCGGCGGGATGAGCATACCCAGCACCGAGGATCCGGCGACTACCCCCACCGCGAAGCGCGGTGTATGGCCATGGCGCAGCATCTCGGGCACCGCGACCTTGGTGAAGACGGCAGCCGAGGCGATCGAGATGCCGGTGATCGCGGCGAAAACGGCGTTCGCCGCTACCGTGGCGATCCCCAGTCCGCCGCGCACGCGACGGAAGATCTGGTTGGCGACCTCGAAGGTGTCCTTGCCGATGTCGGCGACCGACACCAGGAGGCCCATGAGCACGAACAGCGGTACCACGCCGAAGATGTAATCCGAGATCGCGTCATTGGCCGCCAGCGCGAGGAGGTTGGAGGCAATGCCGACATCGCCGCGGATGATCCACACGCCGACGAACGACAGCAGCGTCAGTGCCACACCCACGTACATCCCGAGGTAGATCAGCACCAGCATCAGCGCCACCGAGACCAGCCCGATGGCGGTCGCGTCGGTCATTCGGGTGCCCCCTGAATGGGTGCGGACGGACGTTTGCCGAGCGCAATCAGGGCATCCTGCCAGGCGTGCAGCAGGAACTGGGACGCCATCGCCGTGCAGCCGATGAGGATCAGCAGCTTGAGCGGCCAGATCGGGATCTGCACCACACCGGTCGAACCGTAGAACTCCGCGTTCGTGAACGCCGCCTGCAGCAGGGGCAGGGTGGCGGCGAAGATCACGGCGAACAGCCCTGCCGCAATCAGGTCGAACAGGCATTGCATGGCATAGCCGCCGCGCGGCCAGCGGCGCACGATGCCGGAGAGCAGGACGTCGGAGCGCGTCAGCCCGCCGGAGCGCAGGGTTTGCGGCAATTGCAGGAAGACGATGCCGACGATGGAGAACTGCACCATCTCCGGAACGCCGAGGATCGGTGCATTGAAGGCGTCGCGACTGGCGACGTCCGAGCAGATCAGGACCATGAGCAGGAAGATCCACGCCGTGCCGATCGCCGACAGGAAGGCGAGCAGGCGGCCGAAAGCCGACGGCCGGGCCGCCGACGTCGATGGTGCGTCCTCGCTCATGTGCGTCCTGGCCCCCGGGGTGGCTGCAGTGCGCGCGCCGGCTGTGCGGAGCGCTGGCCTACTCCTTGTCGAAATCGCGCGGGAACTTGTACCCGGTCGCGCGCGCGGCGTCCATGTACCCCGCAAGAACCTTCTTCGCCGGTCCCTGGCCCGCCTGCTTGAACCAGTCCCTGGTCGGATTGGGAACCATCTTCACCAGGCGCGCGCGCTCCGCGGCGCTGACCTCGATGACCTTGCCGCCGGACTTTTGCCAGGCGGCCAGCGAGGATTCGATGCGGGCGGTCTGCTCGGTCAGGTAGCTTGCCTTGTACGCGTTTGCACCCTTGCGGAAGGCCGCCTTGACCTCGTCGGGAAGCTTGTCGAAGCGCGACTTGTTGACTGCCAGCGCGCCGGCGTGCATGGCGCCGAAGTCCAGCTTGATCAGGTTGGGTGCGACTTCGAAGAGCTTGGACGGCACGGCGGCGGTCGCGAACACGAAGGCGCCGTCGTAGACACCGGTCTTGATGTCGTTGTAGAAGGTGTTGAGGCTGCCCTGCACGCCGACCGCCCCGGTGTTCTTGATCCAGTTGAGGTTGGGGCCGGCACCGCCGATCTTCTTGCCCTTCAGGTCCTCGACCCGGGCGAACGGGAAATTGGCGGCGATGTAGTAGTTGTCGATGGCGAATCCGGCGAGAAACACGATGTTGTACTTCGCCCACTCGGCAATGAGTTCGGGCGAATCCTGCGCGCTGCTCACCGACTTGGTCACGATGTTGGCGTCCGCGGGGCCGAACGGGACGAAATAGGTGACGTTGTTCAGCGGCAGCTTCGCCGAATGGAACACCGACCCCACCAGCCCGATGTCGGAGATGCCCTGCTGCATGGTCTCCAGCTCGGAGCCGATCTTGGCCAGCGTTCCGCCGTAGGCCTCGTTCCATTGCATCTTGTACTTCCCGGTCTTGGCGAGTTCCGCGTCGACGGTCGCCATGAACGATTCGCGGACCAGCTTGACCCAGAGGAAGATCGGCGGGTGGCCGGCGGCCGCGGTCATGCGGATGACCTCCTGTGCCGCGGCCGGCAGCGCGCCTGCGCCGATGAGAGCGGCGGCGAGCGCCGCAACGCAGCGCCGGGTTGCTGCACCAATGCGGGTCGTTCTGATCGCGGATTGCATGGCTGTGGGTCTCCTCGTGCCTTGTCCGTCCGCCGGCCGCTAGTTCCAGCACGGCGGCGCTGATTGTCTGCGCGCACCTGGCGAGCGGCATGTTGCGCCGCAAAACGTGAGCCGGCTTGACATTCCGGCCGCAAGGCATCGTAATGTTGAACGAACGTTTAATCAAGTATTTTCGTGCCCAGTCAATCGACCCGCCGCACAGGCGCCGCGCGTTCGGCCAACCGCAGCGGTGCGGCGACCCGCGAGCGCATCCTCGACGCCGCCGAGCGGCTCTTCTCCGAGCACGGGATCGACGGGGTGTCGATGCGCGCCATCGCCGCCGAGGCCGAGGCCACCCTCGCGCTGGCCAACTATCACTTCGGGACCAAGGAGAGCCTGTACCGCGCGGTCTTCGAGCGCCGCATCGCGCCGGTCTCGGCGGAGCGGCGCGCGGCCCTTGCAGCGGTGATGCGCCGCGACCGTCCGGCGCCGACGATTCGCGAAGTCCTCGACGCGCTGGCGCGGCCCTGGGTGGAGATGCGCGGCCGGCCGGGCGGGCTCGCGTACACCCGGCTGATCGCGCGCGAGGCGGGCGATCCGGCCGAAGGCCGGCGCGGCATCGTCGCCGACCTGCTCGATCCGATCGCGCGCGAGTTCATCGCGGCGATGCGGAGCGTCCTGCCGGGCACGCCGGCGCGGCGCGTGCACTGGGCCTACCACTTCTTCATCGGCGCGCTGCTCCTGATCCTGACCAACCCGGACCGCTTCGTCAGGCTGTCCGGCTCGGTGTGCGACATCGACAGCGATCAGGCGGTCATCGAGGAGATCGTCACGTTCTTTTGCCAGGCACTTGCACCGCCGGGGGGCGAGGCAGGCGCCACATCGCGGAGGCAGCGCGGCCGGATCGCGCGGACCCCCGATTCCCCCCGCAAATCACCCAGGAGGATCAGCGGATGAAGCTGGTGACTTACCAGAAGGGCCGCGCCAGGCCGCGGGCCGGCGCACTCATCGATGGAGATCGCAGGATCATCGACCTGCAGGCCGCGCATCGTGTCCGCTACGGGCGCAGCTCGCCGATGCTCGCCTCCGTGCTGGCCATGGCCGAATCGGGCGACGACGCGCTCGAACTGGCGGGCCGGCTGATCAAGGGGGCGGCGCGCACGAAGAGCGCGGTGCTCGCGCGCGATGCGGTGCGGTTGCTCGCGCCGATACCCGCGCCGCCGCAGATGCGCGACTTCCTGTGCTTCGAGAAGCACCTGCTGCAAGCCTTCGGCGCGGCGCGCAAGGTGCGTGCGGCCGGCACGCCGGATCCGGCGGCAGCCATCCGCGAGATGGAGGCCAAGGGCATCCTCACCGTGCCCGAGGTCTGGTACGAGCGGCCGATCTTCTACCACCCGAACCGCCTCAACGTGGTCGGCACCGGGACCGACATCGAGTGGCCCGCCTATTCGGCCATGCTCGACTTCGAACTCGAGTTCGGCTGCTTCATCGGCAAGCCCGGGCGCGACATTCCCGCGGCCCGGGCCCGGAGCCACATCTTCGGCTACACGATCTTCAACGACGTGTCCGCGCGCGACGAGCAGATGAAGGAGATGCCGGGGCAGCTCGGGCCAGGCAAGGGCAAGGACTTCGACACCGGCAACGTGCTCGGGCCCTGCCTGGTGACAGCCGACGAGATCGGCAATCCCTACCGGCTCAGGATGGAGGCGCGCGTCAACGGGGAGCGCTGGGGCGGCGGCAACTCCGGAGAGATGCACTGGAAGTTCGAGGACTGCATCGCCCACGCGTCGCGCTCGGAGACCGTCGTCTCGGGCGAGTTCTTCGGCTCCGGGACGGTCGGCAGCGGCTGCGGTGTCGAGCAGATGCGCTTCCTCAAGCCGGGCGACGTGGTCGAGCTCGAGGTCGAGGGCATCGGCGTCCTCAGCAACCGTTTCGTCAAGCGCGGCGCCTAGGCGCCCGAACCGGAAAGGACAGACACCATGCGACAAGCGATCCGTCGCGTCGTCACCGGCCACGATGCCGCGGGCAGGTCGGTCATCAGCATCAACGACGACGCGCCCAATGTCATCGAGGTCAAGGGCTGGCCCGGCCTGTATGTCACCGAACTGTGGGTGACCGCCGAGATGCCGGTCGACAACATGGGGGCGACCGACCAGGGCGCGCGACCGATGCGCCACGATCCGACGCCTTCCGGCACGATCTTCCGCATCGTCGAGATTCCGCCGGAGAAGAGCCTGGCCGGAATCGACACCCGCGCGGCATTCGAGCACATGGGCAGCCACAACAAGCCGCGCGAGGAGGACACGGCCAGGCATCCGTCGATGCACAAGACCAACTCGATCGACTACCTCGTGGTGGTGTCGGGCGAGATGTGGATGGTCATGGAGGAGGGCGAGACGCTGCTGCGCCAGGGAGACTGCATCGTCCAGCGCGGCACCAACCATGCCTGGGTAAACAAGTCGGACAAACCGTGCGTGCTTGCGGCCATCCTGGTCGACGCCAAGCCCGCGCCCTGAAGGGAGACATGCACATGGATGCGGTTCGAGTCAGCAAGGAACAGATGGAGAAGTGCGTGGCGCGGTTCAAGGGGCTCGCCGGCAGCGACCTCGCCTTTCTGGACCAGCGCATGCCCGGCTATCAGCGCGAGCTGATCAACATCCTCGGGATGAACGTCACCGAGAACGTGGCCGATCCCCGTCTCGCGCCGAAGATCGGCAACGCCCACGGCTTCTCGGTGGCGATGGCGCGCGCGGACCCCGGCAACGGCGCCGGCCTCCACTGGCACGAGACCGAGGAATTCTTCATGCCGCTGACGGGCCGGTGGTCGATCTACTGGCTCGACGGCGACGTCGAGCGCGAGGTGATTCTCGAGCCGTTCGATTCGGTCAACGTGCCCACCCGCATCTATCGCGGCTTCCGCAATGTCGGCGACACGCCGGGCACCTTGTTCGCCGTGGTCGGCGGCCCCGATCCGGGCAAGCCGCACTGGCACCCGAGCGTCATCGAGGCGGCGCGCGCGACCGGGCTGTCGGTCGACGACAATGGCAACCTGGTGGTCGAGCGCTGAAGCGCGGGCGCGTTGCGGCCGCCGTCGCGGCGCACGGGGCGGAGGCCATGGCGCGCCCGGCCGCGGAAGATGGAACAATGGAGTGACGGGCAATCCGACGAGGGAGCAGTTTGCATGAGCCGCAAGATCATCGACCTTTCCATCTACCTCGAGAACGACGTGGTCTCGGACCCGCCGTCGTTCGCGCCGAAGATCGAGTACTTCAACCACGAGAACTCGTTCCACCAGATGGCGCCGTTCTTCCCGGGCCTGAAGCAGTCCGACCTGCCGGACGCCGCGGTGTGGGCGGTCGAGCAGGTCACCCTGTCGACCCACAACGGCACCCACCTCGACGCGCCCTACCATTTCCACCCGACCATGAACCGCGGCGAGCGCGCCATCACCATCGACGAGGTCGACCTGGACTGGTGCTTCCAGCCCGGCGTCAAGCTCGACTTCCGGCATTTCGGCGACGGCTACGTCGTCACCGCGGCGGATGTCGAGGCCGAGTTGAAGCGCATCGGCCACACCCTGAAGCCGCTGGAGATCGTGGTGGTGAACACGCGCGCCGGCGGCCGCTACGGCCAGCCCGACTACGTGTCGTCGGGCTGCGGCATGGGCTACGACGCGACCATGTACCTGCTCGAGCGCGGCGTGCGGCTCACCGGCACCGA
>JAEUOS010000122.1 GCA_016790695.1 Burkholderiales bacterium
GCATCGGGTACCATGCGCTGCGCACGCGGCAGGCCGGGGCGCGCGCCTTTGTTTCGGTCCACCTGCTGGTGCCGGGCGCCTGGACGGTTCAGGCAGGCCACGCATGGGCGGAGCGGGTCGAGCAGGCGATTCGCGCCGCCATGCCGCACGCGCACGTGATCACCCATCTCGAGCCGCGCGAGGATCCGGCATCGCTCGCCGACGCCGCGCTCGACCGGCCGCCCGACCCGTCCTGAAGGAGTCTGCCATGCAAGCCGTCCGTCGATCCAAGCCGCATCGCGAGTTCTTCCGCATCGCCCTGCAGGCCGGCGCGGATGGCGAGGGGACCTGGGCGCCGGTGCCCGGGCATCCCGGCATCGAGGAAATGATCCTCGCGGACAACCTCGATGCCGCGGCGCGGTGCGGATCGCGCACGCGCCTGGCGCGCTGGCGCCCCGGCACCTGCATGCCGTCGCCGGTGGTGCACGACTTCCACGAGGAAGTCTTCGTCGTCAGCGGCGACCTGGTGGTCGGCTGCGACGCGCACGGCCGGGGCGGCGAACGCTTCGACGCGCCGACCTTCGCGTGCCGGCCGCCCGGCGTGCTGCACGGACCGTTCACCACCAGCGGCGGCTGCGTGCTGCTCGAGTTCCAGTACTTCGCCTAGTGCGCGGCGGGCGGCGCCGGGCGCGGCGCGGCGGCGGCGCCCACCGGCGCATGGTCGAGATCGGGGCGATGCTGCGGATCGACGTGGGTCATGAGGTTGAGCACGCGATGGCGCGCGAGGACGCGGCGCCGCGCCTCGACGGCGATGTCGTGCCCGGCCTCGACGGTGATCGTCGCATCGACCTCGAGATGCGCGTCGACCACGATCATGTCGCCCATCTTGCGCGTGCGCAGGTCGTGCACGCCGCGCACCCCCGGCGTCGCGGCCAGGGTGCCGGCGATCGCGCGTGCCTCCGCCTCGTCGACGGCGCGGTCCATCAGGTCGTGCAGCGCGTCCCAGCCGAATTCCCAGCCCATCTTCGCGATCATGAAGCCGACGATCAGGGCGGCGATCGGGTCCAGGATCGGATAGCCCATCAGGCTGCCGGCGATGCCGACGGCCACCACCAGCGACGACGCGGCGTCCGAGCGCGCGTGCCACGCATTGGCCACCAGCATGCTCGACTTGACGCGCTTGGCCGCGGCGAGCATGTAGCGGAACAGCCCTTCCTTCGCGACGAGGGCGCCGAGGGCCACCCACAGCGCGAGGGGGTGCACCGGATCGACCTGCGTCGGGGTTTCGAGCTTGACGGCCGCCGACCACAGCATGCCGGCGCCGACCGCGAGCAGGAGCAGGCCGAGCGCGAGCGACGCCGCGGTTTCGAAGCGCTGATGCCCGTACGGATGGTCGGCGTCGGCGTCCTTCTTGCTGTGGTGGCTGGCGAAGAGAACGACGAAATCCGCGACCAGGTCCGACAGCGAGTGGATGCCGTCGGCGATCAGGCTCTGGGAGCGCGCGAACAGCCCCGCGGCGATCTGCAGGCACGACAGAACCAGGTTGACCGCGACGCTGACCCAGGTGGTGCGCCGTGCGACGGCCGCGCGCAACGCCAGGTCGGCGGCGGTCAGCTCGTCGTCGTCGTCGCTCGCGGTCAGTCGCATCGGTCAGGGGCCCGGGCGCGCGGGAAGCGCATGCGCGGGAAGCGCATGCGCGGCACGCGCGCCCCGCCGCCGCGATGATACCGGGCCGCAGGCGCGCGAGCGCGGCAAGCCCCCGGGGGCCGGGGGCGGCGCGTCAGGCGTCGACCTTGGCCGCGACGGCGGAGAAGTCCTCGATCTGGTCGAAGTTCATGTAGCGGTAGATCTTGGTTCCGTCCTTGTTGATCACGCCCATGTCGGCCATGTACTCCTCGCGGGTCGGGATGCGGCCCAGCTTGGAGCAGATCGCCGCGAGTTCGGCCGAACCGAGGTAGACGTTCGAGTTCTTGCCGAGGCGGTTCGGGAAGTTGCGGGTGCTGGTCGAAAACACGGTCGCGCCTTCCTTGACCTGCGCCTGGTTGCCCATGCACAGGCTGCAGCCGGGCATCTCCATGCGTGCGCCCGCGGTGCCGAGGACGCCGTAGTGCCCTTCCTCGGTGAGCTGCTTCTGGTCCATCTTGGTGGGCGGGGCGACCCAGAGCTTGACCGGGATGTCGCGCTTGTTCTCGAGCAGCTTGGAGGCGGCGCGGAAGTGACCGATGTTGGTCATGCACGAGCCGATGAACACCTCGTCGATCTTGGCCCCGGCGACCTCGGAGAGCGTCTTGACGTCGTCCGGGTCGTTGGGGCAGGCGACGATCGGCTCGGTGATGGTGGCGAGGTCGATCTCGATGACGGCCGCGTACTCGGCATCGGCGTCGGGAGCCAGGAGCTTCGGGTTGGCGAGCCAGTCCTCCATCGCCTTGATGCGGCGGCGGATCGTGCGCGCGTCGTTGTAGCCGTTGGCGATCATCCACTTGAGCATCACGATGTTGCTGGTGATGTATTCGATGATCGGCTCCTTGTCGAGGCGCACGGTGCACCCGCCGGCGGAGCGCTCCGCGGTCGCGTCCGCGAGTTCGAACGCCTGCTCGCACTTGAGCTTCGGCAGTCCCTCGATCTCGATGATGCGCCCCGAGAAGACGTTCTTCTTGCCCTTCTTCTCCACCGTCAGCAGGCCGGCCTTGATCGCGGCCAGCGGAATCGCGTTGACGAGGTCGCGCAGGGTGACGCCGGGCTGCATCTCGCCCTTGAACCGCACCAGCACCGATTCCGGCATGTCGAGCGGCATGACGCCGGTGGCGGCCGCGAAGGCCACGAGGCCGGAGCCGGCCGGGAACGAGATGCCGATCGGGAAGCGCGTGTGCGAGTCGCCGCCGGTGCCGACGGTGTCGGGCAGCAGCATGCGGTTGAGCCACGAGTGGATGATGCCGTCGCCCACGCGCAGCGAGATGCCGCCGCGGTTGGACATGAATTCGGGCAGTTCGTGGTGGGTCTTGATGTCGACCGGCTTCGGGTACGGCGCGGTGTGGCAGAACGACTGCATCACGAGGTCGGCCGAGAAGCCGAGGCAGGCGAGGTCCTTGAGCTCGTCGCGCGTCATCGGGCCGGTGGTGTCCTGCGACCCGACCGAGGCCATGCGCGGCTCGCAGTAGGTGCCGGGACGCACGCCCTTGCCCTCGGGCAGGCCGCAGGCGCGGCCGACGATCTTCTGTGCGAGGGTGAAGCCCTTGCCCGTGTCGGCCGGGTTCTGCGGCAGGCGGAACAGGGTGGACGGCGGCAGGCCGAGGGCCTCGCGCGCCTTGGCCGTGAGGCCGCGCCCGACGATGAGCGGAATGCGGCCGCCGGCCCGCACCTCGTCGAAGATCACCTCCGAGCGCAGCGAGAACTCGGCGATCACCTGGCCGTTCTTGAGCGCCTTGCCCTCGTAGGGGCGCAGTTCGATCGTGTCGCCCATGTCCATCCGGGAGACATCGAGCTCGATCGGCAGGGCGCCGGCATCCTCCATGGTGTTGAAGAAGATGGGGGCGATCTTGCCGCCCAGGCAGACCCCGCCGAAGCGCTTGTTGGGCACGTAGGGAATGTCCTCGCCGGTCCACCACAGCACGCTGTTGGTGGCGGACTTGCGCGAGGATCCGGTGCCGACCACGTCGCCGACGTAGGCGACGAGGTTGCCCTTGGCGCGCAGGTCCTGCATGAACTTGACCGGTCCGCGCTTGCCTTCCTCCTCCGGCGTGATGCCGGGACGCGGGTTCTTCAGCATCGCCAGCGCGTGCAGCGGAATGTCGGGCCGGCTCCAGGCATCCGGGGCGGGGGACAGGTCGTCGGTGTTGGTCTCGCCGGTGACCTTGAGCACGGTGATCGTGAGGCTCTTCGGCACCTCGGGACGGCTGGTGAACCACTCGCCGTCGGCCCAGCTCTGCATGACCGCCCTGGCGTTGGCATTGCCCTTGTCGGCGAGTTCCTTGACGTCGTGGAACGCGTCGAACATCAGCAGCGTCTTCTTGAGCGCGTCGGCGGCGATGCCGCCCACCGTGCCGTCGGACAGCAGCTCGATCAGCGGATGGATGTTGTAGCCGCCGAGCATCGTGCCGAGCAGCTCGGTGGCACGCTCGCGGCTGATGAGCGGGCACTTCTCGGTGCCGTGCGCAACCGCGGCGAGGTAGGAGGCCTTGACCTTGGCGGCATCGTCGACGCCAGCCGGCACGCGGTGGGTGATCAGCTCGACCAGGTGCTTCTCCTCGCCGGCGGGCGGCGCCTTGAGCAGCTCGATGAGGTCGGCGGTCTGGCGCGCGGTCAGCGGCAGCGGCGGGATGCCGAGCGCAGCGCGTTCGGCGACATGTTGGCGGTAGGCGTCAAGCATGAGTGCTCCTTGGTCGAAAACAGGGGAAGTGCAGGGATGCCGGAAAGCGCGTCAGCCGGGGACGCGGACGAAACCTTCCATCAGGACGCGCGCGCTGCGGCTCATGACGGCCTTCTTCACCGTCCATTCACCGTCGACGCGACTGGCCTCGGCGCCGACGCGCAGGGTGCCGGACGGGTGGCCGAAGCGCACCTCGGCGCGGGCGCCGCCGCCGGCGGCCAGATTGACCAGCGTGCCGGGCACGCAGGCGCCGACCGCGATGGCCACGGCCGCGGTGCCCATCATCGCGTGGTGCAGCTTGCCCATCGACATGGCGCGCACCAGCAGGTCGACGTCGGCGGCCTCGATCCGCTTGCCGCTGGAGGCGGTGTAGGCGGCGGGCGGGGCGACGAACGCGACCTTCGGGATGTGCTGGCGCCGCGCGATCTCCTCGGGGGCCTTGATCAGTCCCATGGCGAGCGCGCCGGCCGTGCGGATGGCCTCCATCTTCGCGAGGTTGTCGGGGCTGCCGTTGATCGCTTCCTGGAGCTCGGTGCCGGCAAAGCCGATGTCCCGCGCGTTGACGAAGATCGTCGGGATGCCGGCCGTCAGCATGGTCGCCTTGATCACGCCGCCCCCGAAGTTGCCGGCGGCCGGCACGGTCAGGTCGTCGATCAGGTTGCCGGTCGGGAACAGCGCCCCGCCGGCGCCTTCCTCCTCGGCCGCGGGATCCATGAATTCGAGCTGGACCTCGGCGGCGGGGAAGGTCACGCCGTCGAGCTCGAAGTCGCCGGTTTCCTGGACCTGGCCGCCGGTGACCGGCACGCGGGCGATGATGGTCTTGCCGATGTTGGCCTGCCAGATGCGGATGGTGGCGACGCCGTCGCGCGGCACGCGGGCCGCGTCGACCAGGCCGTTGGCGATCGCGTACGGGCCGACCGCCGCCGACAGGTTGCCGCAATTGCCGGCCCAGTCGACGAACGGCTTGTCGATCGCGACCTGTCCGAACAGGTAGTCGACGTCGTGGTCGGGCCGGGCGCTCCTGGACAGGATCACCGTCTTGCTGGTCGAGGACGTGGCGCCGCCCATGCCGTCGGTGTGCTTGCCGTAGGGATCCGGGCTGCCGATGACCCGCAGCAGGAACGCGTCGCGCGCCGGGCCCGGCACCTGCATCGCCGGCGGCAGGTCCTTGAGATGGAAGAACACGCCCTTGCTGGTGCCGCCGCGCATGTAGGTGGCGGGCACGCGGATCTGCGGCGCGTGGACCGGGCGGACCGCGTCCGCCTTCAGAACGGCGCTCATGCTGCCTTCCTTTCGAGAAAGTCCTTGGCAAACCGCTGCAGGACGCCGCCGGCCTCGTAGATCGAGACCTCCTCGGCGGTGTCGAGCCGGCAGGTGACCGGCACGCGCACGACCTCGCCGCCGCGGCGCCGGATCACCAGCGTGAGATCGGCGCGCGGCGTGCGCTCGCCCTCGACATCGTAGGTCTCGGTGCCGTCGATGGCCAGCGTCAGCCGGTTGGTGGCGGGCTTGAATTCCAGCGGCAGCACGCCCATGCCGATCAGGTTGGTGCGGTGGATGCGCTCGAAGCCTTCGGCGACGATGGCTTCGACACCCGCCAGGCGCACCCCCTTGGCGGCCCAGTCGCGCGAGGAGCCCTGGCCGTAGTCGGCGCCGGCGATGATGATCAGCGGCTGCCGGCGCTCCATGTAGGTCTCGATCGCTTCCCACATGCGCACCACGCGCCCGTCGGGCTCGATGCGCGCGAGCGAGCCCGGCTTCACCTTGCCGTCGACGACCGCCATCTCGTTGCGCAGGGTCGGGTTGGCGAAGGTGGCGCGCTGGGCGGTGAGGTGATCGCCGCGATGGGTGGCGTAGGAATTGAAGTCCTCCTCCGGCAGGCCCATTTTCTCCAGGTATTCGCCGGCCGCGCTGTCGCGCAGGATGGCATTCGACGGCGACAGGTGGTCGGTGGTGATGTTGTCGCCCAGCACCGCGAGCGGGCGCATGGCCTTCAGGGTGCGCGGGCTCGCGGCCAGGGCGCCCTGGCCTTCGCGGTCCCAGTAGGGCGGGCGGCGGATGTAGGTGCTCTGCGGCCGCCAGTCGTACAGCGGCGCGACCCGGGTGCCGGCGTCGGCGCGCGCTTCGAACATCGGGATGTAGACCTTGCGGAACTGCTCGGGCCTGACGCTCGACGCGACGATGGCGTCGATCTCCGCGTCGGAGGGCCACAGGTCCTTGAGCCTGACCGGCCGGCCCGCCGCGTCGGTGCCGAAGGCGTCGCGCTCGATGTCGAAGCGGATCGTGCCGGCCAGCGCGTAGGCGACCACCAGCGGCGGCGACGCCAGGAAGGCCTGCTTCGCGTAGGGATGGATGCGCCCGTCGAAATTGCGGTTGCCCGACAGCACGGCCGTCGCATACAGGTCGCGTTCGACGATCTCCTGCTGGATCCGCGGATCCAGCGCGCCGGACATGCCGTTGCAGGTGGTGCAGGCGAAGGCGACGATGCCGAAGCCGAGCTTCTCGAGCTCGCCCTTGAGACCCGCCGCCTCGAGGTACAGCTCGACCGTCTTGGAGCCGGGGGCGAGCGAGGACTTGACCCAGGGCTTGCGCGCGAGCCCGGCGCGGTTGGCATTGCGCGCCAGCAGGCCGGCGGCGATGACGTTGCGCGGATTGGAGGTGTTGGTGCAACTGGTGATCGCGGCGATGATCACGGCGCCGTCCGGCATCCGGCCGGACTCGGCCGTCCACGGCCTGGCGATGCCCCTGGCGGCGAGCTCGGTGGTGGCGACGCGCGCATGCGGGTTCGACGGGCCCGCCATGTTGCGCACGACCGTGGAGAGGTCGAAGCGGAGCGTTCGCTCGTACTGCGCGTTCACGAGCGCATCGGCCCACAGGCCGGCCGCCCGCGCATAGGTCTCGACGAGCCTGACCTGCTCGTCGCTGCGGCCGGTCAGGCGCAGATAGTCGATGGTCTGCTGGTCGATCGCGAACATCGCCGCGGTGGCGCCGTACTCGGGCGCCATGTTGGAGATGGTCGCGCGATCGCCGAGCGTGAGCTTGGCGGCGCCCGCGCCGTGGAACTCGAGGTAGGCACCGATTACCTTCTGCTTGCGCAGGAACTCGGTCAATGCCAGCACGATGTCGGTGGCGGTGATGCCCGGCTGGCGCTCGCCGGCCAGCTCCACGCCGACGATCTCGGGCAGGCGCATCCACGACGCGCGCCCGAGCATGACGTTCTCCGCTTCCAGTCCGCCGACGCCGATCGCGATCACGCCCAGCGCGTCGACGTGGGGCGTGTGGCTGTCGGTGCCGACCAGGGTGTCCGGGAAGGCGACGCCGCCGATCGCGTGGATCACCGGCGACATCTTCTCCAGGTTGATCTGGTGCATGATGCCGTTGCCCGCCGGGATCACGTCGACGTTCTCGAACGCGCGCCGCGTCCACTCGATGAAGTGGAAGCGGTCCTCGTTGCGCCGGTCCTCGATCGCGCGGTTCTTGGCGAAGGCGTCCGGGTCGTCGCCGCCGCATTCGACCGCCAGCGAGTGGTCGACGATGAGCTGCACCGGCACCACCGGGTTGACCTTGGCCGGATCGCCGCCTTCCTTCGCGATCGCGTCGCGCAGCCCGGCGAGATCGACCAGCGCGGTCTGGCCGAGAATGTCGTGGCAGACCACGCGCGCGGGGAACCAGGGGAAGTCGCGCTCGCGCCGGCGCTCGATGATCTGGCGCAGGCAGGCCTCCAGTTCCGCCGGCGCGCAGCGCCGCACCAGGTTCTCGGCCAGCACCCGCGAGGTGTAGGGCAGCGTCTCGTAGGCGCCCGGCGCGATCCGGTCGACGGCGGCGCGCGCGTCGAAGTAGTCGAGCCCGGTGCCCGGCAGCGGCTTGCGATCGGCGGAATTCATGGCGCGGTCCCTGGCGGTGCGCGGCTAGCGCTTGGCGAGCGGCACGAACTTGAGGTCGTCCGGGCCGGTGTAGTTGGCGGTGGGGCGGATGATCTTGCCGTCCATGCGCTGCTCGATCACGTGCGCGGCCCAGCCCGAGGTGCGCGCGATGACGAAGATCGGCGTGAACATCGCCGTCGGCACGCCCATCATGTGGTAGCTGACGGCCGAGAACCAGTCGAGGTTGGGGAACATCTTCTTGGCGTCCCACATCACGCTTTCGAGGCGGTCGGCGATGTCGAACATCTTGGTGTCGCCGGCCTCCTTCGAAAGCTTGCGCGCGACCTCCTTGATGACCTTGTTGCGCGGGTCCGAGATGGTGTAGACCGGATGGCCGAAGCCGATCACCACCTCCTTGCGCTCGACGCGCGCGCGGATGTCGGCTTCGGCCTCGTCCGGCGTCTCGTAGCGCTTCTGCACCTCGAAGGCGACCTCGTTGGCGCCGCCGTGCTTGGGACCGCGCAGCGCGCCGATGCCGCCGCAGATCGCCGAGTACATGTCCGATCCGGTGCCGGCGACGACGCGGCAGGTGAAGGTCGACGCGTTGAACTCGTGCTCGGCGTACAGGATCAGCGAGGTGTGCATCGCCTTGACCCAGGACTCCGGCGGCGGCGTGCCGTGCAGCAGGTGCAGGAAATGCCCGCCGATCGAATCGTCGTCGGTCTCGACCTCGATGCGCTTGCCGTTGTTGGAAAAGTGGAACCAGTACAGCAGCATCGATCCGAGCGACGCCATCAGCCGGTCGGCGATGTCGCGTGCGCCCGGGTGGTTGTGGTCGTCCTTCTCCGGCAGGGCGCAGCCGAGCGCGGAGACGCCGGTGCGCATCACGTCCATCGGGTGCGATCCCGCCGGCAGGGCCTCGAGCGCCCACTTGACCGCGGCCGGCAGGCCGCGCAGGGCCCGGAGCTTCTTCTTGTAGCCCGCCAGCTCGGCCCTGTTGGGCAGCCGCCCGTGGACGAGCAGGTGCGCAATCTCCTCGAACTCGCAGGTGTCGGCGACGTCGAGGATGTCGTAGCCGCGGTAGTGCAGGTCGTTGCCGCTGCGTCCGACGGTGCACAGCGCGGTGTTGCCGGCGACGACGCCGGAGAGGGCGACGGACTTCTTCGGCTTGGGGCCGGCGGCTGCGGGTGTCTCGCTCATGGTCTGTTCTTCCTGTCGTTGGTTTCTGTTGGGCGGTCTCAGGCGGCCTTCGCCTTCGCGAACAGCGCGTCGAGCTTCTGCTCGAAGGCGTGGTAGCCGATGCTCTCATAGAGTTCGGCGCGCGTCTGCATGCTGGCGACGACGTTCTTCTGCGTGCCTTCGCGGCGCACGGTCTCGTAGACGGTCTGGGCCGCCTTGTTGGCGGCGCGGAAGGCCGACAGCGGGTAGAGCACGATGGCCACGCCGGCGGAGCGCAGCTCGTCGACCGTGAACAGCGGGGTCGACCCGAACTCGGTGATGTTGGCGAGCACCGGGACCCGCACGGCCTCGGCGAACCGGCGGTACATCGCCAGGTCGGTCATGGCCTCGGGGAAGATCATGTCGGCGCCGGCCTCGACGCAGGCGACCGCGCGCTCGATCGCGCGCTCGAGCCCCTCGACGGCCAGCGCGTCGGTGCGCGCCATGATGCCGAAGGCCGGGTCGGTGCGGGCGTCGACCGCGGCCTTGATGCGGTCGACCATCTCCTCCTTGGACACGATCTCCTTGTTCGGCCGATGGCCGCAGCGCTTGGCGCCGACCTGGTCCTCGATGTGCATGGCGGCGGCGCCGAACTTGATCAGCGACTTGACGGTGCGCGCGACGTTGAACGCCGAGGAGCCGAAGCCGGTGTCGACGTCGACCAGGAGCGGCAGGTCGCAGACATCGGTGATGCGGCGCACGTCGGTGAGCACATCGTCGAGATTGCTGATGCCGAGGTCGGGCAGTCCCAGCGACCCGGCCGCGACGCCGCCGCCGGACAGGTAGATGGCGCGGAAGCCGGCGCGCTTGGCCAGCAGCGCGTGGTTCGCGTTGATGGCGCCGATGACCTGCAGCGGCTGCTCCTCCTTGAGGGCGACGCGGAAGCGTTCGCCGGGCGTGGGTGAGGCCATGTCGGGTTCCTTTGTCAGTGAAAAAACGCCGCGCGCGCGTCGTCCGGGATGCCGGCGCCGGTCCGGTGCGCGCGCTCGAGCAACTGCCAGTAGTAGCGGTAACTGGCGCGGTCGTGCAGGGTGCCGCGGTGGCCGATCGGCCCCCATTGTGCCGCGCGCGCGGCCAGGAGGATGTCGGCCGCCTCGGCGATCTCGGCGGCGGCGGGCCGCATGCCGGCGAGGATGGCGGGAATCTGATCGGGATGGATGCTCTGCGCGCGCAGGAAGCCGAACTCGGCGCGCGCGCGCCGGGCGTCCGACTCCGCGAGCGCGAGGTCGCGGTAGTCGCGCGTCACGCCGTGCACCGGCACGGCGCCGTGCGCGAGCGCGGCCGCGGCCACCTCGAGCTTGGCGCGCCGCACCAGCGGGTGGTCGAACTGCCCGGGGGACGCCATGGCCGCGGCCGGGATCGCGCCCTGGTGGGAGCTGACGAAGTCCATGATGCCGAGGTTGACGCCCTCGACCTGCGGCAGCGCGGCGATCGCGCCCACCTCGGCCAGGCCGTTGTGGGTCTCGATCATCACGTGCATCGGGATCACGCGGCCGAGCCCGCATTCGGCGGCCAGGTGGTTGATCCAGGACCCGATCTTCAGCGCGTCCATGCGGCTGTCGCACTTGGGCAGCATGATGTAGGCGACGCGCGCGCCGGCCTGGCGCACGATGATCTCGACGTCCTGCATGCAGCGCGGATGGCTCGCGTCGTGGACGCGCACGCCGGCGCGGCCGAAGGTGTTGTCGTCGGAGGCGATCATCGCGGCCGCCATCTCGGCGGTCTCGCGCTCGGCGCCGGCGGCGGCGCCGTCCTCGAGGTCGCAGAGCACGTCGAACAGCGGCGTCCCGTCGCGCGCCGTGGCGCGCTGGGACGCGAAGGCGCGGCGGATGAACTTCTCGTTTCCGGCAAAGTGCTCGCAGGCCGGAATCGCCGGCAGGGGCGATCCGTCAACGAACAGGACGTCGCGGGGGGAGAGGGCCATGGCACCGGACGGCTGCGCGCCCCGCGCGGGGCGCGCGCGGCGAGGTTCAGGGCAGCAGGTGCTTGACGCCGTCCTTTTCCTCGTTGAGTTCCTTCAGGGTGAAGTCCATGCGCTCGCGCGAGAAGGCGTCGATCTCCAGCCCCTTGACCAGCGTGTACTCGCCGCCGGCGCAGGTCACCGGGAAGCCGTACATGGTGTCCTCGGGGATGCCGTAGCTGCCGTCCGAGGGGATGCCCATCGTGACCCACTCGCCGTTGGTGCCCAGGGCCCAGTCGCGCATGTGATCGATCGCCGCGTTCGCGGCGGACGCCGCCGACGACAGGCCGCGCGCCTCGATGATCGCCGCGCCGCGCTTGCCGACCAGCGGGATGAAGGTGTCGCGATTCCAGGCGTCGTCGCCGATGAGCGCCTTGAGCGACGCGCCGTCGACGGTCGCGAAGCGGTAGTCGGGATACATGGTCGGCGAATGGTTGCCCCAGACCACCAGCTTGCGGATCGCGGCGACCGGCTTGCCCGACCGGGCGGCCAGCTGCGAGAGCGCGCGGTTGTGGTCGAGGCGCAGCATGGCGGTGAAATTGCGCTTCGGCAGGGACGGCGCCGACTTCATCGCGATGTAGGCATTGGTGTTGGCCGGGTTGCCGACGACGAGCACCTTGACGCCGCGCGCCGCGACCTGGTCGAGCGCCTTGCCCTGGGCGGTGAAGATGGCGGCGTTGGCCGACAGCAGGTCCTTGCGCTCCATGCCGGGGCCGCGCGGGCGCGCGCCGACGAGGAGCGCGTAATCGATGTCCTTGAACGCGGACATCGGATCGCTGTGCGCGCTCATTCCGGCGAGCAGCGGAAAGGCGCAGTCGTCGAGTTCCATCATCACGCCCTTGAGGGCCTTCTGGGCCTTCTCGTCGGGAATCTCGAGCAACTGCAGGATCACCGGCTGATCGCGGCCGAGCATGTCGCCGTTGGCGATGCGGAACAACAGCGAATAACCGATTTGACCGGCGGCGCCGGTGACGGCGACGCGGACGGGGGGCTTGGCCATGATCAGACTCTCCTTGGATCTGCGGTGGGGGCGGCGCGACGGGTCGGCGGGCAGGGTGGCGCGGGAGGCTCGCCCGCCCGCATCCTGCCGCGCGCGACGCCGCAGTGTAGGGACAGGGCGGGGGGGAAGTCAAGCCATATCTTATGTCTTATATAAGACATAAGACAAGAGATAGACGGATGGGGATCGAATGTGCTTCAATGCCGCCCATGCATCCGGAAGCCCCTCCAGGCGGCACCGCGACGCCGCCCGCGGCGCCGACCTTCAGCCCGCTGTATCAGCAGATCAAGGCGCTGATCACCCAGGGGCTCGAGGCGGGCGAGTGGCGGCCGGGCGAGATGATCCCCTCCGAGAACGAGCTTGCGGCCCGCTACAAGGTGAGCCAGGGCACGGTGCGCAAGGCGATCGACGAGCTCGCCGCCGAGCATCTGCTGGTGCGGCGCCAGGGCAAGGGCACGTTCGTCGCGACCCACACCGAGCCGCGCGCGCAGTTCCGCTTCCTGCGCCTGATGCCGGACGAAGGCGAGCAGGCCTATCCGGAAAGCCAGATCGTCGACTGCCGGCGCATGCGCGCGCCGGCCGAGATCGCGCGCAACCTGGACCTCAAGCCGGGCGACCCGGTGGTGGTGGTGCGGCGCGTGCTGGCGTTCGCCGGCCGGCCCTGCGTTCTCGACGAACTCTGGCTGCCCGGCGCCCTGTTCCGCGGGCTCACCGCCGAGCGGCTGACCGAATCCAGGGCGCCGCTGTACAGCATGTTCGAGAGCGAGTTCGGCATCAAGATGGTGCGGGCCGAAGAGAAGATCCGCGCCGTGGCGGCCGACGCCGAGGCCGCGCGCATGCTGCGCGTGGCGCCCGGGACGCCGCTCCTTTCGGTCGACCGCCTGACCTACACGTACGCGGATCGCCCGGTGGAAGTGCGGCGCGGCCTGTACCTGACGACCGCGCATCACTATCGGAATGCCGTGAGCTAGGCGCAATTTCGATGATGCAGCGCGGAAACGGCATGTATAATTTTCGGCTGCTCGGCCGTCCGCGGCCCCTTCCCAGACGTTCCGGATTCCCACCGACCATCGGCACTCGCGCATGACCACATCCTCCGTGAAGGCGGCACGTCCGCGCCCCAAGCACCTCGACCTGACCAAGATCCGGCTGCCATTGCCGGGCTGGGTATCGATCATGCACCGGATCAGCGGCGCGGCGCTGTTTCTCGCGCTGCCGCTGCTGCTCTGGCTGCTCGACATGAGCCTGGGCACCGAGGTCGGCTTCGACGCGCTCGCGGGCGTGTTCGGGCAGTGGTGGATGAAGCTGATCCTGGCCGGGCTCGGATGGGCGTACCTGCACCATTTCTGCGCCGGCGTGCGCTACCTGTTGCTCGACATGCACAAGGGCGTGGACCTGGCCTCGGCGCGGGCCAGCGCCGCGGCGGTCTATTTCGTGAGCGTCCCGCTGGCGGCGCTGGTGGCGTGGCGGGTGTTCCTCTAGGCGCGCGCGGGAGTCGGAAAATGAGAAAGCGTATCGTCGTCGGTGCCCATTACGGCTTTCGCGACTGGCTCGGCCAGCGCGTCACTGCGGTGCTGATGGGACTGTACACCGTGCTTCTGCTCGCCGTGCTGATCGTGGCGCGGCCGGCGGACTACCTCGGCTGGTACGGCATCTTCAGTCCGGTGTGGATGAAGATTGCAACATTGACGTTCATCGCCTGTCTGCTCTACCACGCCTGGGTCGGCGTGCGGGACATCTGGATGGACTATGTCAAGCCGACCGGGCTGCGCCTGGTCCTCGAGGTCGGCACCATCGTCTGGCTGGTGGCGTGCGGCATGTGGGCCCTGAAAATCTTCCTGCAGTAAGGAACTCCGACAATGGCATTGTCCGTTCGCAAGTTTGATGCGGTCATCGTTGGCGCCGGCGGCGCCGGTTTGCGCGGTGCGTTGCAGCTCGCCGAGGCGGGGCTCAAGGTCGCGGTCCTGACCAAGGTGTTCCCGACCCGGTCCCACACCGTCGCCGCGCAGGGCGGGGTCGGCGCGTCGCTGGGCAACATGGGCGTCGATTCCTGGCAGTGGCACATGTACGACACCGTCAAGGGCGGGGACTGGCTCGCGGACCAGGATGCGGCGGAATTCCTCGCGCGCGAGGCGACGAAGTGCGTGATCGAGCTCGAGCACTTCGGCATGCCGTTCGACCGCAACGAGGACGGCACGATCTACCAGCGCCCGTTCGGCGGCCACATGCAGAACATGGGCGCGGGGCCGCCGGTGCAGCGCTCGTGCTGCGCGGCCGACCGCACCGGCCATGCGATGCTGCACACGCTGTACCAGCGCAACGTGCGCGCGAACACGCAGTTCTTCGTCGAATGGATGGGCCTCGACCTGATCCGCGATCCGGTCGACGGCGCCGTGCTCGGCGTGACCGCGATGGAGATGGAGACCGGCGAGGTCATGATCCTGCAGGCGCGCGCGACGCTGTTCGCGACCGGCGGCGCCGGCCGCATCTACGCCTCGTCGACCAACGCGTTCATCAACACCGGCGACGGGCTGGGCATGGCGGCGCGCGCCGGCATTCCGCTCGAGGACATGGAGTTCTGGCAGTTCCACCCGACCGGGGTGGCCGGTGCCGGCGTGCTGATCACCGAAGGCGTGCGCGGCGAGGGCGGGTATCTGCTCAACAAGGACGGCGAGCGCTTCATGGAGCGCTACGCGCCGACGGCGAAGGACCTGGCGTCGCGCGACGTGGTGGCGCGCGCGATGGCGACCGAGATCAACGAGGGCCGCGGCGCGGGCAAGGAGGGCGACTACGTCCTGCTGAAGCTCGACCACCTCGGCCCGGAGACCATCGACAAGCGGCTGCCCGGCATCCGCGAGATCGCCAAGAAGTTCGCCAACGTCGACCCGGCGAAGGATCCGATCCCGGTGGTGCCGACCTGCCACTACCAGATGGGCGGCATTCCCACGAACTACCGCGGCGAAGTCGTCGCGCCGCACGGCGGCAACCCCAACACCGTCGTCGAGGGGTTCTACGCGGCCGGCGAGTGCGCCTGCGCGTCGGTGCACGGCGCCAACCGGCTCGGCACGAATTCGCTGACCGACCTGCTGGTGTTCGGCAAGGCGGCCGGGGACAACATGATCCGCTACCTCGCCGACAATCGCGGGCACCGCGAGCTGCCGTCCGATGCCGCCGACCGCACCATGGCCCGCCTGGACCGCCTCAACGGCCAGAAGGACGGGGCCAACGTCCACGAGACCCGCGCCGAACTGCAACGCGTCATGCAGCGCCATTGCGGCGTGTTCCGCTTCCCCGACATGCTCGTCGAGGGCGTCGACCGCATCCGCCAGGTCGCGGAGCGCGTCGCGCAGACCGAGATCGGCGACAAGTCGAAGGTCTTCAATACCGCGCGCATCGAGGCGCTCGAGCTCGACAACCTGATCGAGGTCGCCCGCTCGACCATGGTGTCGGCCGAGGCGCGCAAGGAGAGCCGCGGCGCGCACGATCGCGCCGACTGCCACGACACGCCCGAGCATCCCAACGGCCGCAACGACGACGAATGGCTCAAGCACACCCTCTGGTTCAAGGAGGGGGACCGCCTCGAGTACAAGCCGGTGATCCTGAAGCCGCTGTCTGCCGAATCGATCCCGGCGAAGGTTCGTTCCTACTGACTCCCCAGGCAAGTTCACGATGAAGATCTCCATCTACCGCTACGACCCCGACCGCGATTCCAGTCCCTACATGAAGGACTACGACGTGGCGCTCGAGCCGTCCGACCGGATGCTGCTCGATGCGCTGGTGCGCGTGAAGGCGATCGACGACAGCTTCGCCTTCCGCCGCTCGTGCCGCGAGGGCGTCTGCGGGTCCGACGCGATGAACATCAACGGCAAGAACGGGCTCGCCTGCCTGACCAACGTCGCCGACCTCGGCGACCACGTCGTGCTGCGGCCGCTGCCGGGACTTCCGGTGATCCGCGACCTGATCGTCGACATGACGCAGTTCTTCAAGCAGTACCACTCGATCAAGCCCTACGTGATCAACAACGATCCGGCACCGGAGAAGGAGCGGCTGCAGTCGCCCGACGACCGCGAGGAGTTGAACGGGCTCTACGAGTGCATCCTGTGCGCCTCGTGCTCGACCTCCTGCCCGTCGTTCTGGTGGAATCCCGACAAGTTCGTCGGCCCGGCGGGCCTGCTGCAGGCGTATCGCTTCATCGCCGACACGCGCGACCAGGCCACCAGCGAGCGCCTCGACAACCTCGAGGACCCGTACCGGCTGTTCCGCTGCCACACGATCATGAACTGCGTCGATGTCTGCCCGAAGGGGCTCAACCCGACGCACGCGATCGGCAAGATCAAGGAAATGATGGTGCGGCGCGCCGTCTAGGCGCCGCCGTCCGTCGACGCCATGCTGGACGCCCTGTCGCTTTCACGGCTGAAGTGGCGCAGCCGGCGCGGCCTGCTCGAGAACGATCTCGTGCTCGCCGGATTTTTCGAGAAGCATGCCGCCGGCCTCGACGAGCAGCGCGCGCTCGGCCTGGAGGCGTTGCTCGCGCTCGACGACGGCGACCTCTGGGACCTGATCGCCGGCCGCGCCGAGCCCGCGGCGACGCTGGCGGCGGACGCGCGCGCCGTCCTGGCGGAATTGCGCGCCGGCGGCGCGCCGGCGCCGCGCGCATGAAGCAGTCACAACGAGTCCACCTTGCCTGAGCATCCACCGGGAGAACGACCACAATGAAGCCCAGCGACATCAAAGCGACCCTGACCTTCTCGGACGGCACGCCGCCCGTCGATTTCCCGGTCTACAAGGGCACCATCGGACCCGACGTCGTCGACATCCGTGCCCTCTACGGCAAGAGCGGCAAGTTCACCTACGACCCGGGCTTCATGTCGACCGCGTCGTGCAATTCGTCGATCACCTACATCGACGGCGACAAGGGCGAGCTGCTCTATCGAGGCTACCCGATCGAGCAGCTGGCGGTCAGCTGCGACTTCCTCGAGACCTGCTATCTGCTGCTCAACGGCGAGCTGCCGAACGCGGCCCAGAAGGACAAGTTCACCAACCTGGTCATGCGCCACACGATGGTGCACGAGCAGATGCAGTATTTCTTCCGCGGGTTCCGCCGCGACGCCCACCCGATGGCGGTGCTGGTCGGCTCGGTCGGCGCGCTGTCGGCCTTCTATCACGACTCGCTCGACATCAATGACGCGCACCACCGCGAGGTGTCGGCGATCCGCCTGATCGCCAAGCTGCCGACGCTGGTGGCGATGGCGTACAAGTACTCGATCGGCCAGCCCTTCATCTACCCGCGCAACGACCTGTCCTACACGGCCAACTTCATGCGCATGATGTTCGCGGTGCCGGCCGAGGACTACAAGGTCAACGACGTCATGGTGCGCGCGCTGGACCGCATCTTCATCCTGCACGCCGACCACGAGCAGAACGCCTCGACCTCGACGGTGCGGCTGTCCGGGTCGTCGGGCGCCAACCCGTTCGCGTGCATCGCCGCCGGGATCGCCTGCCTGTGGGGGCCCGCGCACGGCGGCGCCAACGAGGCGGCGCTCAACATGCTCTACGACATCGAGCGCCAGGGCGGCCTGGCCAAGATCGGCGAGTTCATCGCCAAGGTCAAGGACAAGAACTCCGACGTCAAGCTGATGGGCTTCGGCCACCGCGTCTACAAGAACTACGACCCGCGCGCCAAGCTCATGCGCGAGACCTGCCACGAGGTCCTGAACGAACTCGGGTTGCACGACGACCCCCTGTTCAAGCTCGCGATGGCGCTCGAGAAGGTGGCGCTCGAGGACGATTACTTCGTCCAGCGCAAGCTCTACCCGAACGTCGACTTCTACTCGGGCATCGTGCAGAAGGCGCTCGGCATCCCGGTGTCGCTGTTCACCGGGATCTTCGCGCTGGCGCGCACGGTGGGCTGGATCGCGCAATGGAACGAGATGATCTCCGATCCGGAGCAGAAGATCGGCCGGCCGCGCCAGCTGTTCATCGGCAGTCCGCGGCGCGACGTTGCGCCGCTGGCCCGGCGCTAGCGCCCCCGAAGCGCCGAGCTGGCATGCGAATCGCGGCCTTTTCGCGTCAATTTGGCGCAAGCTGCGCGTGCTACATTGCCTCGCAAAACGACAAGGGACCGTGCCGAACGCGCTGAACCGTCCTGACAATTGAGATCGCGCGCGCCGCCTGCTCCGGCGCGCGGCTCCTCGCCGACCGGTCAGGCCGCGACGCGAGGGTGGCATCCCGACCGCGCCGCCGCGCCGGCGGGCATGCCCGCACTGCATCGAGAAGCTCGAGAAAGGTGAACGCCATGATGAAGCAATTCCAGCAGAACTCGTACCTGTTCGGGGGCAACGCCCCCTACGTCGAGGAACTCTACGAGAGCTACCTCGACAACCCCGGCTCGGTTCCCGAGAAGTGGCGCGAGTACTTCGACGCCCTGCAGAACGTGCCCGGCGCCGGCACCGGCGCGGCGCGCGACGTCGCGCATGCGCCCGTGGTGGAATCCTTCGCGCTGCGGGCCAAGGACGGCACCCTGCGGCCGCAGGGCGGATCGGCGGTCGACCTCTCGGTCGCGCGCAAGCAGGTGTTCGTGCAGCAGCTGATCGGCGCCTATCGCTTCCTCGGCACCCGCTGGGCCGACCTCGATCCCCTCAAGCGGGCCGAGCGCGCGCCCATCCCCGAACTCGAGCCCGCGTTCTACGACCTCACCGAGGCCGACATGGACATCACCTTCAACGCCCAGTCGCTGTACTTCGGGCGCGAGTCGATGTCGCTGCGCGAGATCATCTTCGGGCTG
The DNA here is from genome assembly GCA_016790695.1 of Burkholderiales bacterium. Taxonomy (GTDB): domain Bacteria; phylum Pseudomonadota; class Gammaproteobacteria; order Burkholderiales; family JAEUOS01; genus JAEUOS01. Next base: position 19,171 of record JAEUOS010000122.1, read on the forward strand.
CGCGAGACCTACTGCGGCACCATCGGCGCCGAGTTCATGTACATCAGCGACCCGGCCCAGAAGCGCTGGATGCAGCAGCGCCTCGAGTCGTCGCGCTCGCGCCCGGTGTTCGACGCCGACAAGAAGCGCCACATCCTCGAGCGCATCACCGCCGCCGAGGGCCTCGAGCGCTACCTGCACACCAAGTACGTCGGCCAGAAGCGCTTCTCGCTGGAGGGCGGCGAGAGCTTCATCGCCGCCATGGACGAGCTGATCCAGCGCGCGGGCGAGAAGGGGGTGCAGGAGATCGTCATCGGCATGGCGCATCGCGGCCGGCTCAACGTGCTGGTCAACACGCTCGGCAAGATGCCGTCGGACCTGTTCGAGGAGTTCGAGGGCAGGCACGACGACGACCTGCCGGCGGGCGACGTCAAGTACCACAAGGGCTTCTCCTCCGACATCTCGACGCCGGGCGGGCCGGTGCACCTGTCGCTGGCGTTCAATCCGTCGCATCTGGAGATCGTCAATCCCGTGGTCGAGGGGTCCTGCAAGGCGCGCATGGACCGCCGCGGCGACCGCGACGGCTCCCAGGTGCTGCCGATCCTGGTCCACGGCGACGCCGCCTTCGCGGGGCAGGGCGTGGTCATGGAGACGCTGAACCTCGCGCAGACGCGCGGCTACGGCACGCACGGCACGGTCCACCTGGTGATCAACAACCAGATCGGCTTCACCACGTCCGACCCGCGCGACTCGCGCTCGACGCTGTACTGCTCCGACGTGGTCAAGATGATCGAGGCGCCGGTGCTGCACGTCAATGGCGACGATCCCGAGGCGGTGGTGTTCGCGACGCAGATCGCGATCGACTATCGGGCGGAATTCAAGAAGGACATCGTCGTCGACATCATCTGTTTCCGCAAGCTCGGCCACAACGAGCAGGACACGCCGGCGCTGACCCAGCCGCTGATGTACAAGCGCATCGGCCAGCATCCCGGCACGCGCAAGCTCTACGGGGACCGCCTCGTGGCCCAGGGCGTGCTCAAGGCCGGCGAGCCGGAGCAGATGGTCAAGGACTACCGCGCGCTGATGGACGAGGGCAAGTCGACGGTCGAATACGTCCTGTCCGACTTCAAGAGCAAGTACGCGGTCGACTGGGTGCCGTTCCTCAACAAGAAGTGGACCGATGCCGCCGACACCGCGCTGCCGCTGGCCGAGGTCAAGCGGCTCGGCGACCGGATCACGACGATTCCGCCGAACTTCAAGCTGCACCCCCTGGTCGAGACCATGATCGGCAATCGGCGCAAGATGGCCAAGGGCGAGCTGGCGCTCGACTGGGGCATGGGCGAGCACCTGGCGTTCGCCTCGCTGGTCGCCGCCGGCTATGCGGTGCGCATCACCGGGCAGGACAGCGGGCGCGGGACCTTCACCCACCGGCACGCGGTGCTGCATGACCAGAACCGCGAGAAATGGGACTCCGGCACCTATGTGCCGCTTGCCAACGTCTCGGACAAGCAGGCGCCGTTCACGGTGATCGACTCGGTGCTGTCCGAGGAGGCGGTGATGGGCTTCGAGTACGGCTATGCCGCCTCCGAGCCGAACACCCTGGTGATCTGGGAGGGCCAGTTCGGGGATTTCGCCAACGGCGCGCAGGTCGTGATCGACCAGTTCATCACCTCCGGCGAGGTCAAGTGGGGCCGCGCCTGCGGGCTCACGCTGATGCTCCCGCACGGCTACGAGGGCCAGGGTCCGGAGCATTCGTCGGCGCGCATCGAGCGCTTCCTGCAGCTGTGCGCGGACCACAACATCCAGGTGGTCCAGCCGACCACGCCGGCGCAGATCTTCCATCTGCTGCGGCGGCAGATGGTGCGCCTGTTCCGCAAGCCGCTGGTGATCTTCACGCCGAAGTCGCTGCTGCGCCACAAGGAGGCGGTGTCCGACCTGTCCGAGCTGGCACGCGGGCAGTTCGACACCGTGATCGGCGAAGTCGACGCCGCGGTCAAGCCGAAGGAGGTGCGCCGCGTGATCGCATGCTCGGGGCGCGTCTACTACGACCTGGTGGCGGCGCGCCGCGACAAGAAGCAGGACGACGTCGCGATCGTCCGCATCGAGCAGCTCTACCCGTTTCCGCACAAGTCGTTCGCGGCCGAACTGCGCCGCTACGAGAACGCGGGCGAGCTGATCTGGTGCCAGGACGAGCCGCAGAACCAGGGGCCGTGGTTCCAGATCCAGCACAACCTGCTGGAGAACATGGCGACGGGCCAGAAGCTCGGCTATGCCGGCCGCGCCGCCTCGGCGTCCCCGGCCGCCGGCTACATGGCCAAGCATGCCGAGCAGCAGAAGGCGCTCCTCACCGCGGCGTTCGGCAAGACGCGCGGCTTCGTCCTCACCAAATGACGCGGCCGGCGCGCGCCCGACGGGCCGCGCCGGTCTGAACACACTGCACGATTGGATTGACGCACATGGCCATCATCGAAGTGAAGGTCCCGCAACTGTCGGAGTCGGTCGCCGAGGCGACGCTGCTCACCTGGCACAAGCAGCCCGGCGAGGCCGTCGCGCGCGACGAGAACCTCATCGACGTCGAGACCGACAAGGTCGTTCTCGAGCTGCCGGCGCCGGATGCCGGCGTGCTCGTCGAGATCGTCAAGGGGGACGGCAGCACCGTCGTCTCGGGCGAGGTCATCGCGCGCATCGACACCGCGGCGACCGCGGGCGCGCCCGCCGGCGCGGCAGCCGCGGCGCCGGCGGCGCCCGCCACCTCCGACTCGCCCGCCGCGGGTGCCGGCGGCGCCATGGCGATGCCGTCGGCCGCCAAGCTGATGGCCGAGCGCGGCATCGAACCGGGCAGCGTTGCCGGCACCGGGCGCGACGGCCGCATCACCAAGGGCGACGTCCTCGCCGCGGCCGGCGCGCCGGCAGCTTCCGCTCCGGCCGCGCCCGCCCCGAGCGCGCCGCGCGCCCCGGCGTCGCCGCCGCCCGCGCGCGCACCGCTTGCCGAGGTGCAGGCGCCGGTCAACATGCAGTTCCTGGGCGAGCGCCCGGAGCAGCGCGTGCCGATGTCGCGATTGCGCGCCCGCGTCGCGCAGCGGCTGCTCGAATCGCAGGCGACCAATGCCATCCTGACCACCTTCAACGAAGTGAACATGCAGCCGGTGATGAACCTGCGCAAGCAGTACGGCGAACGCTTCGAGAAGGAGCATGGCGTCAAGCTCGGCTTCATGTCCTTCTTCGTCAAGGCCGCCGTCTATGCACTGAAGAAATTCCCGCTGGTCAATGCCTCGATCGACGGCAACGACATCGTCTACCACGGCTATTTCGACATCGGCATCGCGGTCGGGAGCCCGCGCGGCCTGGTGGTGCCGATCCTGCGCGACGCGGACCAGAAGAGCTTCGCGCAGGTCGAGAAGGAGATCGCGGCTTTCGGCGTGAAGGCGCGCGAGGGCAAGCTGTCTCTGGAGGACCTCACCGGCGGCACCTTCTCGATCTCCAACGGCGGGGTGTTCGGCTCGATGCTGTCGACGCCCATCATCAACCCGCCGCAGTCGGCGATCCTCGGGGTGCACGCCACCAAGGACCGCGCGGTGGTCGAGAACGGGCAGGTCGTGATCCGCCCGATCAACTATCTGGCGATGAGCTACGACCATCGCATCATCGACGGGCGCGAAGCGGTGCTGTCGCTGGTGGCGATCAAGGAAGCGATGGAGGATCCGGCGCGGATCCTCCTCGAGCTCTGAGCGCGGCGGTCGGGAGCGAATGACGATGAAGAAATTCGATGTGCTGGTCATCGGCGCCGGGCCCGCGGGCTACGTCGCGGCGGTGCGTGCCGCACAACTGGGGAAATCCGTTGCCTGTGTCGAGAAGTGGAAGGGACCGAACGGCGAGCCGGCCCTTGGCGGCACCTGCCTGAACGTCGGCTGCATTCCGTCGAAGGCGCTGCTCGAGTCGTCGGAGAACTACGAGAAGGTGCTGCACGCGTTCGGCGACCACGGCATCCGCTGCACCGGCGTCGAGTTCGACGTCGCGCGGATGCTCGCCCGCAAGGACGCGGTGGTGGCGAAGAACACCAAGGGCATCGAGTTCCTGTTCCGCAAGAACAAGGTGGCCTGGCTCAAGGGGCATGCGCGCTTCGCCGGGACCGCGGCCGGCGGGTACCGCATCGAGATCGCCGGCGATGACGGCACCGAGGCGGTCGTCGCCGCCCACGTGATCATCGCGACCGGCTCGAAGGCGCGGCACCTTCCCGGTGTGCCGGTCGACAACGTGCGCATCTGCGACAACGAGGGGGCCCTGGCGCTGCCGTCGGTCCCGAAGAAGCTCGGCGTGATCGGCGCCGGCGTGATCGGTCTCGAACTGGGGTCGGTCTGGCGTCGCCTGGGCGCGGACGTGACCATCCTCGAGGCGCTGCCGACATTCCTTGCCGCCTGCGACGAGGCAGTGGCGAAGGAGGCGTGGAAATCCTTCACCAAGGAGCAGGGGCTGAAGATCACCCTCGGCGTCCGGCTCGGCGAGATCCGGCAGGGCAAGGCGGGCGTGCGGATCGAATACACCGAGGCCGACGGCAGCGCGCACGTGCTGGAATGCGATCGCCTGATCGTCTCGATCGGGCGCATCCCGAACACCGACGGGCTCGGCCTCGAATCGGTCGGCATCGCGGTCGACGGCCGCGGGTTCATCGAGGTCGACGACCACTGCCGCACCGCGGCGCCCGGCGTGTTCGCGGTCGGTGACGTCGTGCGCGGGCCGATGCTCGCCCACAAGGGCGAGGAGGAGGGGGTGATGGCCGCCGAGATCATTGCCGGGCAGGCCGGGCACGTCAACTATGCCACCATTCCCTGGGTGATCTACACCTCGCCCGAGATCGCCTGGGTCGGGAAGACCGAGCAGCAGCTGAAGGCCGAGGGCGCGGCCTACAAGACCGGCACGTTCCCGTTCTCCGCCAACGGCCGCGCCCTGTCGCAGGGCGAGCCGGGCGGCTTCGTCAAGGTGCTCGCCGATGCATCCACCGACCGCATTCTCGGTGTGCACGTCATCCACGCCCACGCCTCCGAGCAGGTCGCCGAGGCGGTGCTGGCGATGGAGTTCATGGCCGCCGCCGAGGACGTCGCCCGCACGTGCCACGCCCATCCGTCGCTCTCCGAGGTGATGAAGGAGGCGATGCTCGGCGTGGACAAGCGCTCGATCCATCTGTGAGGACGCGCAGGACCCGCCAGGGCGCGATGGCGCCGCGCCGCCGCGTGCCTGCGGCCGCGCGCGCGACCGGGGCCCGGATTCCGCCCGCCCCGCGCGGCTGACATGCGCGATTCGGCATTCGAACCCGAAGACGACTCCATCGAGGACATCAACCTCGCGGCGGAGGCGGGCGAGCTCACGGTCCTCGACTACTACGAGAAGGTCGTCGCGCGCCGCGGGTATGTGAGCGACGAAGCCCAGCAGGCCGCCGTGCGCCGGCTGCAGGAGCTCTACGACGAATGGGTCGGCTACAAGGCGCGGCGCAACACGCGGCTCAAGCGCATCTTCGTCAAGCCGGAGCTGCCGCGCGGCGTCTACCTGTGGGGCGGCGTCGGGCGCGGCAAGTCGTTCCTGATGGACAGCTTCTATCTGTGCGTGCCGCTGACCAAGAAGCGCCGCGTGCATTTCCACCACTTCATGCGCGATGTCCACCAGGCCCTCGACGAGCTCAAGGGACAGGAGGATCCGCTCGCGATCCTCGCGCGCGACATCGCCGAGAAGTACCGCCTGATCTGCTTCGACGAGTTCCACGTCAACGACATCGCCGACGCGATGATCCTCGGACGGCTGCTGCAGCACCTGTTCGACAACCGGGTCATGCTGTGCATGACCTCCAACTATCATCCGGACCTGTTGTGGAAGGACGGCCTGCAGCGCGCCAAGTTCGTGCCGGCGATCGAGCTCATCAAGGCGCGGCTGGACGTGATCAACGTCGATGCGGGCGTCGACTACCGGCGGCGCGCGCTCGAGGTCGCCAAGGTCTACCACACGCCGATCACGGATGCGACCGATCTCGCGCTGGCCGCCGAGTTCGACCGCATTGCCGAGGTGGCCGACGAGACGCAGGAACTCGACGTCGAGGGCCGCCGCATCCCGTACGTGCGGCGCGCCGGCGGCGTGGTGTGGTTCGACTTCGACACGCTGTGCGCGGGGCCGCGCTCCTACACCGACTATGTCGACCTGGCGCGGCGCTTTCACACCATCGTCCTGTCCGACGTCCCGGAAATGGGCCCGCGCCAGGCGGCCGCGGCGCGCCGTTTCACCTGGCTGATCGACGTGATGTACGACGCGCGCGTCAAGATGATCCTGTCGGCCGCGGTGCCGCCCGAGCGTCTGTATACGCAGGGTGCGCTCGCGCACGAGTTCGCGCGGACCCTCTCCCGCATCGAGGAGATGCAGACCGTCGACTACCTGCGCCTGCCGCGCCTCGAGCAGCACGGCTTCCGCGACGCCGGCGAGGCGGCGCCTGCCGGTTCTGCCTACTCGACCAGCGGCAGCGACTCGATGCGGTAGCGGTGCCTGAGCCGGCGGTTCAGTATCGGGTCCTCGATCTCCATCTCGAACCAGGGGGCCGGCCGGATGCCGCCGATCGCGGGAAAGGTGCCGCAGAACATCACCGTGCCGACCGGCAGGCCGGCCGGGCCGGCATAGCCCTCGATCAGCTGGCCGGGCGGCAGCACCTGCGCGAGCCGACCTTCCTGGTACAGCTGCGCGCGCCCGCCGTCAGGACCCGGAATGCGCGAGCGCACGATCAGCTCGTCCCAGTGTCCCGCGATCTCGCGGCAGTCCCACAGGTCGCCGCCGACGACCTTGGCGCAGACCTGCTTGGACAGCGCGACCGACAGCGTCTCGAGCTTGCGGTCGGTATGGTCGGAGCCGACGCCCAGCCAGAGTCCGTCGGGCATCGACATCAGCACCGGCTCGGCTTCGCCGGAAGTGTCGCCGCCGAGGACCTGGATCGCGGCGGCCTGGGTCAGGCTGCCGGTAGCAACGCGGTAGTAGACCGGCATCGACGAGGGGCGCCGGACGCCGAGCGCCTCGAGCTCGGCGACATGATGCAGCAGCGTGTCGCGATCGCGCCCGGTCCAGCCGGCGATCACCAGCGCGCGCGCGCTGAAGTCGAATGTGTTCGGCGCGAGTGCGGAAAATCGGTGGAAGCTGAGCTCTGTCATGATGGTCGCGCCGCAGCGCCCGCAGGCGGCGCCGCGCGGCATCTCCTCTTCGTGGCGCGACTATACCAGCCGGCGCGCCGGTCGCGACTCGGCCGCCCGCCGCTCAGCCGGCCGGCGCGTAGCGCGCCGCGAGCGCCTCGAGCGCGCGCACGTAGCACTGCATCGGCACGCGCACGATCCCGGCGCCGATCTGGCCGATGCCGGCCTCCTTGTGCGCGATGCCCGTGGTGACCACCGGGCGGATGCCGGTATCGACGACCTTGCGCACGTCGATGCCGGTCGGGGCGCCGTCGAACTCCAGGTTGGGCAGCGAGAGCGCCGGGTTCTTCGTCGTGGTGATCTCGTACATCAGCCGCGAATAGTGGTTCGCGTCGGCGACGCTGCCGCCGACCAGCAGCGTCAGCGCGGGCGAGGCGGCCAGCGAAAAGCCGCCGTAACCGGCGGTCTCCGTGATCGCCGAGTCGCCGAGATCCGGATTCGCGTCCTCCTGCTTGAAGCCCGGGAAGAACAGGCCCACGGGATTGTCCGAGGGCGCTTCGAACCATTGCGCCCCGAGACTGGAGACGCGCAGGGCGGTCGTGGTGCCGTTGCGCGCCGTGGCCGTGACGATGCTGGAGTACTCGATGCCGTGCGCGGCATCCATGATCGCCTTCGCCGCGACCATCGAGAGATTGAGGAAGAACTGGGACGTGCGCGAGATGAATTCCAGGCTTTCGCGCACCGCCTTCTGCGGCGCGTCGCTCGCGGCGAGCGCGGTCGCCACCTGCATGAAGAACAGTGCCGTGGCCGCGGCATTGCGCGAATGCACCTCGTCGCCCATCAGGAGCGCCTGCGCCTGGATCGACTTCAAGTCGATGCCGCCGTCCACCTGGCGCACGGCGGCGCGCAGCGTCGGCGCGAGCACGGCCTCGAACCACTTCAGGCGGGCCAGCACGTCGGGGCTGTTGGCGCCGAAGCGCAGGCACTTGCCGATGCCCTCGTTGAGGTTGGTGTAGGCGCGGTTGCCGGACGACGGATTGTCGACCACGAAGACCGGCATCGATGCCGAGATGATGCCGGTCATCGGTCCGACCGCCCTGAAGTCATGGCACTGCGCGAAGCGGACCTCGCCGCGCTCGAGCATCGCGCGCGCCGCGTCCGGCGTCGCCGCCCAGCCCTCGTACAGGACCGCGCCGATCATGGCGCCGTGCATCGGCCCGCACATGGCCTCCCAGGCCACCGGCGCGCCGGCGTGCAGGAGGATGCGCTCGTTCTTCATTTCCGGCCACACGGCGTCGGCGCGCGGCATCACGTCGGTGAGCATCGGCCGCGCGGCGATGATGCGCTCGCAGGCGGTCGCGTTGGCCGCGTCCATGCGGCTGCCCACCGCCGCCGGGTCGCCACGGTCCGGCGCGAGGCGCGCCAGCTGCCATGCGAGCGCCGGGTCGGCGTTGCCCGGCGGTTGCCAGTCGAGCTGCAGGGAGGCGCCGCCGTTGCCGGTGATGCTGAGGTTGAAGCTGTCCAGACCGACGTTGAGGGCCGCAGGCGGGGAGGCGATCAGGTTCATGGGTTCCGTGAGAGGTCGATGACAGTCAGGGCGTCGGCCGCAGCGCACCGGCTGCGGCGCACACGCCGGCAAGCATGTCCCAGCCGGAGCTGTGGCCGATGCCGGCCACGGCCGCAGCGTGCGCGCGAAGCGCGGCATCGGCGGTGCGGTGCGCGGCGGCATCGCAAAGCGCGTGCAGCGGGGCGAAGCTGGCGCCGGCGGCAAGGTCGGCGAACAGGGCGGCGCCGATGGCGTGGCTGCGGCTGCGCGCGGCGGCAGCCAGGCGCGCGGCGGCGAGGGTCCAGGCGGCGTCGGCGGGATGCAGCAGCCGCAGGGTGAACAGGGCGGCGCCGACAAAGTCGTCGCCCGAGGGCGTCAGGCCGGTGCCGACGCCAAGCAGGCGCGCCCCGGCGCGGGCGAACGCATCGGTGTCGCCGGCTGCGGCGCTGGCGCCGAGCGCGCGGGCGTCGGCCGCGCGCGCCGCCAGCGGAAAGTCGGGGGACTCGCCGCGCAGCAGGGGGGCGAACCCGGCGCGCGGGGCGCTTCCCGCCAGCGCCGCCGCCAGCCGGCGCAGCGCGGCGGTCGCCGCCGCGGCGTCGGGGACGCCGCGGACCGGCGGTGCCCACGGCGGCGGCAGGGCGGCGTCGAGCGCGGCGTCGGGGTCGCCGTCGACGAACACCGCGCGCGGGTGCATCGGTCCGGACGCTCCGACCCAGATCACCTGGCCGGCTGCCAGCCGGAACGGCGTGGCCGCGAATCCCTCGACACGGGTCACGCGCCCGCGCGCGGCGTGCAGCGCCCGCGCCGCCGTGGCGCCGATCGCCCGCACGCGCGGTGCCAGCACCTGCTCACGCATCGCGCACGATCCGCGTGCCGGCGCGGCCTTCGAGCGCGTCGAACGCGCGCTCGAGCGAGGTGATGACGACCGTGCCGTCGAACGCATCGAGGTAATTGAGGGCGGCCTCGATCTTCGGCCCCATGCTGCCCGGCGGGAACTGGCCGTCGGCGAGGTGGCGCCGCGCCTCGCTGGCGCTCATGCGCGCCACCGCCCGCGCGCCCGGCTTGCCGAAGTCGAGCATCACCTGCTCGACGCCGGTGATCATGATGAACGCCTGCGCGCCGGTCTGCGCCGCGAGCATCGCGGAGGTCAGGTCCTTGTCGATCACGGCAGGCACGCCGTGATGGCAGCCGTCGGCATCGCGGATCACCGGAATGCCGCCGCCGCCGGCCGCGATCGGAATGATGTCCGCCGCCAGCAGCGCCTCGATCGCGTGCAGGTCGAGGATCTGGCGCGGCTGCGGCGACGGCACGACGCGGCGCCAGCCGCGCCCGGAATCCTCCCTGAAGACCCAGCCGGTCTCGGCCTGCATCTCCGCGGCCTCGGTCGCGGAGAAGAACTTCCCGACCGGCTTGGTCGGGTTGTTGAACGCGGGATCGTCGGCGTCGACCTCGACCTCGGTGAGCACGGCGGCCACGCGCGCCTGGCGGCCGCGCTTGCGCAGCACGTTGGTGAACGACTGCTCGAGCATGTATCCCATGCCGCCCTGCGAGTGCGCGACGCAGACATCCATCGGCATCGGCGGCAGCTCGCGCGCGGTGCGCGCCATGCGAAACAGGATGTTGCCGACGACCGGGCCGTTGCCGTGGGTGAGGATGAGCCGATAGCCGGCGTCGATCATGCGGACGAAGTGCTCGCACAGCGCCGCCATCACGTCGAGCTGCTCCTCGGCCGTGCCCTTGATCGTCGGCGGGTACGCGGCGTTGCCGCCGAGCGCGATGATCACGCGCCGGCTGCCCGGGCCCGCCGCGGGGGCGTTCATGCGTTCACCCGGGCGATCAGCCGTGCCGCGAGGCGCGCGGCGTGACTCGACGAGGGCGCCAGCAATGCGCCGGCGTCGCGCAGCAGGGCCTCCTGGCGCGAGCGCACCTGCGGGTCGTCCTCGGTGCCGCAGACGAAGGCGACCACCGGCAGCGCGCGACCGGCCGCGGCCGCGTCGTCCCGCGCCTGCGCGATCGCCGCCGCGAGCGCGCCGGCCGGGTCGGGGTGGCCGGCATAGCCGAGCACGATGTCGAGCAGCAGGACGGCGGTCTCGCGGTCGGCTGCCTCCTGGGCGATGCGCGCGAGTCGCAGCGACGGGTCGATCATCGGATGCGGCTTGCCGACGGTGAAGTCGTCGTCGCCCAGGTCGAGCATGGTGTGGCCCTCGGAGCGGTCGAGGCGCGCGAGCGCATGCGCCGGATCGAGCGGCACATTGGAGCGGCACGCGATGCCGACGGCGGCCAGCGCCACCTGGGCCTCGGTGCAGAACGTGCCGCCGGAGAACAGGCCGCGCAGGTAGCGCTGACCGGACGCGAAGCGCGGGACGGGCGCGTCGGCGTCCGCCGTCACGACCGCCGGCGCGCCGCGCGCGCGGCCCACGCACAGGGCTGCGCACTCGAACAGGTCGCGCGCCTGGCTGACGTTGGGCGGGAGGTCGATCGCCGCGCCGCCGAGAAAGCACACGACGACCGGCTTGCCGGCCCGTCCGGCGTGCTCGATCACCGCGCGCATCACGGCCGGCGCGGGCGGCTTGGACACGATGCCGATGACACGCGTCTCCGGGTCTGTCGCGAGGAGATCGAGCGCACCGAGCATGCTGATGCCGCCGATTTCGGCCTTGACGTCGCGCCCGCCGGTGCCGATCGCGTGGCTGACGCCTTCCCCCTGCAGATGGATCTGGCAGCTGACCTCCTGCAGGCCGGTACCGGACGCCCCGACCAGGCCGATGCTGCCGCGCCGCACGACATTGGCGAAGCCGAGCGGCACGCCGCCCACGATCGCCGTTCCGCAATCGGGGCCCATCACCAGCAGCCCGCGTTGCGCGGCCAGGTTCTTGATCGCCTTTTCCTGCTCGAGCGGCACGTTGTCCGAGAACAGGAACACGTTCAGTCCGGCCTTGAGCGCCTTCAGCGCCTCCGCGCCCGCATACGGGCCGGGGACGGATATCTGCGCGAGGTTCGCTTCCGGCGCCGCCTTCAATCCCATGGCGATGCTGCGCGGGGCGATCGCGCGGTCCGGGCCGGACGGCGAAGCACCGGCCGTGAGGGCGGCGTCGACGCTGGCGAACGCGCTCTCGGCGCGGTCCGTCTCCGTCGCCTCGACCACGATGACCAGATCGCTGGGGCCGGCGCGGCCCGCCGCCTCATCGAGGAGGCCGGCCTCGGCGAGGATCTCCTTGTTGGCGGGGGTGGCCATCACCAGGGTGGCGCGCGTAATGGCGGGATCCTGCAGGAGCTTTTCCGCCACGCGCATCAGGGCGACGGAATCCTTGTACAGATTGGGCTTGATTCGGGTCAGGATCGGCACGGGTCTATCCAGGGAGGAAGCGCGCGGCAATGACGATTGCGCACAGAAAACGCATGAATTGTATACAAAATGTCGATGTGGCAGTTCGGACGCGCGGTCCGGGCGTCATTCGACGCGCGCGCCGGACGCCTTGACGACTTCCGCCCAGCGCGCCACATCCTCGCGGATGAACGCCGCGAATTCCGCACCCGCGCGGACCTGCACCTCGGCACTCTGGGCCGCGAGCCGTTCGCGAATCTCCGCGGCCTCGACGACGCGCGCCAGTTCGGTCGCCACGCGCGACACCACCTCGGGCGCGGTCGCGGCGGGCGCGAGCACCCCGAACCAGGAGCGGATCACATAGTCGGCGAAACCGCTTTCGCGCAGCGTCGGCACTGTCGGCATTGCCGCCAGGCGCGTCGGCGCGGTTGCCGCCAGCACCTTGAGGCGTCCTCCCGCGACGTGCTGCGCCACCTCGACCGGGGTGGCGAACATGAGCTGCGTCTGCCCCGCGACCAGATCGATGATGGCCGGGCCGCCTCCCTTGTAGGGCACGTGGATGATGTCGACGCCCGCGCGCAGCTTGAACAGCTCCGCGGCCAGGTGCGGCACCGTGCCGTTGCCCGCGGAACCATAGGTGAGTTGTCCGGAACGCGCGCGCGCGAGGGCGACCAGCTCGGCGACCGAGGTCGCCGGCAGCGCCGGATGAGCGACCAGGATGAAGGGCGATACCGCGAGCAGGGCGACCGGCGCGAAGTCGCGCGCCGCGTCGTACGGCAGGCGCGGATACATGACCTGCGAGATCGCGAAGGGGGTCGGCGCGAACAGCAGCGTGTGGCCATCACCGGCGGCCTTGGCGACCTGGTCGGCACCGATGGTCGTACCCGCGCCGGGCTTGTTGTCGATCACGACCGGCTGCCCGAGCCGCTCGCCCAGTTTCTGGCCGATCGCGCGCGCCAGGATGTCGGTGGCGCCGCCGGGGGCGAACGGCACCACCAGGCGCACCGGCCGCGACGGATACTGCGCGCCCGCCTGGCCGACCGCGGCCAGGAGCGCCGCGCAGGCCAGCATGCGCATCGCCCGCATCATGCGTCGATCTCCAGCAGCACCGGCTGGTGGTCCGACGCGTCGGTTGCGTCATCGACGACGATCCGCTGCGCGCGCGGGGCGAGGTCAGCGGAGACGAAGATGAAGTCGAAGCACAGGCGCCGGCCCTGCCATTGCTCGATGTCGTACAGGCCGACGGTGGGCGCGTGCGGCCGGTCCGGATGCAGCAGGGTCCAGGCGTCGCAATAGGCGGGGGCGCCGCCGTCGAGCGGCGCCTGCACGCGCGCGATCAGCGCATCGTCGGCGGCGCAATTGAAGTCGCCCGTCAGGATCGCGCGCGCGTTGCGCGGGCGGACCTCGAACGGCGTGCCGACGCGCTCCGGGCGGGGCGGCAGCGCGGCGTGGCCGGCGGCCTCCGCCTGCAACTGCCGCAGGCGCTCGATCTGCGCGGCGCGGTGCAGCGCGGAGTAGTACTCCAGATGCGTGGTGGTCACCCGCAGCGGCCCGCCGGGCGCGGCCAGGACCGCCTCGAGCGCCAGGCGCGGCATCGTCGCCGACTGCGGGTCGGCCGGCTGGGGCAGCTGGTGGCGCAGCACTGCCAGCGGCGCCAGCCGCGTGAGGATCATGTTGCCGAATTGCTGCCGGCCGACACCGTCGGTGTAGCGATCGACGGCGATCCCGTCGATCGCGTGGAATCCCGGCAGCAGGCGCGCCAGCGCCGCGAACTGATCGCCGCCGTCGTTGCCCTTCAGGCCCGGATAGTTGCGCGTGACTTCCTGCAGGCACAGGACATCGAAGTCACCGAGGCCGCGTGCGGTCTCGACGATCCGCGCCAGGTCGACACGCCCGTCGACGCCCAGGCCCCACTGGATGTTCCAGGTGATGAGCCGCATGGCTATTCGAGCGGCATCCCGCCGACCACGGTATTGAAGCCGGCGTCGACATAGGTGATCTCTCCGGTGATGCCCGCCGCCAGGTCGGAGAGCAGGAATGCGGCGGCGTTGCCGACATCGTCGATGCCGACGTTGCGCCGCAGCGGCGCGTTCTCCTCGACGAACTTGAGGATCTTCGAGAAGCCGCCGATGCCCATCGCGGCGACGGTCTTGATCGGACCGGCGGAAATGCCGTTGACGCGCAGACCGCGCGGGCCCAGCGACGCGGCAAGGTAGCGCACCGCGGCCTCGAGGCTGGCCTTGGCCAGGCCCATGGTGTTGTAGTTCGGGACCACGCGCTCGGCACCGAGGTAGGTGAGGGTGAGCAGGGCGCCGCGGCGGCCCTCCATCATCGGCAACGCGGCCTTCGCCAGCGCGGCGAAGCTGTAGCTCGAGATGTCGTGGGCGATGCGAAACGCCTCGCGCGAGGCGCCCGCCATGAAATCGCCCTCGATCGACTCGCGCGGCGCGAAGCCGATCGCGTGGACCAGGCCGTCGAGGCCGTCCCAGCGCGCGCCGAGACCGGAAAACACCGCGGCGATCTGGCCGTCGTCGCCGACGTCGCAGGGGAAGGCGAGGGTCGAGCCGAATTCGGCCGCGATCTCGCGGATGCGGTCGGCGAAGCGCTCGCCCTGATAGGTGAAGGCGAGCTCGGCCCCCTGGGCGTGGCAGGCGCGTGCGATGCCGTAGGCGATCGAGCGGTTGCTGAGCACTCCGGTGATCAGGATGCGTTTGCCGGCGAGAAATCCCATGCGCACTCCAGACGAAGGACCGAAAGCCGGATTATAGGGTTGGCGCCCGCGGCACCCTGCGCGCCGGCGCTTTCGCTACACTCCGGCCATGGTCGCAGCCGCCGTCCTCCGGGTTCGAACGCGCCGCGCCGCGCTGGCCGCGGCCGTGCTCGCGCTCGCCGCCTGCGGCGAGGTGTGGAACGACCCGTATCCCGCGGCCGGCGCGCCCGACAACACGCTCTACAGTTCGTTCTCGCAGCGCCCCAAGCATCTCGATCCGGCCAAGTCCTACACCGAGGACGAGGCCGAGTTCAATGCGCAGATCTACGAGCCGCCGTTCCAGTATCACTATTTCCGCCGGCCCTACGAACTGGTGACCGCGACGGCGACGGCGATCCCGCGGCCGCGCTATCTCGACGCGGCCGGCCGCGAGCTCCCGTCGGACGCCGCGGCGGACGCCATCGCGACCTCGATCTACGACATCCGCATCCGGCCGGGCATCCGCTACCAGCCGCATCCCGCATTCGTCGAGGCCAATCGCGCCCTCCCGCGCGAAGCGATCGCGCGCCACCATCGGCTCGCCGATTTCGGGCCGGGCGCCACGCGCGCGCTCGTCGCGGCCGACTATGTGTACCAGATCAAGCGCCTTGCCCACCCGCGCGTGAACTCGCCGATCTTCGGGCACATGACCGACTACATCGCCGGCCTGAAGGAGTACGGCGAGACCCTGAAGGGCGCGCAGAAGGCGCTGGAGGCCGAGCGCGGGCGCGGCGCCTGGCTCGACCTGCGGCGCCACGACATCGCCGGCGTCAGCGTGCTCGACGAGCACACGTTCCGCGTCACGGTCAAGGGCAAGTATCCGCAGTTCCTGTTCTGGATGGCGATGCCGTTCTTCGCGCCGATCCCGTGGGAGGTCGACCAGTTCTACGCGCAGCCCGGCATGGCGGAGAAGAACTTTAGCCTCGACTGGTATCCGGTCGGCACCGGCCCGTACATGCTCGTCGAGAACGATCCGAATGCGCGCATGGTGCTGCTGCGCAACCCGAATTTCCGCGGCGAGCCGTACCCGGCCGACGGTGAACCGGGCGACCGCGAGGCCGGACTCCTCGCCGACGCCGGCAGGACCATGCCCTTCATCGACCGCGTGGTGTTCACCCGCGAGAAGGAGACCATTCCGTACTGGAACAAGTTCCTGCAGGGCTACTACGACCGTTCCGGCATCGCCTCCGACAACTTCGACCAGGCCGTGCGCACCGGCAGCGACGGCGAGACGCAGCTCACGGCGGAAATGGAGGCGCGCGGGATCCGGCTGTCGACCTCGCTGTCGACGAGTTCCTACTACCTCGCCTTCAACTGGCTCGACCCGGTCGTCGGCGGCCCGGGCGAGCGCGCGAAGAAGCTCCGGCGCGCCCTGTCGATCGTGGTCGACTTCGACGAGTTCATCTCGATCTTCCTCAACGGGCGGGCGATTCCCGGTCAGGGACCGCTGCCGCCGGGCATCTTCGGCTTCCGCGACGGCCCGGCATCGGTCAACCCGATGGTCTACGACTGGTCTGCCGACGGCGGCGGCCGCGCCAGCCGCAAGGCGGTGACCGAGGCCAGGCGGCTGCTCGCCGAAGCCGGCTATCCGGACGGGCGCGATGCGCGCACCGGGGCGCCGCTGGTGCTGGCGCTCGACACCACCGACCGCGGTCCCGGCGACAAGGCGCGCCTGGACTGGTACCGCAAGCAGTTCGCCAAGATCAACGTCCAGCTCGAGATCCGCGGGACCGACTGGAACCGCTTCCAGGAAAAGATCCGCAAGGGCAACACCCAGATGTTCTTCCTCGGCTGGAATGCCGACTATCCGGACCCCGAGAACTTCCTGTTCCTCCTGTACGGCCCGAACAGCGCGGCGAAGTCGGATGGCGAGAACAAGGCCAATTACGCCAACCCCGAATACGACGCGCTGTTCGAGCGCATGAAGAACCTGGACAACGGGCCGGAGCGCCAGGCGGTGATCGACCGCATGGTGGCGATCCTGCGCGAGGATGCGCCGTGGATGTGGGGCTTCCACCCGAAGAGCTACGGCCTGGCGCATTCGTGGGTCGCCAACGGCAAGCCGAACCAGATGGCGCGCAACGGGCTCAAGTACCAGCGCGTCGATCACGTGCTGCGCGCACAGAAGCGCGCCGAGTGGAACCGGCCGGTGGTCTGGCCGTTCGCGCTCCTGGTCGCCGCGCTGGGCCTGCTTGGCTGGCTCGGACTGCGCTACTGGCGGCGCTCCGAAGCGGCCGTCGCGGTGCAGGCATGACGGCCTATCTGATCCGCCGGCTCGCCTACGCGATCCTGATTCTCATCGGGGTCAACCTCATCACGTTCTGGCTGTTCTTCAAGGTCAACACGCCCGACGACATCGCGCGCCTCCAGCTCGGCGCCAAGCGCGTCACGCCGGACGCGATCGCCAAGTGGAAGGCCGAGCGCGGCTACGACAAGCCGCTCGTCTACAACGCCGCGGCGCAGGGCATGGCGCGCTTCACCGACACGATCTACTTCGAGAAATCGGTGGCGATGTTCATGCTCGATTTCGGCCGCGCCGACGACGGCCGCGACATCTGGTACGAGATCCGGAGCCGCGCCGGCCCCAGCCTCGCGGTCCAGGTGCCGGTGTTCGTGGTGGGCCTCGGGCTCAACATCTCGCTCGCGCTCCTGCTCGCGCTGTTCCGCGCCACGCGCTTCGACTTCGCGACCCAGGTGTTCCTGGTGGCGATGATGTCGATCTCGAGCCTGTTCTTCATCATCGCCGGCCAGTACGTGTTCTCCAAGCTCTGGCATCTGGTCCCGATCTCGGGCTACGGCGGCGGTCCGGACGCGATCCGCTTCCTCGCGCTGCCGGTCGCCATCGGCGTGTTCGCCAGCCTGGGCGGCGCGACCCGCCTCTACCGCACCATCTTCATCGAGGAGATGGGGCGCGACTACGTGCGCACCGCGCGCGCCAAGGGCATGTCGGAACTGGCGGTCCTGTTCCGCCATGTGCTCAAGAACGGCATGATTCCCATCCTGACCGGCGTCGTGGTGGTGATTCCGGGCCTGTTCATCGGCAGCCTCGTGACCGAGTCCTTCTTCGGCATCCCGGGCCTGGGCAGCTACACCATCGAGGCGATCCAGGCGCAGGATTTCGGCGTGGTGCGCTCGATGGTCTTCATCGGGTCGGTGCTCTACATCATCGGCCTGATCGCGACCGACATCTCCTATACGCTGGTCGACCCGCGCGTGCGCCTCGAATCATGAGCTTCATGCCGGTCCTGCTGTGGACCGACCTCCTGCTGTTCGCGCTCATCGGCGCGTGCCTGGTCTATGCGCGCCACGCGGCGCGCCATGCGCACCTGGCCGCGCCGTGGCTGCGCGTGCGCGCCAGCCCCACGGGCATGGCCGCCGCAACCGTGCTGCTCGCGTTCCTCGGCATCGGCGTGCTCGACAGCCTGCACTTCCGCGCCGCGCTCGAGGCCAAGCCCGGCAGCGCGGCGCCGCCGCGTTACGCGGTCGAGGTCCGGAGCGTGCTCGACCTGCTGGCCGAGGCCGTCCTCGGGCGGATGGCCGGCAAGAGCGAAAAGACCTATTCGGCGCCGCTCGCCACCCACGGCTACGCGCGCGAGAACGTCGAGAAGAAGCTGGCCGACGGGCGGGTGGTGCAGGTGCGCGAGCATCCGCGGCTGGTGGCGGGCGGCGCCCACCTCGCCGACCCGGCACGCGACCGCGCGGCGGACGTGGCCCTGCATGCGGGGCGGGGCGTCGCCCTGGGGTTCGTGATCTGGCTGGCGCTCGCGCTCGCGCTCCTCGCGGCGGCGGCGGCGCGGCGCGGCGGCGGCCTGGGGGACGCCTGGCGCGCGGCCTGGCAGGGCGCGGGCGCCACGCCGTGGCGGGCGATCCTGCTCACGCTGCTGGTGCTGTGCGTCGCGGGCGGTCTCATCGCGACGCTCGGCAGCCGCTACCACCTGCTGGGCACCGACAAGGTCGGGCAGGACGTGCTCTACCAGGCGCTCAAGAGCGTGCGCACCGCCCTCGTCATCGGCACGCTCACCACGCTGGTGATGCTGCCGCTGGGGGTGCTGCTCGGCATCGCGGCCGGCTACTTCGGCGGCTGGATCGATGATCTGATCCAGTACCTCTACACCACCCTCAACTCGATTCCCGGCGTGCTGCTGATCGCCGCCGCGGTGCTGATGATGCAGGTCACCATCGACGCCAATCCCGACTGGTTCTCGACGGCCGCCGAGCGCGCCGACTTCCGGCTGCTCGCGCTGTGCTTCATCCTGGGCATGATGAGCTGGACCGGGCTGTGCCGGCTCATGCGCGGCGAGACGCTCAAGCTGCGCGAGCTCGAGTATGTCCAGGCGGCGCGCGCCTTCGGCGTGTCGCGCCTGGCGATCATCGTCCGGCACATCCTGCCCAACGTGATGCACCTGGTGATCATCAGCGCGGTGATGGACTTCTCCGGCATGGTGCTGACCGAGGCGGTGCTCTCCTATGTCGGTGTCGGCGTCGACCCGTCGATGTCGAGCTTCGGCTCGATGATCAACGCGGCGCGCCTCGAGATGTCGCGCGAGCCGATGGTGTGGTGGTCGCTGGCGGCGGCGTTCGTGTTCATGCTGTCGCTGGTGCTGGCGGCCAACCTGTTCGCCGACACCGTGCGCGACGCGTTCGATCCGCGCCTGTCGTCCGCCGGGCGCCGGCGCGGCCGGGCGGCCGGGGAGGCCGCATGACGCAGGTGCTCGAGGTCCGGGACCTGGACACGCGCATCGACGCCGGCGCGCACATCGTGCGTCCGCTCGACGGCGTGACGCTGGACATCGCGGCCGGCGAGACCTTCGCCATCGTCGGCGAGTCCGGCTGCGGCAAGTCGATGACGGCGCTGTCGATCATGCGCCTGCTGCCCGAGTCGGCATGGATCGAGCGCGGCGCCGTGCGCCAGGACGGCCGCGAGCTGCTGGCGCTGCCCGAGTACGAGATGCGCGAGGTGCGCGGCCGCCGCATCGGCATGATCTTCCAGGAGCCGGCGACCAGCCTGAATCCCGTGATGACCTGCGGCGCGCAGATCATCGAAGTGCTCGAGCGCCACCGCATCGCCGCCGGCGCGGCGGCGCGCGCGCGCGCGCTCGACTGGCTGCGGCGGGTCGGCATTCCCGACCCGGAGGCGCGCCTCGACGACTATCCGTTCCAGCTCTCGGGCGGCATGAAGCAGCGGGTGATGATCGCGCTCGCCCTGTGCTCCGAACCGCAGCTGCTGATCGCCGACGAGCCGACCACGGCGCTCGACGTGACGATCCAGGCGCAGATCCTCGACCTGCTCGCCGAACTGCAGCGCGCCAACGGCATGGCGATCCTCCTCATCACCCACGACCTCGGCGTGGTGGCGCGCATGGCGCATCGGGTGGCGCTGATGTACGCCGGCGAGATCATCGAGATCGGCACGCGCGAATCCTTCTTCGACCGGCCGCTGCATCCGTACGCGGCGCGCCTGTTCGCGGCGCTGCCGGGGCGCGCGCATCGCGGGACGCCGCTCGTCACCATCGGCGGCATGGTGCCCGCGCTCACCGGTCCGTTTGCCGGCTGCCGCTTTGCCGGGCGCTGCGACGTCGCGCTGCCGCACTGCAGCGAGGAGCCGCCGCCCTGGCATCCGGGACCGCGCGGGGCGGCGGTGCACCGCGCGCGCTGTCACCTGCTCGCCGGCGGCGCGCAGGCGCCGGTACCGGCGCCGGTGCGTGCCCCGGCGGTGCCGGAACGCGCGCCAGCGACCGATCCGCTTCTCGAGGTCAGCGGACTCAAGGTGCATTTCCCGATCCGGCGCGGCCTGTTTCGGCGCGTGGTCGGGCACGTGCGCGCCGTCGATGGCGTCTCGTTCTCGATCGGCGCGGGCCGCACGCTCGCGCTCGTGGGGGAATCCGGGTGCGGCAAGACCACGGTCGGCAAGGGGCTGCTGCAGCTGATCGCGCCCTCGGCCGGTGCGATCCGGTTCGCCGGCCGCGATCTGGCCGGCGCGAGCCGCCGCGCCGTGCGGGCGGCCCGCGCGTCGATGCAGATCATCTTCCAGGACCCGTTCGCGTCGCTCAACCCGCGCATGCGGGTCGGCGACATCATCGCGGAGGGCATGGCCTCGTTCGGCCTCGGCGGCGATGCCGCCGGGCGCGATGCGCGGGCGGCCGCGCTGCTCGCGCAGGTCGGCCTGGAGCCGGCCGCGCGCATGCGCTACCCGCACGAGTTCTCCGGCGGCCAGCGCCAGCGCATCGCCATCGCGCGCGCGCTCGCCGTCGATCCGCGCCTGATCGTGTGCGACGAGCCGACCAGCGCGCTCGACGTGTCGGTGCAGGCGCAGATCCTCAATCTGCTCGCGGAACTGCAGCGCAGCCGCGGCGTGGCGATGCTGTTCATCACCCACAATCTCGCCGTGGTCGAGCACCTCGCCGACGACATCGCGGTGATGTACCTCGGCCGCATCGTCGAATCCGGCCGCGCGGACGAGGTCCTGGCGCGGCCGCGCCATCCCTACACCCAGGCACTGCTCGCCGCGGTGCCGCGCATCGATGCCGCGCCGGCCGCGCCCGCGGATCGCCGCCTGCTCGCCGATCCGCCGAGCCCGGCGCATCCGCCCGCGGGCTGCCATTTCCGCGCGCGTTGTCCGCATGCCCGCGCGCAGTGCGCGACCGACTATCCGGCCGCCGTCCAGGTGTCGCCGAGCCACCGCGTGCATTGCATCCTCGCCGCCTGATCGGGCGCAGCTACAATCTGCGCTCGTCGGCGCGCGAAGCGCCGTCCCCCGACCGCCACCTTCGGAGTGCCCAGTCATGAACCAGCGTCGCCTGCTCCTCAAGTCCGCTGCGGCCGCCGCCGGCCTCGCCGCCGCGCCCGGCCTCGTCCGCGCCCAGGCGTTTCCGACGCGGCCGATCAAGTACATCTGCCCGTGGCCGGCCGGCGGCTCGACCGACATCGTCATGCGCGCCTTCGCCGAGAGCGCGGGCAAGGCGCTCGGCCAGACCGTCCTGGTCGAGAACAAGCCCGGGGCCGGCGGCACCCTGGGCGCGATCGAGATGGTCAACGCGCGCCCGGACGGCTACACGCTGGCCCAGCTGCCGATCAGCGTGTTCCGCATACCGCACATGCAGAAGGTGCAGTTCGACACGCTGCGGGACTTCACCTGGATCGCCTGCCTGACCGGCTACACCTTCGGCTTCGTGGTGCGCGCCGATTCGCCGATCCGGAGCATCAAGGATCTGGTCGACTATGCGCGCGCCAACCCCGGCAAGTTCACCTACGGCAACACCGGCACCGGCACCAGCCCGCACCTGGCGGTCGAGGAGTTCGCGCAGAAGGCCGGCATCCAGCTGCAGCCGGTGCCGTACAAGGGCAACGCCGAGAACATGCAGGCGGTCCTGGGCGGGCACGTGATGGGGGCGTCGGACGCGACCGGCTGGGGCCCGCACGTCGACGCCGGCAAGCTGCGCCTGCTCGCCACCTACGGCAGCAAGCGGACCAAGCGCTGGCCGAACGTGCCGACGCTCGACGAGCTCGGCTACAAGACCATCTCGGACTCGCCGTTCGGGGTGTGCGGCCCGAAAGGCATGGATCCCGGCGTGGTGAAGGTCCTGCACGACGCGTTCAAGAAGACGCTCGACGATCCGGCGGTGCAGGCGGTGCTCGACAAGTACGACCAGCAGGTGATCTACCTGGACACGGCCGCCTACACCAAGTACGCGCGCGACACCTTCGCCTCGGAGAAGGCGCTGATCGAGCGCCTCGGCCTGGCCGCGAAGTCCTGACGGGCCGGCGATGCGCTCCGATTTCACCTTCTTCCACCGCCTGCGGGTGCGCTGGTCGGAAGTCGACATGCAGAAGGTCGTGTTCAACGGGAACTACTTCAACTACTTCGACGTGGCCGTGTTCGAGTCCTGGCGCGCGATGCTCGCGGCGGGCACCGCGCGCCACGGCCCGGGCCTCAAGGAGCGCTTCGACGCGTGGATGCACGACATCTACGTGGTCAAGGCCGGCGCCGAGTACCACGCGCCCGCGCACTGGGACGACGACCTCGACATCGGCGTGCGCGTCGCGCGCCTCGGCCGCTCGTCGATGCGCACCCTGGTCGAGGTCCATCGCGGCGACGATCACCTGATTTCCGGCGAACTGATCTACGTCTACAAGGACCGGGTGGCGAACGCCGCGGCGCCGCTGCCGGCGGAATTCCGCGAGCTCGTCATGGCGTTCGAGAAGACGCCGCCGGAAACGGCCTAGCCGACCAGGGCGCTGCGCCCGGGGCCGCACGGACGATGCGGCCGATCGGCGGCGCGGGGCCGCCGGGCCCGATGCGCTGCGCTAAACTTGCCCGCTTTCTCCTTCCTCACCAGATCGGTTCGCGCATGAAAGCCTACGAGAAGCTCTACATCGACGGTGCCTGGGTCTCCGGCAGCGGCGGAAAATCCATCGACGTGATCAACGCCGCGACCGAGGAGGTCATGGGCCGCATCCCCGAAGGCACGGTCGCCGACGCCCAGGCCGCGATCGCGGCGGCGCGCGCCGCGTTCGACGGCTGGGCCGCGGTGCCGGCGGCCAGGCGCGGCGAGTATCTCGCGGCGATCCAGGCCGGCATCAAGGCGCGTGCCGACGAGTTCGCGCGCACCATCACCGGCGAGGTCGGCGTGCCGTACAAGCTCGCGCAGCGCGTGATGGTCGGCAATCCGGTCAACACCTTCGGCATGTACGCCGCGCTGGCGGGCAGCTTCGAGTTCGAGAAGACCGTCGGCAATTCGCTCATCGTGCGCGAGCCGGTCGGCGTGGTCGGCGCGATCACCCCGTGGAACTTCCCGCTGCACCAGATCGCGCTCAAGGTCGCGGCGGCGCTCGCGGCCGGCTGCACCGTGGTGCTCAAGCCCTCGGAAGTGGCGCCGCTCAATGCGTTCATGCTCGCCGAGATCATCCACGAGGTCGGGCTGCCGAAGGGCGTGTTCAACCTGGTCTCCGGCTACGGACCGGTGGTGGGCGAGGCGCTCGCCGCCTCGCCGGAGGTCGACATGATCTCCTTCACCGGCTCGACGCGGGCCGGCAAGCGCGTGTCGGAACTGGCGGCCCAGACCGTCAAGCGGGTCGCCCTCGAGCTCGGCGGCAAGTCGGCGGCGATCATCCTCGACGACGCCGACCTGGCGACCGCGGTGAAGGCGACCGTGAGCTATTGCTACCTCAACTCGGGGCAGACCTGCGCAGCCACCACGCGCATGCTGGTGCCCGCGTCCCGCTACGAGGAGGCGGCGAAGATCGCGACCGAGGTCGCCGCCGGGTTCACCGTCGGCGACCCGATGGGCGATGCGCGGCTCGGGCCGCTGATCTCCGCGGTGCAGCGCGAGCGCGTGCGCGCGTACATCAACAAGGGCATCGAGGAGGGCGCGCAGCTCCTGACCGGCGGCGCGGAGCCGCCCGAAGGACAGCCCCGCGGCTACTTCGTCAAGCCCACCGTGTTCGGCAAGGTGACCCCGGCGATGACCATCGCGCGCGAGGAGATCTTCGGGCCGGTGCTGTCGATCCTGACCTACCGGGACGAGGCCGATGCCGTGCGCATCGCCAACGACTCGGTGTACGGGCTGGCGGGCACGATCTGGTCGAAGGACGAGGAGCGTGCCAAGGCCGTCGCGCGCCGCGTGCGCGCCGGGCAGATCGACATCAACGGCGGGCCGTTCAACCCGATGGCGCCGTTCGGCGGCTACAAGCAGTCGGGCAACGGGCGCGAGTCCGGCGTCTACGGGCTCGAGGAGTTCCTCGAGTACAAGTCGCTGCAGTTGCGCCCGGCGAAGGCGGCGTGATGGCGACGGAGACGCGGGTCGCCGTCATCACCGGCGCGGGATCGGGCATCGGCGCGGAGACCGCGCGCCAGCTCGCCGCGCGCGGGTGGCGCGTGGTCGTCAACTATCGCAGCAACGCCGACGCGGCCGCACGGGTGGTCGCCGACTGCAAGGCGGCGGGCGGCGACGCGGTCGCCGTGCAGGCCGACGTCGGCGACGACGCGGCATGTCGCGCCCTGGTCCAGGCGGCGCTCGGCGCGTTCGGCCGGATCGACGCGCTGATGAACAACGCCGGCGAGACGAAGGCCGCGCCGGCAGCCGACCTCGATGCGCTGTCGGGCGACGATTTCCTGCGCCTCTATCGCAACAACGTCGTGTCGGTGTACCAGATGACCCGCGCCGCGGCGCCGGCCCTCAAGGCCTCCGGCGCCGGCAGCGTGGTCAACATCGGTTCGCGCGCCGGAATCACGGGCGGCGGCACCTCGACCGCCTACGCGGCGACCAAGGCCTCGGTGCACACGCTCACGAAGTCGCTGGCGCGCGTGCTCGGACCGGAAGTGCGGGTCAACTGCGTCGCGCCCGGCTATGTCGACACGCCCTGGCATGCGCGCGGGCGCGGCGCTGCCGAGGCCGAGCGCGCCAAGGCCGGCATGATCGCCAAGGCCTCGCTGAAGAAGGTGGCCAATGCCGCCGAGATCGCGGAGGTGTGCGTGCTGCTCCTCGCCGGCGCGACCGCGATGACCGGCGAGGTGGTCTGCGTCGACGCCGGCGTCCACCTCGCCTAGCGCGCGTCCGCCGCGCGGCGCCTGCGCGCCGTGCCGGGACGGCCGCGCCTAGCGCCGCCGGTCGCGCTCGGGGTCGTACGCGCGCATGCTCTGCGTGAGGTCCAGGTCGACGGCGCGCTCGTCGATGGCCGCCTCGCGGAACAGCACGAGCAGCAGCACCAGCAGCACCGGCCCGATGATGAGGCCGACGATGCCCATGGTGCCGACGCCGCCGAAGATGCCGAACAGGATCGCCAGGAAGGGCAGCGCGGTGCCGCCCTGGATCAGCACCGGCCGCACCACGTAGTCGGCCGCCATGACGATGATCGTGCCGAGGGAGAACACGGCGATTCCGGCGACGGGGGCGTCGCTCGCGAAGAGGATGAAGCCGATCACGCCCAGGAGCAGCGGCGCGGCCATCGGGATGAAGGCGATCACCGCGGTGATCACGCCGAGCGTCACGGCCGAGGGCACCCCGCAGATCCAGAGGAGCAGCGACAGCAGCAGCGCCTCGCCGAAGCCGACGATGACGATGCCGTTGACCGCCGCGCGCAGCGCGTCGGGCAACTGGAACACGTAGGACGGCCAGCGGCGCTCCAGCCACTTGTAGCCGATCTGGTTGACCCAGGCCGAGATCGCCTTGCCGTCCTGATAAAAGAAATACAGCACCCAGAGCGCGAACAGCAGCGTCGCCAGGCGCGACGTGAGGTCGAGGAACACGGTCTGCGCGGCGTTGCGGATCAGGTCCAGCTGCGCCTCCAGGATCGCCGACAGGCGCTTGGGCTGCGCGAGGTACTTCTCCCAGAGCTGGGTCAGGTATTCACCGCCCAGCGGCAGCTTGTCGAGCACCGCGGGCACGGGCTTGCCGTAGGTGTCCGCCTCGATCAGGTAGGACGCCGCCGTGTACACGTCCTGGCTCAGGAACACCAGCAGCAGCGCCATCGGGCCGACGAGGAAGATCAGCACCAGCGTGGTCGAGGCCGCCGGCGCCCAGGACGCGTGCCGGTCCAGGCGCCGGGCGATCACCTCGTGCAGCGGCCAGGACGCCACCGCCAGGATCGCGGCCCACAGGATCGCGAGGATGAACGGCGAGAGGACGATGAAGGCGCCGAACAGGATCGACGCGGTGAACAGGATGCTGACCAGGAGCTTGGCGGGCGACATGGGCAGCGGTCGGCGGAACGGGCGACTGGTCGGAGGGCGGGCGCGGCGGACGAGACGATTCTAGACCGGCCGCCGCCTTCACGCGCGCATGGCCAGTGCGCGGTTGATGCGCGCGGCCGCGTCCTTGAGCGGCGGCAGCAGCCGCCGGACCATCTGCGCCGAGGAGACCTGATGGGCGTTGGCCGAGAGGTTCATCGCGGCGATCACGCGGCCACCGCGATCGACCAGCGGCACCGCGATCGAGCGCAGGCCGTCCTCGAGTTCCTGGTCGACCAGCGCGAAGCCGTCGGCACGCACGCCGGCGATGATCTTCGTCAGCCGCGCGGGCGACGTTTCGGTGTGACGGGTGCGCGGGTGCAGGTCGCTGCGCGCCAGCACGCGTGCGAGTTCCTCCGGCGGCAGCGCCGAGAGCAGAACCCGCCCCATCGCGCTGCACCAGGCCGGCAGGCGGCTGCCGATGGCGAGGCTGATCGCCATGATCTTGGCGGTCGGCACGCGCTGGATGTAGACGATCTCGGTGCCTTCGAGGACCGAGGCGGAGCACGATTCGTGGACCGCGCGCGAGAGTTCCTCCATGATCGGCTCGGCGAGATTCCACAGCGGCGTGGTCGAGAGGTAGGCGTAGCCGAGATCGAGGATGCGCGCGGTCAGGCGAAACTGGCGGCCGTCCTGGGCGACGTAGCCGAGCGCCTGCAGCGTGAGCAGGATGCGCCGCGCGCCGGCGCGGTCCAGGCCGGTGCGCGCGGCGACCTCCGAGAGCGTCTGGGACGGGGCGTCCGCGGCAAACGCGCGGATCACGGCGAGACCGCGCGCGAACGACTGGACGTAGCTGTCGCTCGGCGCCGGCGGCGGTCCTCCTTGCAGTGCAGCATCCGCACGCGGGTTCACTGCGCAGTCCCCTGATTTTTCATGTGTTCTGATAGCGAACCCGGATTCGCTTGACAAACCGGCACACCCTGCGCATTCTCCTGCGCCGCCGGTTGCATCGTTCTCGTGCCGAACATCTCGCCGCCAGACGAACGACAACCCGAACGGTAACCCAATTCCCGCCATGCTGCAATTCGTCTACTCCTCGCACCCGGGCCGCGTGGTCTTCGGCGCGGGCGCGCTCGCCCACCTCGAGCGCGAGGTCGGGCTGCTCGGCGCGCAGCGCGCGCTGGTGCTGTGCACGCCGGAGCAGCGCGCCGCAGCCGAGGAGGTCGCGCGCCGCCTCGGTCCGCGCTGCGCCGGCATCTTCGACCGCGCCGCCATGCATGTGCCGGTCGAGACCGCGCGAGCCGCGCGCGAAGCGGCTGCCCGCCTCGGCGCGGACTGTGCCGTGGCCATCGGCGGGGGATCGACCACCGGGCTCGGCAAGGCGATCGCGCTGGAATCGTCGCTGCCGATCCTCGCGATCCCGACCACCTATGCGGGCTCGGAAATGACGGCGATCTATGGCGTCACCGAGGACGGCCAGAAGAAGACCGGGCGCGATCCGCGCGTGCTGCCGCGCACGGTGATCTACGACCCCGAACTGACGCTCGACCTGCCGACCGGCCTGTCCGCGGTCAGCGGGATGAACGCGATCGCCCATGCCGTCGAGGCGCTGTACGCGGTCGACGCCAATCCGGTGATATCGCTGGTCGCGGAGGAAGGCATCCGCGCGCTCGCCGCCGGCCTGCCCGCGCTGATGACGGCGCCGCGCGACCTGGCGGCGCGCGCCGACGCGCTCTACGGCGCGTGGCTGTGCGGCATCGCGCTCAATGGCTGCGCGATGGCGCTGCATCACAAGCTGTGCCACACGCTCGGCGGCAGCTTCAACCTGCCGCATGCGGAAACCCATACCGTGGTCCTGCCGCACGCGGTCGCCTACAACGCGCCCGCGGCGCCGGCGGCGATGCGGCGGATCGCCGCCGCGCTGGGGGCGGCCGGCGCGGCCGCCGGCCTGATCGACCTCGAGCGCCGGCTCGGCACCCCGCGCTCGCTGGCGGCGATCGGCATGCCCGCCGACGGCCTCGACCGGGCCGCCGATCTCGCCGTCGCCGCGCCGTATCCGAATCCGCGCCCGCTCGAGCGTGCCGCGATCCGCGCGCTGCTCGACGACGCCTACCACGGCCGCGCGCCGGCCGACACCGGGGAGAATCCATGATCAACAAGATCGCCGCATCGGCCGCCGCCGCGCTGGCGGGCGTGCGCGACGGCGCCACCGTGCTGCTCGGCGGCTTCGGCGGCGCCGGCATGCCCGACGAACTCATCGACGCGCTGATCGAGCACGGGGCGCGCGATCTGGTGATCGTCAGCAACAATGCGGGCAACGGCGAGACCGGCATCGCGGCGCTGCTCAAGGCCGGCCGGGTGCGCAAGATCGTCTGCTCGTTCCCGCGCCAGGCCGACTCGCACCACTTCGACAGCCTCTATCGCGCCGGCAAGCTGGAGCTCGAACTGGTGCCGCAGGGCAACCTGGCGGAGCGCGTCCGTGCCGCGGGCGCCGGCGTCGGCGCGTTCTACACGCCGACCGGCTACGGCACCGACCTGGCCAAGGGCAAGGAGGTGCGCGAGATCGGCGGGCGCATGTACGTGCTCGAGTACCCGATCCACGGCGACCTCGCGCTCGTCAAGGCCGAGCGCGGCGACCGCTGGGGCAACCTCACCTACCGCAAGGCGGCGCGCAATTTCGGTCCGATCATGGCATCGGCGGCGCGCTGCACCGTCGCGCAGGTCTACGAGACGGTCGAACTCGGCGGCCTCGACCCGGAGATCATCGTCACCCCCGGCATCTTCGTCACCCATGTGGTGCCGGTGCCGCGTTCCGGCGCGCGGGAGGCCGCGTGAGCGCCGCGGCCCGCGCGTGCGGATGGCGGAACCTGCGGCCGTCGCAGCGGCTCGCGCGCAGTCAGAGGAGGGCAGGCCAATGAGCATCCAGCGCAGGACGCGCGACCAGATCGCCGCGCGGGTCGCCCGCGACATCCCCGAAGGCGCCTATGTGAACCTCGGCATCGGCCTGCCGACGCTGGTCGCCAATCACCTGCCGCGCGACCGCGAGATCTTCCTGCACAGCGAGAACGGCATCCTCGGCATGGGTCCGGCACCGGCCAAGGGGGAGGAGGACTGGGACCTCATCAACGCGGGCAAGCAGCCGGTCACGCTGCTGCCGGGGGGCGCGTTCTTCCACCATGCGGACTCGTTCGCGATGATGCGCGGCGGGCATCTGGACATCTGCGTGCTCGGCGCCTTCCAGGTGGCCGTCAACGGCGACCTCGCCAACTGGCACACCGGCGCGCCCGACGCGATCCCCGCGGTGGGCGGGGCGATGGACCTCGCCGTCGGCGCCAAGCGCACGTTCGTGATGATGGAGCACCTGACCAAGTCGGGCGAGTCGAAGCTGGTCGAGCGGTGCACCTACCCGCTGACCGGCGTCGGCTGCGTCAAGATGGTCTACACCGACCTCGCCACCATCGAGGTGACGCCGCAGGGGCTCGTGGCGCTCGACTGGGCCGACGGGCTGGATTTCGACGAACTGGTGCGCCTGTCCGGCGTGCCGCTGCGGCGTGCCTAGGCGGACGCGCGCGGCAAACGAGGAGAGACGAGAAATGGCGACAACCGCGACCATCGGCTGGATCGGCCTCGGGCGCATGGGCGAGGCGATGGCGATTCGACTCGTCCGGAACGGCTGCGACGTGTCGGTGTGGAACCGGACCGCCGCCAAGGCGGCGCCGCTGGCGCAACAGGGCGCGAAGCTCGCCGCCGGCAAACCCGATCTCGCCGGCTGCGACATCGTCTTCACCATGGTGTCGACGACCGACGACCTGAAGGAGGTGCTGTTCGGCGCCGGCGGGCTTCTGTCCGGCGCGGCCAGGCCGGCAATGGTGGTGGACTGCTCGTCGATCTCGCAGGAGGGCTCGGCGGAGGTGCGCGCCGGGCTCGAGGCGCGCGGCGTCGCCTATCTGTGCGCGCCGGTGTCGGGCAACGCCAAGGTGGCGAAGGCAGGCAAGCTCTCGGTCGTGGCTTCCGGACCCCGCGCCGCCTACGAGACCGCGCGGCCCTACCTGGCGATGCTCGGGCGCTCGGAGATGTGGCTGGGCGAGGGCGAACTGGCGCGCGTGTGGAAGATCGCCCACAACACCATGTTCGGGGTGATCATCCAGACCTTCTGCGAGGTGACGGTGCTGGCCGAGAAGGCCGGCATCCCGCGCCACGTCTTCCTCGAATCGATCAACAACTCGGTGCTGGGATCGATGTACACGAAATACAAGACGCCGACCCTCGCCAACCTGACCTTCGACAAGGTCACCTTCACGCCCAAGCTGCTGCTCAAGGACATGGACCTCGGCATGGGCGCGGCCAAGGCCCACGGCGTCTGCATGCCCGCGGCGGCCGCCACCCGCGAATCGATTGCCAGCCTGGTCGGACGCGGCTACGACAACGTCGACTTCGCGGTGCTCCTGGTCGAACTCGCCAAGAGTGCCGGACTCGAGCTCGCGCCCGCCAATGTCGAGCTGTCGGACGGCCTCGAATCGTAGGCGGCGATGACCTCCCGTGTCCTGATTCGCGGTGCCACCATCGTCTCGATGGACGAGGCGGTCGGCACCCTGCGGGGCGACCTGCTGGTCGAAGGCAGCCGCATCGCGGCGATCGGCCCGCGGCTCGACGGCGTCGCAGCCGAAACGGTCGACGCGGCCGGATGCATCGTCATCCCCGGGCTCGTCAATGCCCACATGCACACCTGGCAGACCGGCCTGCGCGGCGTCGCGTCGAACTGGACCCTGCTCGAGTACTTCAAGCACGTGCATGCCGGCCTCGCGACGGTGTTCAGGCCCGAGGACATCGGGATCGCCACCCTGGTCGGCGCGCTCAACCAGATCAATTGCGGCACCACCACGCTGGTCGACTGGTGCCACAACAATCCGACGCCGGCGCACACCGATGCGGCGATCGCCGCGCTGGCGGCGTCCGGCATCCGCGCGGCCTTCTTCCATGGCAGTCCGAAGCCCGATCCGAAGCCCGGTGAGCGGCCGTTCTGGGAGGTGCCGCATCCGCGGGGCGAGGTGCAGCGTCTGCTGCGCGAGCGCCTGCCGGCGAACGACGGGCTGGTCACGCTCGGCCTCGCCATCCTCGGACCGCACTACTCGACCCTGGAGGTCGCGCTCGCCGACTTCGCACTGGCGAAGGAATTCGGCCTGGTCGCCTCGATGCACCAGGGCGGAGGCCCGGCCCGGACACCGGACGGCTGGGAGCGCCTCGATGCGGCCGGCCTGCTCGGCCCGCATGTCAACATCGTCCATGGCAACAACCTGACCGATGCGCAGTTGCGCCGCTTCGTCGAGCTCGGCATGAGCTTCTCGATCACTCCCGAGAACGAGATGGCGCAGGGGCACGGCCATCCGATCACCGGCCGGCTGCGCGCGCTCGGCAGCGCCCCCTCGCTCGGCGTCGACCTCGAATCGGTGCTGTCCGGCGACATGTTCACCGTCGCACGCATGGCGCTGGCGATGCAGCGCACACTGGACAACGCCGACCATCGCGCCGCGCACGGCACGATTCCCGAAACGTCGAGCGTCCCGGTGCGCGAGGCGCTCGGATGGATCACCACCCGCGGCGCGCGCATGCTGGGCATGGCGGACCGCATCGGGTCGCTGGCGCCGGGCAAGCAGGCCGACCTCGTCCTGCTCGATGCGCGGCTGCCGAACATGCAGCCGGTGCACGATCCGGTCGCGGCGGTGGTGATGCAGGCGAGCCTCGCCAACGTCGACTCGGTGATGATCGCGGGCCGCTGGCAGAAGCGGCATGGCCGGCTGCGCTACGGCGAACTCGGACAGCGGCTGGCGGATCTGTCGGCATCGGCCGACCGCATTCTGACGGCGCTCGACCTGAAGCAGGCGGCCTGACATGGAGATCGCCACCCCGGGCCGCCATGTGGTCGGCTTCATCGGCGCCGGCAAGATGGGGCAGCCGATGATCGCGCACCTGGTGCGGGCAGGGTTCGAGGTCGTCGCCGCCGACGCGGCAGAAGCGAATCTCGCGGCCGCCGTCGCGCTGGGGGCGGCGCGCGCAGCCGACATCGGCGCGTGCGTGAGCGCGGCCGATGTCGTCGTCACGTCGCTGCCGGACGACGCCGCGCTCGCCGCGGTCGGCGACGCGATCGCGGGCGCCGCGCGGCGCGGACTGGTCCATGCCGACACCAGCACGGTGTCGCCGCAGGCCTCGGCGCGCCTGGCGGCGCGGCATCGGGAGGCCGGTGTTTCCTATGTGCGTTCGACGGTCTCGGGCAATCCGGTGGTGGCGCGTGCCGCCGGACTGACGGTGATGGCCTCGGGCCCGCGCGCCGCCTACGACTTCGTCCTGCCGCTGCTCGCGAGCTTCGGCAAGACGCATTTCTATCTGGGCGAGGGCGAGCAGGCGCGTGTCATCAAGCTGGTGATCAACCTGCTCGTCGCCGGCACCGCGGGCCTGCTCGCCGAGGCCCTGGTGCTGGGCGAGAAGGGCGAGCTCGACTGGGCACAGATGCTCGACATCCTCGGCGGCAGCGCCGCGGGATCGCCGATGGTCAATTACAAGGTGCCGCCGCTCAAGTCGCGCGACTACGCATCGACTTTCTCCGGCCGGCAGATGATCAAGGATCTCGACCTCATCCTGGACGAGGGCGCGCGCACCGGTGTCCCGCTTGCGCTCACGGCGCAGGTCCGGCAGATGTATGCGGCCGTTGCCGCGCAGGGTGACGGCGATCTCGACTACATCGCCACGGTGCGTCTGGTCGAGCGCCTGGCCGGGATGGCGGATGGCTGAGGCGGGCACGGCGGTCGGTGCGACGCGCGGGACCGGGCGGGCGCGGCCGGTGCGATACTTCGCGCGGCCTGCCGGCCGCCCGCCGCAGTGCCGGCGGCGCGCGGCGCGGTTGCGTGCGCAACAAGAAAAACAGGGACGAATGCCATGCAGGAAACACACGCATTTCTGTTGAAGGGACCGCCGCCCGCACTGGCGGATGCCGGCATGCCGCAGGCGCTGGCGCAACTTGCCCGCACCGCCGGGCTGCCGGTGCGTTCGGCACATGCGCACCGCGGCACCGAGGCGCCCGCCTTCTACCTCTACGTCGAACTGGGCGAGCCGCAGGCGCTCGCGAGCGCCGTGCTGTCCGGGATCGAGAGCGAGGTCGCCGAGAAGTTCGCGCTGCCGCCGGAGGCCGTGCAGGGATTCCGCCTGCGGCGCGTCCTGGAGCGCGACGGCGCGGCGGCCGGGCGGGCGGCGCACTACCACTACGTGGTCGAGACCAACGCGGCGCCCGGCTGGATGGGCGAGGTCGCGCGCTGGTACGAGGAGGAACACCTCCCGGGTCTGGCGCAGGTGCCCGGTTGCGTGCGCGCATGCCGCTATGTCAACCTCGACGGCGATCCGAGCTCGGTCGCCTGCTACGACCTCGAAGCGCCCGACGTGCTCAGCTCGCCGGCGTGGCTGGCAGTGCGCGCCACGGCGTGGAGCGATCGCGTGCGCCCGCAGTTCCGCGACACCCGCCGCACCATGTTCCGCACCGGCGCGCGCCACGCGCCCGGCGGCGACAGCGGATTGGGTTAGCATTCGATGAACAATCCACCAGGAGTCGCATTCATGAAGATCCGTCACTGGCTCGCCGGCGTGCTTGGCGCAGTCTGCGCCGCGGGCGCGCTTGCGCAGCAGGCCTTTCCCGCCAAGCCGATCAAGTTCGTGATCCCGTTCACCGCGGGCAGCGCCACCGACATCATCGGGCGCTCGTTCGGCGAGGTGATGAGCCGCAGCCTCGGGCAACCGATCGTCGTCGAGAACCGGACCGGCGCCGGCGGCACGATCGCCGCCGGCGCGGTCGCGAAGTCGGACGCCGACGGCTATACGCTGCTGGTGCATTCGAGCGCGCATTCGGTCAATCCGGCGATCTACGCGAAGCTGCCGTACGACACGCTCAAGGACTTCATCAACGTCGCCGGCCTGGGCGCGGTGCCCAACGTTCTGATCGCGCCGCCCGGGCGGTACAAGGATCTCCGCGACTTCATCGCGCAGGTCAAGGCCAAGCCGGCCAATTCGCTCAACTACGGCTCGGCCGGCATCGGCAGCGCGACCCACCTCTCCGCCGAGAAGTTCATGATGATGGCCGCGCTCGATCTCCAGCACGTGCCGTTCAAGGGCACGCCCGAGGTGGTCACCGAAGTCGCGGCCGGACGCCTGGAGTTCTACATGGCGCCGATCAACGCGGCGCTGGGCCTGATCAAGGAAGGCCGCGTGGCGGCGCTCGGGGTGACCAGCGCGAAGCGCGCGCCGGTGCTTCCGGACGTGCCGGCAACCAGCGAGATCGTCCCGGGGTCGGACTATTCCCTCTGGGTCGGCATGTTCGCCCCGACGGGCACGCCGGCCGCCGTCGTCACGCGCCTCAACGGCGAGGTCGCCAGGGCGGCGGGAACGCCGGAGCTGCGCGAACGGCTGGCCAAGATGGGCGCCGACCCGATCCCGGGCAGCGCTGCCGATTTCGACCGCTTCGTGCGCGCCGAGATCGAGTCGGCCGCCCAGGTCGCCAAGCGTGCCAGGATCCCGGTGCAGCAGTAGCGCGCCGGACGCAGTCGTCAATCATCGCGAACCAAGGAGACGCGCCGTGCGCAACCTCGACGAGAACACCATCACCGATGAAGCCATCCGCCGCCTCGAAGGCTGCAAGGACGCCCGCTTCAAGGAAATCCTCACCAGCCTGACGCGCCACCTGCACGAGTTCGCGCGCGAGGTGAAACTCACCGAGGCGGAATGGATGCAGGGCCTCGAGTACCTGACCGCGGTGGGCAAGAAGTGCGACGACAAGCGCCAGGAATTCATCCTGCTCTCCGACACCCTGGGCCTGTCGATGCTGGTGGTCGCGCTCAACAATGCCAAGCCGCCCGGCTGCACCGAGGCGACCGTGTTCGGCCCGTTCCACACCGACAAGGCGTCCGACTTCAGGAACGGCGACGACCTCGCGCAGGGGGCATCCGGCGAGCCGGCGTTCGTGCGCGGCACGGTGCGCGGCCTGGACGGCAAGCCGGTGCCGGGGGCCGTGATCGACGTCTGGCAGGCCGACGGCGACGGCATCTACGACGTGCAGTACACCGACAAGGACGGCGCCCTGTTCGCGCGCGGGCGCCTGCGCTCGGAGGCAGACGGCCGCTACTGGTTCAGGAGCATCCTGCCCGAGTTCTATTCGATTCCCACCGACGGCCCCGTCGGCGACTGGATCGCCCGCGCCGGACGGCATCCGTTCCGGCCCGCGCACCTGCACTTCATGATCCAGGCGCCGGGCTACGAGCGGCTGATCACGCACGTGTTCCGCGGCGACGACAAGTACCTCGACTCCGACGCCGTCTTCGGCGTGCGCTCGTCGCTGGTCTCGGACTGGGTGCGACACGAGCCGGGCACCGCGCCCGACGGCACGCGCATGGACAAGCCGTACTACACCCTCGACTTCGACTTCGTGCTGGCGCCCGCCGGCAAATAAGGAGACGCCCATGACCACCCCGCAGGACATCCTCGCCCTGGAGAATCGCCGCTACCAGGCCATGGTCGCCGCCGACGTCGCGGTCCTGAACGAACTGCTCGCCGACGACCTCATCTACACCCATTCGAACGCGGTCATCGACACCAAGCAGAGTTACATCGACGGCATCGTCGGCAAGCGCTGGCACTACACCAAGGCCGAGCGGCCCGAGGAGAGGATCGAGGTGTTCGGCGACTGCGCGCGCGTCACCGGGCACATCCGCCTGACCCTCGGCAACCCGGACGGCAGCTCGCGCACGGTCAACGGCCGCTTCCTCAACCTCTGGCTTCGACGCAACGGCAAGTGGCAGCTCGCCGCCTGGCAGTCGACGCCGATCCCCGCATAGTTCGTCATTCACCCCGACACGAAAGCAGGCAATGAGCATCGTTTCCGAATCAGTCCAGGACCAGGTTTTCCGCAACGCCCGCACGCAGAACGGCTTTCTCGACACGCCGGTGTCGGATGCCGAACTGCGCGCGGTCTACGACCTCGCCAAGTGGGGGCCGACCTCGATGAACACCCAGCCGGCCCGCTTCCAGTTCCTGCGCACGCAGGCCGCGAAGGACCGCCTGGTGCCGTGCATGTCCCCCGGCAACCAGCCCAAGGTCGCTGCCGCGCCGGCGGTGGTGATCATCGGCTATGACCTGGAGTTCTACGAGCACCTGACGAAGAACTTCGCGCACAATCCCAACGCGCGCGGCGTCTTTGCCGGCAACGAGGCGCTGATCCAGGGCACGGCGTTTCGCAACAGCACGCTGCAGGGCGCCTATTTCATGATCGCCGCGCGCATGCTCGGGCTGGATTGCGGCCCGATGTCGGGTTTCGATGCCGCCAAGGTCGACGCGGAGTTCTGGGGCGGGACCCGGGTCAAGACCAATTTCATCTGCAATATCGGCCACGGCGACCCGTCGAAGGTGATGAGCCGCCTGCCGCGCTTCACCTTCGACGAGGCCGCGAAGCTGCTCTGAGAACCGCCAACACGAGAGGCGCCGGCCGGCAGCGGCCGCGCGAGGAGACAAGCATGACAGCAGGATCGCGATCCACCCGGCGCACGGCCCTTGGCAGCGCGCTGGCCGTCGTGGCCGGCCTCGCCGCCGCCCCGGCGGCGCACGCGCAGGACTGGCCGAAGGCCAGGCCGGTCAGCATCATCGTCGGCTTCGCGCCCGGCGCCTTCACCGACGTGATCGCGCGGGTGGTGGCGCAGAAGCTCGGCGAGACGACCGGCGGCTCGTTCGTGGTCGAGAATCGCCCCGGCGCCGGCGGCAACATCGCGACCGGCCAGGTCAAGCGCGCCGCCGCCGACGGCTACACGATCCTCGTGCACAGCGTCGCGTACGCGGTCAATCCGTCGCTGTACCCGAACGCCGGGTACGACGCGGTGAAGGACTTCGCGGCCCTCGCGCTCGGTCCGCGGACGCCCAACATCATCACGGTGAATCCTGCCACGCCCGCGAAGGACCTGAAGGAACTCATCGAGCTGGCGCGGCGCGAGAAGCTCTCCTACGCCTCCTCGGGCATCGGCACGACGACCCATCTTTCGGTCGAGCGCCTGAAGGCGGCGGCCAAGGTCGACATCACCCACGTGCCCTACCAGCCGGCCGCGGCGATCACCGCGGTCGTTGCCGGCCACACGCCGATGTCCTCGACCTCGATGCCGCCGGCCGTGCCGCAGATCAAGGCCGGCAAGATCCGCGCGATCGCGGTGACGAGCGCGCGGCGTTCCGCGCTGCTGCCGGACGTGCCCTCGGTCACCGAATTCGGCTACAAGGATTTCGACGACTACACCTGGGTCGGATTCTTCCTGCCGGCGGGCACGCCGCCGGCGCTGGTCGAGCGCATCAACGCCGAGATCAACAAGGCAATGGAACTGCCCGATGCGCGCGAGCGCTTCGTCGGCCTCGGCATGGAATCGACGCGCAACACCCCGGCGGAGTTCGCCGCCTTCCTGCGCGACGAGGTCGTCAAGTGGGCGGCGGTCGTCAAGAGCACCGGCGCCAAGGCAGAGTAGGGCGTCCGGCCACCCGCATTCACCACACCCGCATTCGAGGCAAACATGCGCCTGTTCAGTTTCAGCAGCAATGGTCGCGCCGCCATCGGCGTCGTCGATTCCGCAACCGCCACCGAGTTCGTCGACCTCGGCGCGACGGGGCTCGCCCTTGCCACCGACATGGCCGAGCTGCTCGCGGCGCCCGGAGCGCTGGCGGTGGTCAAGGCGGCCGCTTCCAAGGCGCCACCGCACGCGGTCAGGCCGCTCGCAGGGATCCGTTTCCTGCCGGTGGTGCCGCGCCCGCCGAAGATCCTCTGCCTGGGCCTGAACTACGCCGACCACGCCAAGGAAGGCGGGCATGCCAGGCCGGAGTACCCGAGCTTCTTCATGCGCGGCGCCACCTCGCAGGTCGGGCACAACGAGCCGATCATCCGTCCGAAGGCGTCGACCAAGCTCGACTACGAGGCCGAACTCGCGGTCGTGATCGGCGCGCGCGCGCGCCATCTGACCAAGGCCAACGCGCTTGGGTGCGTTGCCGGCTACGCCTGCTACAACGACGGCTCGGTGCGCGACTACCAGCGCAAGACCAACCAGTGGACCATCGGCAAGAACTTCGATGCGACCGGCGGCTTCGGGCCGTGGCTGGTCACCGCGGACGAATTGCCGGCCGGCGCGGCCGGCCTGCGCATCCAGTCGCGCCTGAATGGCAAGGTGATGCAGGATGCCAACACCAAGGATTTCCTGTTCGACGTCGTCGAGTCGCTGTGCATCATCACCGAGTGCCTGACGCTGGAGCCGGGGGACGTGATCATCACCGGCACGCCGGCCGGGGTCGGCTACGCGCGCACGCCGCCGGTGTGGATGGCCCCCGGGGATGTCTGCGAGATCGACATCGAGGGCGTCGGCGTCCTGTCGAATCCGATCGCGGACGAAGTCGCGTCCTGATGACGCCGCGCCGTCGGGTTATCGCCGCCTGCCTCGCGCTTGCAGCGGCCTGCGTCGGCGCGGGCAGCGTGCGCGCCCAGCCGTCGTCGCCGCCGCTTGCGGACGGGGAGTTCCGCGTCACGCTGCTTGGTACCGGCAGCCCCAATCCGGTGATGCGGCGCTTCGGGCCCGGCGTTCTGGTGCAGGCCGGCGGCCAGAGCCTCCTGATCGACTGCGGTCGCGGCGTCACGCAGCGGCTGCTGCAGGCCGGCCTGAAGCTCGGCGCCGTCGACGCCCTGTTCATCACGCATCTGCATTCCGACCACGTCGTCGGCATCCCCGACCTCTGGCTGACCGGCTGGCTGGAAGCCAACTACGCGCAGCGCAACGGGCCGTTCCGGGTCCACGGCCCGGCGGGCACGAAGGACCTGATGGACGGCCTCACCCGCGCCTACGGCTGGGACATCAAGGCGCGGATCGCGGACCAGAACCTCAACCCCGCGAATATCCGTGCGGAGGTCGAGGAGTTCCGCCAGGGCGTCATCTACGACAAGGGCGGGGTCAGGGTCACCGCGTTCGACGTCGACCATGGCGACCTCCTCAAGCCGGCGTACGGCTTCCGCATCGACTACGGCGGACGCTCGGTGACCGTTTCCGGCGACACCAAGTTCGACGAGAACCTGATCCGCCATGCGAGCGGCACCGACCTTCTGATCCACCAGGTCGCGGCCGTGCGCGACGAACTGCTCGCCTCGCCGGTGTTCAAGGTGATCCTTGCCCACCATACCCAGCCGGCCGAGGCCGGCGTGGTGTTCTCGCGGGTCAAGCCGAAGCTTGCCGTCTATTACCACTTCGTGCTGCTGGGCACGCCGAAGGTGCCGCCGGTCACCGAGGCCGAGGTCGTCGAGATGACGCGCAGGACCTACGCCGGCCCGCTGGTGGTGGGCGAGGACCTGATGGCGTTTCGCCTGACGGGCGACGGCGTTGCCCAACTGCCGCAGCGCTGAGTCCTGCGGTCGACACGCGCGAGAGCATCGAGATGGCGGAAACCCTGCACGCGGTCCATTCCGCCCTGCCGCTCGCCGCGGCGGCGGCGATCGTCGACCACGCGATCGCGATCGGGCGGCGCGAGCGGCTGCTGCCGCTGGCCGTCGCCGTGCTCGACGCCGGCGGCCAGCTCGTCGCGTTCAAGCGCGAGGACGGATGCGGCGTGATGCGCTTCGACATCGCCTTCGGCAAGGCGCACGGTGCGCTCGGCATGGGGATGTCCTCGCGCCTGATCCGCGATCGGCTCGCGCAGCGCCCGGCATTCCAGGGCGCGCTGGCGGCGGCCTCGGGCGGGCGCTTCATTCCCGTGCCGGGCGGCGTGCTGATCCTCGACGCGCAACGCGTGGTCGTGGGCGCGGTGGGGATCAGCGGCGATGCGTCGGACAAGGACGAATACTGCGCGATCCAGGCGGTGCACAGTGCCGGCCTGGGCACCGAACCGGCCGCGCCCAGCCCGGACTGGCGCGGCGCCGGGCTTTGACAGGGAGACCGCCATGCATCGCCGTGATCTGATCCGGTTCGCCGCCGCTGCCGGCGCCGTCGCGACCGCGCCGGCGCTGCGTGCGCAGGCCGCGTATCCGAGCCGGGCGCTGCGCCTGGTGGTGCCGTTTCCGCCGGGCGGGCCGACCGACATCTTCGCGCGCCAGTACGCGCAGCGCCTGTCCACGGTGCTGGGCCAGCCGGTGGTGGTCGAGAACAAGAGCGGAGCCAGTGGCGCGATCGGCGCGGTCGACGTGAAGAACGCGGAGCCCGATGGCTATTCGCTGCTGTTCGGCACCGCCACCACCCACGGCCTGTACAACCTGATCACGCGCGCGCCGCAATACGATGCGCTGCGCGACTTCACGCACGTGGCGATCGTCGGTGGGGCGGCGGCGGCGTTCGGCGTCGGCCCCGGCATGCCGCAGACCTTGCGGGGCCTGATCGACATGGCGCGTGCCTCCCCGGGCAAGGTCCAGTACGGCTCTCCGGGCGAGGGCACCACGCTGCACCTGGCGGTCGAGCGCATGAAGCGCGAGGTCGGCAACTTCGACATCCAGCACATTCCGTTCCGCGGCGGCGCGCAGTCGCTGCCGGCGCTCATCGGCGGCCAGGTCGGCATGAGCGTCGACACGCTGGGTCCGCTGATCCCGCACCACAAGTCGGGCAAGATCAGGATCGTCGCCGTCGCCAGTGCCCGGCGTTCGCCGCTGATGCCGGACGTGCCGACGGTCGACGAGGCGGCCGGCACGCGCGGGTTCGAGTCGGTGCTCTGGAACGTGGTTGCCGCGCCGGCACGCCTGCCGCCGGCGATACTCGCGACCCTCGCCGCCGCGACCCAGCGGGTGATGGGCGACGCCACGCTGCACCAGCAACTCGCCGCGCTGGCGATCGAGCCGACGGTGGACTCCGGCCCGGCGGCGGCCGCCGCCTACATTCGCGCCGAGATGGAGCGCTGGCGCCCGGTGGTCGAGGCGAGCGGCCTCAGGATGTGATCAACGAAGCGCGAGGAAACCCATGGCATTGATCGAGAAGGACGTCATCGTCACCACCCGCTACGGCCGCATGCCGGCGTTCACCGCCTGCCCGGACGCGGCGGGCGCGTTCCCCGGCATCATCTTCTACATGGATGCGCCGGGGTTCCGCGAGGAACTGTGCAACATGGCGCGCCGCATCGCCAAGCACGGCTACTTCTGCATCCTGCCCGACATGTATTACCGCATGGGCCTGCTGCGCTTCGACATCCCGCGGCGCAGCGACGCCATGACCGCCGCGATCTACGGCGCGATGAACAGCCTCACGAACGCCGACGTCGTCGACGACACCGCGGGCCTGATCGCCTACCTGGACGCGCAGGACAAGGTCCGGCCCGGCCCGGTGGGTTGCGTCGGCCATTGCATGAGCGGGCGCTACATCACCACCGTGGCGGCACGCTTCCCCACCAGGATCGCGGCCGCGGCGTCGCTCTACGGCGTGGGCATCGTCACCGACGCGGCCGACTCACCGCATCTGCTGCTGGACAAGATTGCGGGGGAGCTCTATTACGGCTTTGCCGAAGTCGACCCGCACGTGCCGGACAAGGACATCCCGGCGCTGCGCAAGGCCCTGGCGCAGACGCGTACCCGCCACGAGATCGAGATCCACGCCGGCACCCAGCATGGCTTCTGCTTCCCGGAGCGCCAGACCTATGCCCCGGTGGCCTCGGAAGCCGCCTGGGCCAAGGTGTTCAGCCTGTGGGAGCGCAACCTGCGGTAGGCGCGGGGGACGTCCTGCGGGCGGCGGATTCTACGGTCGCAGGTAGGCCTGCACGGCGTCCCACGCGACGTTCTGCAGAAACGCCACCGTGTCGGCGTCGAGGCCCGCCGTGTAGGCCAGCCCGACCGGCGAGCGGCCGAACAGCGCGGCGTAGGTGGTGGCGGCGGCAAGGTAGGTGCCGGCCAGGCTCGGGTGGCGCTTGTCCGCGACATACAGGTTGACCTGCGGCCGGCGCGCGATCGCGAGCGCGAAGGCGAGGCCCGCGGGAATCACATAGGCCCCGTTGTCGTTGGCGGCGCGCGTGTAGGCCTCGGCCAGTTGTGCCGTCATCTCCGGCGCATCGGCGTAGGCCCAGGACATGAAGAACACCGGTTGCGCACCATGGCGCCGCACCGTCTCGCTGTGCCGGCGCGCGTACTCCCGGAACGTCGCGCCCAGGGTCGGATGCAGCGGGCACTGGCTGCAATCCATCAGGATCGCCAGGTCGAAGAGTTTCTGCTTCGGGTCGTTGAAGACGATGTTGTTGGCGGCGTCGAAGGTGTAGGCCCCGACGGCCCCCGGGCGGAAGTAGGAGTCGACATCGTGCCATTCGAACCCCGAGCCGCTGATGGTGATCGAACTGCTGCGCAGGCGATGTCCGGGCAGGCCGGCGGCGACCAGGCGCCCGACGTGGTTGTGCAGGCTGTTGTTGTAGTAGAAGAAGCTATTGCCGACATATAGGATCGACGCCGGCCTATCGGTCGCCGGAACGCGGACGGCAGGGCGGGTTTGTGCTGCTGCCGGGGAAAATCCGCCGGTCAGCAGGAGCAGCCAGCACAGGAGAAATCCAGTCACGCGCATATGTCTGCCCTTCTTTGCGGCTTCGACGCCGGCTGGCGTGATCGAGCGTGGGTGCATCGCGGCGTCGTCAGACGTTGC
The DNA here is from genome assembly GCA_016790695.1 of Burkholderiales bacterium. Lineage (GTDB taxonomy): Bacteria > Pseudomonadota > Gammaproteobacteria > Burkholderiales > JAEUOS01 > JAEUOS01. Next base: position 62,223 of record JAEUOS010000122.1, read on the forward strand.
GGTCACGGCGACGCGTCGCCGTAAACAGCACGGCAGCGGACGGTCGCGTGCCGGGTTCCAGCACGCCGGCGGATCCCGGCTGCACGGCGCCGAATCAAGACCAAGCCCGCAGCGCAGTGACGGGCGCGGCGCGCCGCCGCCTTCCGGCTACGCAACCCAGCGCCAGGGCTACCAGAGCCAGGCTGCCCGGCTCGGGAATGCCAGTGTGAAAGCCGAGCTGGAAGCTTGCCACCGCCTGCAGCAGCACGGCTTCGCGGGCCGATAGGCCAAGATCAGCGGCTGCGCGCTCCGCCGCCCCGAACATCAACGGGTCCAGACCGGTGATCGCGCCGAACTGCGTGAGCGCGCTCAGATAGGAGCCGGCGACGCTCGCGTGGGTGCCGTCGTTGAACCAGAGATCGATCAGGTTGTCGGTCTGCGCATCGGGTGCGTACATGTCGCGCGTGGCGAGTCCCGCGACCACCGCGGCGAGAAACGCCTGGCCGACCGGAATGATGCCCTTGATGCCGGGGGTGCCGTCGCTGTCAGCATACGCGGCGACATTGATCATGGCGGCGGTCATCTCGGTGGTCATGGCTTCGAGCGAACTGAAGAAGCTCGGCGCCGGCGGTCCGGAATAGGTGGCGCTGCCGGTAGCCGGATTGATCGTCGCCGCGCCCGGCGCGTTGATCAGGTTGGGGCGGGCCCAGGTCTGCTGCAGGTAGATTTCGGTCGCCGCGCTGTAGTTCGCGTTGATCGGAATCGTGCGTAGCAAATTGTTCGAGCACGTGGATGCTGTGCCCCCCGCTGCAACGCAGTCCGCTTCGCTGGCAAACTGACCGCCGGTGCCGGTCCCGCCGCTTGTCGTGCCCCCGGCCCAGTACAGGTTCCGCTCACGATAGGTGGTGTTGGTGGGATTGTTGGTCATCACCCCGGCCTGGACCGGCCGCTGGGTATGCACCCAATCTTCGATCAGGTCGACATACGCGCGGATCGCCGGAAAGTTCGACCCCAGCGCGACGCCGTTGACGGTCTGCGGACCCAGTGCCTCGTCGCTCTGTTCCTGCAGCACGATCTTGTCCCACTTCTGGCTGCCGATGTTGCCGCGCAGGTCCCAGTTGGTCGCGTTCGCGGTGTTGAGGAAATGGCCCCGCAGCGTGGCGGCGTTGCGGGTGGACAGGGCGACGTCGTAGTCCAGGCCGGCCTGCACCGTGAGTTGCTTGAAGATGCCGGGCACACCGCCCCAGCCGATGGTCTGCGAGTGTGGCGAGTACGAATTGCCTTGCGTGGTCGTGCCAAAGATGTTCATGCCCAAGGGGTAGGAATTGGTGCCCGTCACGTCGCTGAACTTGGGTGTCGCAGCGGTCGAGCTGTTGACCAGCGGACCCTGGGGTTTGCCGAGGTCGCGCACGCCGCTTGGGTTGGTGACAGGATCATAGGCGTTGTAGGTCAACACCGGGTCCAGGCGACCGAAGGTGTAGCTGTTGCCGACGAAAAGAATCGACGTCGGTCCCGCATGCACGCTGCCGGCCAGGCCGGCGGCGCAAAGGAACAAGGCGAATCTGCGCATGATGTCGCTCCGAGTGGCGATTCCGCGGCGCGAGGCAGCGCCGGGAACGTACGAGGGCGCCATGGTAGGGATGGCGCTGTCATATGTCCAATAGCGAAAACAACAGCCAGCCATATGTTTATCGTATGATCTGCACGTGGATCTCCGCCAGCTCCGCTACTTCGTTGCCGTCGCCGAGGCCGGTCACATCACCCGGGCTGCCGAGCGCCTGGGCATCCGCCAGCCGCCGCTGAGCCAGCAGATCAAGGCGCTCGAGGCCCATGTCGGCCTGCCGCTGTTTCGGCGCCATGCGCGCGGCGTCGCGCTGACCGAGGCGGGCAGGCAGTTGCTCGCCGACGCGCGCGGCATCCTGCGCGACGTCGCGGCGCTCGAGGAGCGGCTCACGCACGCGCGCACCGGGTTGCAAGGTCGCCTGTCGATCACCTTCACCAGTTCGGCCGCGGCGCACCGCTTCACCCCGACGGTGCTGCAGGCGTGCCGGCAGACCTACCCCGGCATCGCGCTGGTGCTGGGCGAAGACAATGCGGCCGGCATCCTCGATGCGCTTGCCGGCGGGCGCCTCGATTGCGGCCTGCTGCGCGTGCCCACCGCGCGCCCCGACGGCATTGCCTTCGACACCCTGCTGCGCGAGCCGCTGCTCGTTGCCCTGCCCGCGGGCCACCGCCTGCTGGCGCGGCGGCGCGGCGGGGCGACGCCGACCCTGCGGCTGCGTGATCTGGCGCAGGAGGACCTGATCCTGGTGCGCCGTCCGGGCGCGCCGGGACTGTATGCGAGCCTGCTCGAACTCTGCCGCGCCGCCGGCTTCGAGCCGCGCGTCGCGCTCGAGGTCGATCGCATGATGACCAACCTCAACCTCGTTGCGGCCGGCGCCGGCGTGTCGGTGGTGCCGGCATCCATGCGCGGCACCCATGCGCACGCGGTCGTCTACTGCCCGCTGGCCGACGCCGGCACGCTCGATGCGCCCCTGTCCCTCGCCTACCGCGCCGACGAGCTTGGCGGGGCGCGCGCGCGCTTCGTGACGCTGGCGCGCAAGGTGGCGCAACGGTACGCCTGACCGGACGCAGCGCCGATGCGTCACAATGCCGAGATGCCATCAACGTCGTCGCGCCGGTCGGGCCCGCTTGTCGTCGCGCTGGCAGCCGGCCTCCTGTGCCTGGCCGAATTCGCGCTTGCCCAGGCGAAATGGCCGCAGCGCCCGGTCCGCATCATCGTCGTCTATCCGACCGGGGGCGTCAGCGACGAGACCGCGCGCGCGATCGCCGAACGCCTGGCGCCGCGCCTGGAGGTTCCGGTGCTGGTGGAGAACCGTGCCGGCGGCGGTGGGTCGGTGGGCATGGGTGCTCTGGCCAAGGCGCAGCCCGACGGCCATACCCTGGCGTTCTCGGCGATCAGCCCGCTGACCTTGAACCCGTATCTCGCCGCAGTCGGCTACGATCCGCGGCGCGACGTTGCACCGGTGATCGGCGTGATGCACACGCCCGTGGTGGTGGTCGGCACGCCGGCCTTCGCCGGGGCAACCTTCCAGGATCTGCTGCGCGCCGCGCGCCAGGCACCCGGCCGGGTGCGCTGGGGCAGTTCCGGCATCGCCACGGTCGGGCACATGGTGCTCGAACACGTGCGCCTGGCCGCGCAGGTCGACATCAGCCACATTCCGTACAAGGGCGGCGGCCAGCAGCTGACCGATGCGCTCGCGGGCCATTTCGAGATCCTGTCGACCAACGTCGCGATCGCACAGCTGCAGCACATCCAGAGCGGCAAGTTCAAGGCTCTGGCCGTCGGCGCGCCGGAGCGCCTGCGCGTGCTGCCGCAGGTGCCGACCCTGGCCGAGCTCGGCTTCGCCCAGGCCAACCTGACGTCGCTGTTCGGCCTGTTCGCGCCCGGGGACACGCCCGAGGCGATCATTGCGCGGTTGAATGCGGAACTCAACGCGGTGCTGCGGCAGGGCGATGTCCGCGAACGGCTCGTCGCCGCCAACAACCTGCCATTCGGCGGCAGCGCGGCCGAATTCGCGCGCGCGATCAACCTCGATGCGGAGCGCAACCTGGCGGTGATCAGGGCTGCCGGCATCCGCGCAGAGTAGGGAGGACCATGTCTGACAATCACATCCCTGCGGCGCGCGCGATCGGCATCGGCGCGCCCCTGACGTGGCTTGCACGCGGCTGGCGCGACATGCTGGCGAGCCCGCTGGCCAGCCTTCTGCACGGGGTGCTGGTGGCGGCGGGCGGCTGGGGGGCGGTCTGGCTGGGCCAGCAGGCCTGGCTGCTCCTGCCCGGCGCGTTCAGCGGATTCCTGCTGATCGGGCCGATCCTCGCCACCGGGCTGTACGAATTGAGCCGCCGCCGCGCGGCCGGTGCCAACCCGGGGGTCGGCGCAGTGGTCGCCGCGTGGCGCCGCGGCACCCGTCCGCTGGTCGGCCTCGGACTGCTCCTGTTCGGCGCCGCCAGCGCCTGGGTCGCGGTCTCGGCGGTGATGTTCCGGCTGTACGTCGCGCAGCCGATCGCGACGCTCGAGGCGTTTCTGCGCTACGCGCTGGCCGAGCAGGGGACGACGCTCTTCTGGTTGTGGATGCTGGCCGGCGCGCTCGGATCCGCGCTCGTCTTCGCGGTCACCGCGGTGTCCGCGCCGCTCCTGCTCGACCGGCGCATCGGCCTCGCGGCGGCGGTGCTCGCCAGCGTGCGCGCGGTGGGCGACAACCCGCTGCCGATGGCGCTGTGGGCGGCCATCATCATGCTCCTCACCGGCCTCTCGATGGCCACCTGGATGGCGGGATTCCTCGTCAGCGTGCCGCTGCTCGGGCATGCGACCTGGCATGCCTATCGCGACCTGGTCGACGCCGGCGCCTGGCCGGTGCGGGACTGACGCCATGCCCGGCCCGACCGGTGGCTGGAGCGAAGAGCAGGTCGCGCAGTTCGGCCTGACCTGGGGCGTCGGCGGCCTGATCGTCCTGATGCTCTTCATCATCCTGTCGGTGGCGCGCGAATCGAAGGCGGGCCGTCTCGGCACGTTCGTGCTGTTCTTCGTGCTCGCGTTCGGCATCTTCGGCTTCCTGATGAAGCAGGTGATCCAGTGGCTCATGGGCATCCACTAGCGGCGCGCCGGCCGGGCGCCGGCATCTTCGGCGCGCGACGGGTATGCTTGCAGCCGTTCCGCCGGCGGCACCCGCCGGCCTTGCCTCCCGGGAGACCATTCGCATGAACCGAATCCGTCGCAGCCTTCTGCTCGCGCCCGCGGCCGCGCTCGTCGCGCGCCCGGCCCCGGCTCAGGAGTATCCGAGCCGGCCGATCCGCGTGATCGTTCCCTACGCGCCGGGCGGGACCGACCAGCAGCTGCGCATCCTGGCGCCGGCGCTGCAGCGCATCCTCGGTCAGTCGCTCGTGATCGAGAACATCGCCGGCGGCGGCACCATCATCGGCGCCGGCACCGTGCACAAGGCCAACCCCGACGGCTACACGCTGCTCTACACCGGCACCGGCGCGATGACGGTGATTCCGAACATGGCCAAGACGCCTTATTCGCGCGCCGATTTCCTGCCGCTGGGCAACGTCATCGGCACGCCGTTCGTGGTGGCGGTGCGGCCCGACGCGCCGTTCCGGACGCTCGCCGAGTTCGTCGCCTACGGCCGCGCGAACCCCGGCAAGATCAGCTTCGGCTCCGCCGGCATCGGCACCACGACCCACATGGCCGGCGAGGCGATCGCCGCGGCAGGCAACTTCAAGATCCTGCACGTGCCCTATCAGGGCATCGGGCCGGCGGTGACCTCGATCCTCGGCGGCAATGTCGACATGGTCGTCGGCCTGCCCAACGCCATCATGCCGCACGTCAATGCGGGCAAGCTGGTCGCGCTGGCGATCACGGGTCCGCAGCGCTCCGACCTGATGCCCTCGTTCATGACCGTGCGCGAGGGCGGCCTCGACATGGTCGACGTCACCAAGTTCGGCTTCTTCGCCCCGCGCGGCACGCCGGAGGCGGTGGTCCGGCGCTGGGTGGCGGCCATTCCGGAGGCAATGAAGGCGCCCGATTTCGTCGAGGCGACGCGGCGCTCCTTCAACAGCACGATGTACCTCGATCCCGAGCAGTTCCGCGGGGTCCTCGATGCCGAGGACCGGCACTTCAAGAAGCTGATCGCCGACCTGAAGCTCGGCGACGCCGCCAAGTAGCGGCGCGGGCGCCTGCGGGCGGCGCTTCAGTCGCCGAGTGTCTCCGCCGGCACGAACGCACGCCAGTGCTCGGCGCGCGCGGGCAGTTCGGCATAGGGCAGGACGCGGTCGGCGGCGCGCCCGACGAGGTCGGGCGCCCGGCACCGCTTGCGCTCCAGGTAGTCCGCGAGTTCGTCGACCGCCGCGCCCAGCACGCCGAAACCGCCGGTGAGCACGGCCGAACAGAGCTCGACGGCGCTGGCGCCGGCAAGCAGCATGCGGGCGACGTCGGCGCCGCTGCGCGCGCCGTTGGTGCCGATCAGGGGCGCATCGGCGCCCAGGCGCTTGCGGCTGCGCGCCAGCCAGTAGCAGGTCAGCGGCAGCGCCCAGTCGCCGCCATAGCCGAGGTTGGTGTCGAGCGCGGGCGCCATGGTGTCGAGGTCGGGCAGCATGCCGAGCATGCGCCCGATCATGGTCACCGCGGTGGCGCCGCCGTCGCGCGCGGCCGCCGCGAGGGCGGCCACGTTCTCGCTCTGCCCGGTCAGCTTGACCCAGACCGGGATGCCGACGGCGCGGCGGATCGCCGCCACCTGCGCGCCGACCTTTTCGGCCGCGCGCTCGGTGGTCACGCCGCCATGGGCGGCCTCGTCGCCATAGGGGGTGCCGACGTTGAATTCGAGCAGCCGGATGCCGGCCGCCTCGATCTCGCGCGCCAGGCTGACGGCGGCGTCGAGATCGGCAAGGATCACGCTCGCCGCCACGTAGGCGTCGTGCGCGCGCGCCTCGCGGTCGAGCGCCGCCACCGCGGCGATCCAGTCCGCGCTGTCGCGCGGCTGCAGGCCCGAGCGGCACAGGATGCTGCCGCCGCTGCCGCGCCACGGCAGCGGCTGCCAGCCGGCGCCGGCGCGCAGGTAGTCGGTCTGCGCCAGCTGCCGGCGCGCCGCCGCGCTCTCGTTGATCGACTTGGCCACCACCACGGCGGCGCCGGCGCCGAGCGCGGCGCGGATCCCCGCTTCGGTCATCACGTGCTCGCCCGAGGCGCAGACCACCGGGTTCTTGAGGGCGAGCGGGCCGACCCGCACCCGCAGCGCGCCGGCCCGGTCGAACGCCGGCGGCGCCATCTCAGGCCGACGGCGCGGCGCGCGGCGTTGCGCGCACGATCGCGGCGGCGCGCTCCGCGATCATCGTGGTGGGCGCGTTGGTGTTGCCCGAGGTGATGGTCGGCATCACGGAGGCATCGGCGACGCGCAGGCCCTCGAGTCCGAACACCCGCAACTGGGCATCCACCACCGCGCCGGCCTCGGCGGACCGGCCCATGCGGCAGGTCCCGACCGGGTGGAAGATGGTCGTGCCGATGTCGCCGGCCGCGCGCGCCAGGTCATCGTCGCTGGTCAGCGCGGCCCCGGGCAGGAACTCCTCGGGCGCATAGGGCTGCAGCGCCGGCATCGACACGATGCGGCGCGTCAGGCGCAGCGCGTCGGCTGCGACCTTGCGGTCCTCCGCCGTCGACAGGTAGTTGCAGCGGATCTCGGGCTTGGCGCCCGGGTCGGCGGAAACGATGCGGACATGGCCGCGCGAGGTCGGGCGCAGGTTGCAGACCGAAGCGGTGAACGCGGGAAAGCGATGCAGCGGATCGCCGAACTTGTCGAGGGACAGCGGCTGCACGTGGTACTCGATGTTGGGGGTGGCGTGCTCCGGCGACGAGTGCCAGAAGACGCCGAGCTGCGACGGTGCCATGGTGAGCGGGCCGCGGCGCCGGAATGCGTACTCGAGGCCCATCCAGGCCTTGCCCCAGAGGCTGTTCGCCATCGTGTTCAGGGTGCGGATGCCGCGCACCTTGAAGGCCATGCGCAGCTGCAGGTGGTCCTGCAGATTGGCGCCGACGCCGTCCAGCGCATGGACCACGGGAATCTGGTGCGCCGCGAGCAGCCCGGGAGCGCCGACGCCGGAGAGCTGCAGCAATTGCGGCGAGCCGACGGCACCGGCGGCGAGGATCACCTCGCCACGCGCGCGCGCCAGCCAGGTGGCGGGCCCGTCGTGCCGGCCGTTGCGCACCTCGACCCCGATGCAGCGCCGGCCGTCGAACACCAGCCGCTGCGCGGTCGAGTAGTCGCGCACCACCAGATTGGGCCGCTTTCGCACCGGGCGCAGGAAGGCCTTGCCCGCGTGCCAGCGCACGCCCGTCCTCTGGGTGACTTCGAATCGTCCGCTGCCGGCGTTGTTGCCGGTGTTGAAATCCTCCGTGCGCGGAATGCCGGCCTGCTCGGCAGCGCGCGCGAAGCGGTCGAGAATCTTCCAGGACAGGCGCTGCTCCTCGACGCGCAACTCGCCGCCGGCGCCGTGGAAGTGACCGGCGCCGCGATGGCTGTCCTCGTGCTGCTTGAAGACCGGCAGCACCTTGTCCCACGACCAGCCGTCGTCGCCGGTGAGTGCGGCCCACTCGTCGTAGTCGCGCTTCTGGCCGCGCATGTAGATCATCGCGTTGATCAGCGAACAGCCGCCGAGGCCGCGGCCGCGCGCGTAGTGGATGTCGCGGCCGTTGAGCCCCGGCTCGGCGGCGGTGCGGTACATCCAGTCGGTGCGCGGATTGGCGATGCAGTAGAGGTACCCGACCGGGATGTCGATCCAGATCCAGCGATCGTCGGTGCCCGCCTCGAGCAGGCACACGCGCTTGGCGGGGTCGGCGGAGAGGCGATTGGCGAGCAGGCAGCCGGCGCTGCCGCCGCCGACGATGACATAATCGAACTCGTCCGCGTCCATGCAGCCGATTGTACCGGCGCCCGGCGACCTGGCCGGAGGTTACAACTTCTTACCACTTGCACGGGGCCGCCGGGCTACCATGGGTCAACCCGCGGTCGGCGCTGCCGTTCTTTGCGGCACGACCCGATCGATCTCCGGAACCGCCCATGAACGCGCGCCTACTCCTCCTGCTTGCCCTTGCCGCCGCGCCGGCGGTGCAGGCGCAGCCCTGGAGCATCCAGGGGCCCGGCGGCCTGTCCGGTCCGCCCCGTGGCGCCGAGGAGCGCAAGGGCGCGTATCAGGACCGGCGCGCCAGCTTCGATCACGGGCGCGAGCGCGATCAGCGCGACGGGTTCGGGCGCGGCGCGCGCCAGGGCGAGCCGCCGCCGCACCACGGCATGAGCCACGAGGAGCGCCGCGAACTGCGGCGCCAGATCCGCGATCACGGTCGCGACATCTACCGGGAGCGCTGAGCCGTGCGCCGCCTGGTCGCTGCGCTGCTGGCCGGCGCCCTGATCGGCGCCGGTGCGGGGGCGGCTGCGGCCGCCGGCATCGGCGTCGACGACGCGCGCTTTCTGCTCGCGCGCACCGGGTTCGCGCCGACCGAGGCCGAGGTCGCGCGTCTGGCACCCCTCGCACGCGGCGAGGCGGTGGACGCGCTGCTCGCCGCGGTGCGCACCGCCGCGGCGAGCGTCGCGCCGGCCTGGGTCGACGAGCCGTTCGAACGGCCACCCGGCGCCCAGTCGAGCGAGGACGCGCGTCGCGCCTACCAGCAGCGCGAGATCCGGCGCGGACTGGAGCTGCGTTCCTGGTGGATGCGCGAGATGCTCGAGACGCCGTCGCCGCTGACCGAGCGCATGACCCTGTTCTGGCACAACCACTTCGTCTCGGCGCAGCAGAAGGTGCGCTCGGCGCAGCTCATGTATCGCCAGAACCTCCTGTTGCGGCAGCATGCGCTTGGCAATTTCGGGGAATTGCTGCATGCGGCGGCGAAGGACCCGGCGATGCTCGTCTACCTGGATGCGGCCACCAGCCGGCGCGCCGCGCCCAACGAGAACTTCGCGCGCGAAGTCATGGAGTTGTTCACCCTGGGCGAAGGGCGCTATGCCGAGCGCGACATCCGGGAAGCGGCGCGCGCGTTCACCGGCTGGAGCGTCGACCCGGAGACCGGGCGCTATCGGTGGCGCCCGCTGGCGCACGACGACGGCGTGAAGACCGTCCTTGGCCGGACCGGCGCCTTCGATGGCGACGCGGTCCTCGACATCCTGCTGGCCGAGCCGGCGACGGCCCGCTTCATCGTCACCAAGCTCTGGCGCGAGTTCGTCGCGCCCGACACGAGTCATCCGGCCGATGCGGCCGAGATCGAGCGCATCGCCGCGCTGTTCCGCGGTGCGCGCTACGACCTGCGCACCGCACTGCGCGCGATCCTCACCTCACCGCGCTTCTACGCACCCGAGCATCGCGGCGCGCTGGTGAAGTCCCCGGTCGACCTGGTGGTCGGCCTGGTACGCCAGCTCGGCGTGCGCTACACGGACCCGCTGCCGTTCGCCATGTTCGCCGCGGGGCTCGGGCAGAACCTGTTCGCGCCGCCCAACGTGCGCGGCTGGCCCGGCGGCGAAGCCTGGATCAACAGCTCGACGCTGCTGGCGCGCCGGCAGCTCGCCGAGCGCCTCCTGCGCGCCGACGATCCGCGGGGCCTGATGGCCGGCGTGCCGGCCGCGATGACCGAAGCGATGCTGCGCCCCGACGCGGCACCTGCCGACGCCGGCGGTGCGAATCGCATGCGACCCGAGGCGCGCGCGCCGTTTGCGCGCGCCGCGCTCGAGGTGCATCTCGACGTCGACGCCTTTGTCACCGCCTCGGGCGGGCCGGCAGGCGCTTCCCTGGCGCGCATCCTGCTCGCGGTGCCGCCGGTGACGCCGCCGCCGGCCGGCAGTACGCCGCGCCAGCAGCTGCGCGCGTTGCTGCACGACCCCGCGTACCAGGTCAAGTGATGCCGCGCACCGCGCCCCATGCATTGCGCCGCCGCCTGCTCCTCGGCATGGCGGGCGGCCCGACGCTGCTCCTCGCGCCGCGCGCCGGACTGGCACAGCCGCGGCCGGGCCGGCTGCTGGTGCTGGTCGAACTCAAGGGGGCGAACGATGGCCTGAACACCGTCGTGCCGTATGCCGATGCGCACTACTACGCGCTGCGGCCGCGCATCGCGATCCGCCCCGAGGATGTGCTGGCCCTGTCTCCGACGACCGGGTTGCACCCGGCGCTGGCGCCGCTGCTGCCGGTCTGGCGCGCCGGCGAGCTGGCGATCGTCGAAGGCGTCGGCTACCCGCAACCCAACCTGTCGCACTTCCGCTCCATCGAGATCTGGGACACCGCCTCGTCCGCCCAGGAGGTGCTGCAGGAGGGGTGGCTGACGCGCGCCTTCGTGGCCCGGCCGGTCCCCGACGGCTATCTGGCCGACGGCGTCGCGGTCGGTGGCACCGACCTGGGCCCGCTCGCCGGCGCGCCGCGCGGCGTCGCGCTCGCGGACCCCGAACAGTTCCTGCGCCAGGCACGGCTGATCGACGGCGAGCGCGGAACACCCGCGCGCAACGCGGCGCTGCGCCACATCCTGCAGGTCGAGGCCAACATTGCCGGCGCGGCCGCGCGCCTGAACGCGCACCACGTCTTTCGGACCGCATTTCCGGCGGGCCCGTTCGGCGCCCAGGTGCGCACGGCGGCGCAGGTGGCCGCGAACCCGGCGGGGGTGGCGGCGATCCGCCTGTCGCTCGGCGGTTTCGACACGCACCAGAACCAGCCGGGCATTCACGCGAACCTGCTGCGCCAACTCGGCGAGGGGCTGGCGGCGCTCAAGGGCGCGCTCGAGGAAATCGGCCGCTGGGACGACGCCCTCATCATGACCTACGCCGAATTCGGCCGGCGCCCGCGCGAGAATCAGTCGATGGGAACCGACCATGGCACTGCGGCGCCGCACTTCGTGATGGGCGGACGCGTGCGCGGCGGGCTCGCCGGCGCGCCGCCGCGCCTGGACCGCCTCGACACCGGCGGCAATCTGTCGCACGCGGTCGACTTCCGCGCGCTCTACGCCACCGTGCTGGAGCGCTGGTGGCAGGTTCCGTCGGCGCCCGTCCTGGGCGGGCGCTTCGCCCCGCTCGACCTGCTACGCGGCTGAGGCGGGCGCCGGCGCCGCGGCGGCCACCCCGAGATGCGCCTCGAGCGCCGCCGGGTCCTGCGCCAGGGCCTCGGACGCGCCAGCCCAGACCACGGCCCCGCGCACCAGGATGGCGGCGCGATCGGCCACCGACAGCGCCTTGCGCGCATTCTGCTCGACGATGATCGCGGTCAACTGTTCCTCGCGCACGATGCGGCGGATCGCGGCCAGCAGTTCGTCGACGATGATCGGCGCCAGCCCCTCGAGCGGCTCGTCGAGCAGCAGCAGCCGCGGGTTGAGCGTCAGGGCGCGGCCGATCGCCAGCATCTGCTGCTCCCCGCCCGAGAGCCGGTTGCCGAGATTCGCACGCCGCTCGGCCAGCCGCGGGAACATCGCGTAGACGCGCTCCGCCGACCATGGGCCGGGCCGGGCGACCGCGGTCAGGTTCTCATGCACGGTGAGCGACTTGAAGATGTTGCGCTCCTGCGGCACCCAGCCGATGCCGGCCCGCGCGCGTTCCTCGGGACGCAGGGCGGTGATGTCACGCCCGTCCAGGCGGATGCTGCCGCCGAAGCGCCGCGTCACGCCGACGATGGTGTCGAGGAGCGTGGTCTTGCCCATGCCGTTGCGGCCGAGCAGGGCGAGCGCCCGGCCGGCCTCGAGGCGCAGCGACACCCCGGAGAGGACCACCGCTTCGCCGTAGCCGGCCGACAGGTCCTCGAGCTCCAGCAGGTCAGGCATGGACCGGCTCCTCGCCGAGGTAGACCGCCTTGACCCGCTCGTCGCGCGCGATCTCCTGCGGCGTGCCCTCGGTGAAGACCGCGCCGTTGACCAGCACGGTGATGCGCTCGGCGAACGAGAACACCAGATCCATGTCGTGCTCGATGAACAGCACCGTCACCTCGCGCGGCAGTGCCGCGACCGCCCCGAGGATGTCGTGGCGTTCGTCCTCCGGCACGCCGGCCGCCGGCTCGTCGAGCAGGAGGACGCTGGGTCCGCAGGCGATCGCCAGCGCGATCTCGAGCAGGCGCTGCTTGCCGTACGGCAGGTGCGCGGTGCGCTCGTGCATGACGTCGGCCAGATGGAAGCGCTCGAGGATCTCGGCGATCGAATCGTCGACCGTGCTCCGGCTGCCCGCCACCCGCCACCAGTCGTGGCCGCGCCCGAGGCGCTCGGACACCGCCAGGCCGACGCTTTCGAGCGGCGACAGGTCGGCGAAGAGCTGGTTGATCTGGAACGTGCGCGCGAGGCCGCGCCGGACGCGCCGGTGCGGCGACAGCGCGGTGATGTCGCTGCCCTCGAGGAGCACCCGCCCCGCGTCCGGCGTGAGCACGCCGGTCAGCTGGTTGATGAGGGTGGTCTTGCCCGCACCGTTGGGACCGATCAGGGCGTGACGCGCGCCGCGCGCGACCGCGAGCGACACGTTGCTGGTCGCGGCGATGCCGCCGAAGCTCTTGACCAGCCCGACGGTCTCGAGCGCGGCGCTCACGGGCGCTCCCGCAGGCCGAGGCGGCGCGCACCCTGCGCGACGGCCGCGTGCCACCACCCGCTCATGCGCTCGCGCCCGACCAGGACGATGATCACCAGGATGAGCCCGATCCAGAACTGCCAGTACTGCGGCGTCAGCGTCGCCAGCGCGTCCTGCAGGAGCTTGAAGACGACCGCGCCGATCAGCCCGCCGTAGAGGTAGCCGGTGCCGCCGATGATCAGCACCAGGAGCAGGTCGGCCGACCGGTCGAACGACAGCACGTCGAGCGAGCAGAACGCGGTGGTCTGGGTGAGCAATGCGCCGGCGACACCGGCGTAGCCGGCCGCCACGGTGTAGATCGCGACCAGGCGCGCGTTGACCGGCACGCCGAGCGCGCCGGCGCGCAGCGGATTGCCGCGGATCGACATCAGCGACAGGCCGAACGGCGAATGCACGATGCGCCGCGCGACCACGAACAGGACGAACAGGACCGCGAGGGCATAGACGTAGGCGGTGTGGCCGGTGATGTCGAACGAAAAGCGTCCGAGCACCGGCGCCATCGTGATGCCCTGCAGACCGTCGGCGCCGCCGGTGAGCTTGTCGAGGCGGTTGGCGAGTTCGCGCAGCATCATCGCCACCCCGAGCGTGACCATCAGGCGCGTGAGGTCGGAGCCGCGCAGGACCAGGAAGGCGCAGGCGAAGCCGAGCAGGGCGGCGAGCAGGCCGGCGGCCAGGAGGCCCAGCACGGGCTCGGTGATCAGGGCGTGCTTGGCGAGGAGTCCGGCCGCATAGGCGCCGAAGCCGAAGAACGCCGCATGGCCCAGCGAGACGATGCCGGCATACCCGAGGATGAGATCGAGGGAGAGGGCGAACAGGGCGAGGATCGCGATCTCGGCGAGGATGAGGTGCTTGCCCGGCAGCAGGAACACCGAGGCCAGCGCCGCGCCCCAGAACACCAGTTCGGCGGCGCGCCAGCGCGCGCGCGCGGCGAGGTGGTCCGCGACCGCGGTGGCGAGCACGCCCTGCAACGCGCTCACTTGCCCGCCACCCGGGTGAACAGCCCCTGCGGCCGCACGATCAGCACCACGATCATGATGGTGTAGATCGCGAAGGCGCCGAACTGCGGGGCGTAGTACTTGCCCGCGACGTCGCCGATGCCCAGCAGCAGCGCGGCGATGAACGGCCCGGTGATGCTCGAGGTGCCGCCGACCGCCACGACGATCAGGAAATAGATCATGAACTTCAACGGGAAGTGCGGGTCGAGCCCGAGGATCTCCGCGCCCAGCGCGCCGCCCAGGCCGGCGAGCCCGGACCCGACCGCGAAGGTGAGGGCGAACACGGCGCTGACGTTGATGCCGAGGCCGCGCGCCGTGCGCGCATCGTCGACCGCGGCACGCAGCCGCGCCCCGAACAGCGTGCGCGCGAGCGCGTACTGCAGTGCGACCGTGATGAGCCCGCACAGGATGATGATCAGCAGCCGGTAGCGGCCGATGCCGACGCCGCCCAGGTCGATCTGCCCCTCGAGCGCGCGCGGCAGCTGCACGAACACCTGCTGCGTCCCCATCGCGAAGTCGACCGCGGCGACCGCCATGAAGGCGAGACCGATGGTGAACAGCACCTGGTCGAGGTGCGGCTTCGCGTAGACATGGCGGTACAGGGTGCGCTCCATCAGCGCGCCCAGCAGCGCCGGCACGACGAACGCGGCCAGCAGGCCGGCGGCAAACGGCCAGCCGGCCTTGTTGACCAGCGCCACGGCGACGTAGCCGCCGGCCATCGCGAAGGCGCCGTGGGCGAGGTTGATGAGGTTCATCAGCCCCATGGTGACCGCGAGGCCGGACGCCAGCACGAACAGCAGCATCCCGTAGGCGATGCCGTCGAAGAGGATGGTCAGCATGGCATTCGGAGCAGCGCCGCGCGTCCCCCGCGCGCCGGCCCGGCCGGGCGCGCGCAACGCGCGCACCGGGACGTGCCGGTGCGCGCCGCGGCGCGGCGACTACTTCCTGGCGGCTTCCTTGACCGGATCCTTGACCGCGTTGAAGGTCGCGAACTCGACGTTGTAGAGCTCGCCGCCGACCTTCTCGACCCGGCGGATGTAGATGTTCTGGATGATGTCCCGGGTTTCCGCGTCGATGCTGATCGGGCCGCGCGGGCTCTCCCAGGCCATGCCCTTCATGGCGGCGATCAGCTTGTCGCCATCGGTGTCGCCGTTGGTCTTGCGCAGCGCCTCGTAGATCAGGTGCATGCCGTCGTAGCCGCCGACGGCCATGAAGTTGGGGCGCAGGCCGTTGTTGGCCTTCCTGAACGCCTCGACGAAGGCCTTGTTGGCGTTCGACGGATGCGCGGCCGAATACAGGTGCGCGGTCACCGTGCCGAGCACGGCGTCGCCCATGTTCGGCAGGAGGTCGTCGTCGGTGACGTCCCCGGGGCCGATCACCTTGATCCCGGCCTTGTCGAGCCCGCGTTCGGCGAACTGCTTCATGAAGGTGCCGCCCTGGCCGGACGGCACGAAGACGAAGATCGCGTCGGGCTGTGCATCGCGCGCACGCTGCAGGAAGGGCGCGAAGTCGGGATTGGCCAGCGGGATCTTCAGTTCGGCCACGATCTGGCCCCCGGCCTTGACGAAGCGCTCGCCGAACGACTTCTGGGCGTCGGCGCCCGGGGCGTAGTCGGACACCAGGGTGGCGACCTTGCGGATGCCGTTCTTGGCCGCCCAGTCCGCGATGATCACCGACGACTGCGCGAGGGTGAAGCTGGTGCGCACGATGTACGGCGAACGCTCGGTGATGATCGAGGTGCCGGCCGCCATGACCACCTGCGGGACCTTGGCCTGCGTCGCCAGGGGGGCCGCCGCCAGCGCGGCGGGCGTGACGCCGAAGCCCGCGATGAACGCCACCTTGTCGTTGACGATGAGTTCCTGGGCGACGCGCTTGGTGTTGTCGGGCACCGCGCCGTCGTCCTTGATGACGAGTTCGATCTTCTTGCCGGCGACGGTGTCGCCCTTCTGCTGCATGTAGAGGCGGGCGGCGGCGCTGATCTGCTTGCCGGTCGAGGCCTGCTGGCCGGTCATCGGCAGGATCAGGCCGATCTTGACGGTGCCTTGCGCGCCGGCGGCGCCGCTGGCGATGCCGAGACCCGCGGCGACGATCAATGCGGCCAGGCGGGACGGGGTGTTCAACATGGGAGTCTCCTCGTGCGTGTCGGCCCGGGGCGCGCGTCGGCGATCCCGACTGCCCGGGACGGAAGACCGCATCATCCTCGGCGCATTACCAAACAAGAATGGCATGTTCGGACTAGCTGCTATGCCTGTTCGCGATGATTCCCCCGAGCGATCCCCGCACCGCTGCCCATTGCCCCCGCACGCCGTGCTCGCGCTGCGGATCAGCCTGTGTTACCGTTTCCGCATTCGACCGCATGCATTCCCCCAGTTTCGCCGATGAAGCGTCGCGCGCTGTATAGCCGAACCGATCGCAAGAGCGGCCCCGCCGCCGCCCCCGCTGCAGACGCCCCGAGCGCGACCCGGCAGGCTGCCGCGCCACCGACTCATGCGGTGCCCGTGCCGGCGGCTGCGCCCGTCGCGGCACCCGCGCCCCGGACGGGCGGTCGGGCGGCGCGGTTCGTGCGTCGCCACGAGCGCGCGCTGGTGTTCTTCGCCGGCATGCTCGTCGCCGGCGCGGCGTTCTGGTCAACGCAGCACGGCGCCACCGGCGCGGCATCGCTGACCCAGGAGGACATCGACAACGCGGTCCGGGATTCGCTCGAGAACACGCCGCCGCCGTCGGTGGCCGCCAAGGCCGCCGAGGCGATCCGCGGCGCGGTCGTGCGCGTCGAAGGCGTCTACAGCGGCGCCACCGGCGAGCCGGACATGGAAGGCGGGGTCGGCACCGGCGTCGTGGTGGTCGACAAGGGCGTGATCCTCACCAACATGCATGTGATCGCGGGCGCCGAGCGCGTCAAGGTCACCTTCGCCGACGGCCTCGAGTCGGAGGCGACGGTGATGGGCGTCAAGCCCGAGCACGATCTCGCGGTGCTGCAGGCGAAGACCATTCCGGACGACCTGAAGCCGGCGACCCTGCGCGGCACCGGCGACCTGCAGGTCGGCGACCACGTGGTCGCGGTCGGGTTTCCGTTCGGGATCGGACCCTCGGCGTCGGCCGGCGTGGTCTCCGGGCTGCGCCGCGAGTTCGTCTCGCCCGAGGGCAAGCGCGCGCTGTCCAACCTGATCCAGTTCGACGCGGCCGCGAACCCCGGCAATTCCGGCGGTCCGCTGGTCACGGCCGACGGGCAGGTCGTCGGCATCGTCACTGCCATCCTCAATCCCACCAATCAGCGCGTGTTCATCGGCATCGGTTTCGCCGTGCCGATCGAGAACGCCGCCAACGCCATCGGCGTCTCGCCGTTCTAGCCGGCCCCGTGCCGGCCCTGCCAACCTGGAGCCAGAATGAACGACACCCCCGCAGACGAAGTCAAGCCGCTGATGGAGCGGTTGCTCTACGAAGTCAAGAAGGTGGTGGTCGGGCAGGACCACTTCCTCGAGCGCGTGCTGGTCGCCATCCTGGCGCAGGGCCACCTGCTGGTCGAAGGCGTGCCGGGGCTGGCGAAGACGCTCACGGTCAAGACGCTGGCGCGCGGCATCCGCGGCAGCTTCAAGCGGATCCAGTTCACCCCGGACCTGGTGCCGGCCGATCTCGTCGGCACGCGCGTCTACAACCAGAAGGCCGGCGAATTCGCCACCTCGCTGGGGCCGGTGTTCTGCAATCTGCTGCTGGCCGACGAGATCAACCGCGCGCCCGCCAAGGTGCAGAGCGCGCTGCTCGAGGTGATGCAGGAATACCAGGTGACGATCGCCGGCGAGACCCACAAGGTGCCGCAGCCCTTCCTGGTGATGGCGACGCAGAATCCGATCGAGACCGAGGGCACGTACCCGCTGCCGGAAGCGCAGGTCGACCGCTTCATGATGAAGGTGCTGGTCGGCTATCCGAGCGAGGAGGAGGAATTCGTCATCGTCGACCGCGTCACGGCGGCGGTGCAGCAGGCCGTCTCCGAGGTCGCCACCACCGACCAGCTCGGCGCGCTGCAGCGCGAATGCCGCGGCGGGTATGTCGAGCCGTCGCTGATGCAGTACGCGGTCCGCCTGGCGGCTGCGACCCGCGACCCGGCCAGGCACGGGCTGGCCGACCTCGCGCGATTCATCTCGTTCGGCGTGTCGCCGCGCGCGCCGATCCACCTGATCGAGGGCGCGCGCGCGCTGGCGTTCCTGCGCGGGCGCTCCTATGCGCTGCCGGAGGACGTCACCGACCTCGTCCCCGACGTGTTCCGCCATCGCCTGGTGCTCACCTACGAGGCGCTGTCCGAGGGCATGAGCGCCGACGCCCTCCTGGCCCGGGTGATGCGGCAGATTCCGGCCCCGCAGAAGCCGCTCGAAGCGCATGTCAAGGCCGCCGCCTGACCTGCGGCTGGTGACCGCGGCCGCCGCGCCGGCGGCCGGTGCCGAGGCGATGCTGCGCCGCCTCGAATGGACCGTCCTGCGCCGGCTCGACGGCGCGATCCACGGCAACTATCGCACACTGTTCCGCGGCTTCGGCCTCGACCTGGCCGACCTGCGCGAGTACCACTTCGGCGACGACGTGCGCCACATCGACTGGAACGTCACCGCCCGCACCGGCACCCCGCACGTGCGCGAGTTCCACGAGGATCGCGAGGTCACGGCCTGGTTCCTGCTCGATCTGTCCCCGTCGCTCAATTTCGGTTCCGGCGACACCGCCAAGCGCACGCTGTCGGCGGAATTCGTCGGACTGCTCGCGCGCGTGCTGACCCGCAGCGGCAACCGGGTCGGTGCGATGTTCTACGGCGAGCGCGTCGATGCCGTGGTGCCGGCGCGCAGCGGGCGTCGGCAGGTATTGCACATCCTGCATCGGATGCTCGATCGCGCGCCGGCGGCGGCGCGCGGCGAAACGGACCTCGGCGACTTCCTCAAGGGGGCCTTCCGCTTCATTCCGCGCCGTTCGCTGGTGTTCGTGCTGTCGGACTTCATCAGCCGGCCCGGCTGGGAGGCGGCACTGGCGCGCCTCACGCAGCGCCACGAAGTCGTCGCGGTCCGCCTCTACGACCCGCTCGAGATGGACCTGCCGGACCTGGGCATGGTGCTGATGCGCGACGCCGAGACCGGCGAGCAGATCCTGGTCGACACCCACGACAGCGGCTTTCGGCGGCGCTTCGCGGCGGCTGCCGCGAGGCGCGAGGAGGCGCTGCGCGCCGGGTTCGCC
>JAEUOS010000123.1 GCA_016790695.1 Burkholderiales bacterium
CCGGTGCCGACAAGACCGTCACCACGGCCGAGGACACCGCCTACACCTTCAGCGCGTCCGACTTCGGCTTTGCCGACATCGACAGCGGGGACTCGCTGAGCGCGGTGCGTATCGACACCCTGCCCAGTGCGGGCAGCCTGACCCTCTCGGGCGTCGCCGTGACCGGCGCTCAGGTGATCTCGGCCGCGAATCTCGGCAACCTGCTCTTCACGCCCGCCGGCGACGCCAACGGCGCCGGGTATGCAACCTTCACTTTCTCGGTGCGCGACCAGAGCAGTGCGTTCGACACGGCGCCGAACACGATCACGTTCAACGTCACCGCGGTCAACGACGCGCCGACCGGCGCCGACAAGACCGTCACCACGGCCGAGGACACCACCTACACCTTCAGCGCGTCCGACTTCGGCTTCGCCGACATCGACAGCGGTGACTCGCTGAGCGCGGTGCGCATCGACACCCTGCCCGGCGCGGGCAGCCTGACGCTCTCGGGCGTCGCCGTGACCGGCGCTCAGGTGATCTCGGCCGCGAATCTCGGCAACCTGCTCTTCACGCCCGCCGGCGACGCGAACGGCGCCGGGTATGCGACTCTCACCTTCTCGGTGCGCGACCAGAGCAGCGCGTTCGACACGACACCGAACACGATCACGTTCGACGTCACCGCGGTCAACGACGCACCGGCCGGCAGCGACCGCACCGTCACCGTCACCGAGGACACGACCTACGTCTTCACGCCGGCGGACTTCGGCTTCGCCGACGGCGACGGCCATGCACTCGCCGCCGTGTGGTTCGACACGCTGCCGGTGTCCGGCACGTTGCGCTTCGACGGCATCGCGTTCGCCGCGGGCAATTTCGTGGTCGCCGCCGACATCGCCGCGGGCCGTCTCACCTACGTGCCGGCCGCCGACGACAGCGGCGCCGGCGCTGCCGCCTTCACCTACTCGGTGCAGGACAACGGCGGCACCGCGGGCGGCGGCGTCGACCGCGATCCGACCCCGAACACGCTGTCCATCGACATCACCGCAGTCAACGATGCCCCGACCCTCACCGGCGGTGCCGGCGTGGCACTGGCCGGCACCGACGAGGATTCCGCCTCGGCCGGTACCACCGTCGCGAGCCTGCTCGCCGCGGCCGCCACCGCCGACGTCGACACCGGCGCCTTCACCGGGATCGCCGTCACCGCGACCACCGGCAACGGCACCTGGCAGTACACGATCGGCGGCGCGATCTGGACCGACTTCGGTTCGGTGAGCACGTCGAACGCGCTGCTCCTCGCCGCCGCCAGCACGGTGCGCTACCTGCCCGACGCCGCCAACGCCGAAAGCGCCGGCTTCAGCTTCAAGGCGTGGGACCAGACCGCGGGCAGCGCCTCGCTCGACGGCGCGCGCGGTCATGCCGATGCCGCCGCCGGCGGCGGCGCCGCCGCGTTCTCGGCCGGGACGGCCGGTGCCACCATCGCGGTGACCGCGGTCAACGATGCGCCGGTCATCGCCGCCGGCACGCCGATCGCGCTGGGTGCGACCGACGCCCTGACGCCGGGCGCGGCGGCCAGCGCCGCGGCGCTGCTCGACGCGGCCACCTGGTCCGACGCCGACCTCGGCGCGCTGCGCGGCATCGCCGTGACCGAAACCAGCGGCAGCGGCACCTGGCAGTATTCGAACGATGCGCTGGTCTGGGCCGCGGTCGGGCCCGTGACGGCCGACGCGGCACTGCTGCTCGATGCGGGTGCGCTCGTGCGCTACGTCCCCGCCGGCGGCGCCGGCACCGCGAGCCTGACGTTCGCCGCCTGGGATCGGTCCGCAGGCAGCGCGTCGAGCGTCGCCGTGCCGGTCCACGCCGCCGCCATCGGCGGCGGCAGCCAGGCCTGGTCGCTCGCCACTGCGGTCGCACGGATCACGGTCGCGCCGGTCGCCGCCGCGCCGACCGATGCGGCGGCCGATGCGGGCCCGGCGCCGCCCGCGGTCGTGCCGCCGGCCGCGGCCCCCGCCCCGGTGCCCGCCGCCGCCGTGCCACCGGTCGCGGCCCCTCCCGCCGCGGCGAGCGCACCGGCAGCCGCGTCCCCCGGCACACCGGGCACCGCGGCGGCGGCAACGGCCCTCTCGCCGGTCGCAGAAGCCGCGCTCGCGCTCGAGCAGGCCATCGTCACCAGCGTCGTCCCCACGGCGCCCGCGCCGATCGTGGCGCCACCGATCCAGCTGGCCGCGGCCGACAGCGCCGACCTGCTGCGCCCCGGTCCGGTGCTCGCCGCCGAGGCCGAGGAGTGGGACGTCGCCGGCCTCGACTACCGCTGGGACGCGCTGCTGCGCGCGACGACGTCCGCCGCGTCCTCAGGCTGGGCGCCGGCCGGGGCCGTGCTCTCGGTCGACACCGTGGCCGACGCCGCCGAGGAGGCCGCCGAGGATCGCGGCCGGCCCCTCCTCAGCATCGAGAACGGCGTCAAGTTCAGCGGCGTCGTCGCCACCGCCGGCTTCGTCGCGTGGGCCCTGCGCGGCGCCGGCATCATGACCAGCCTCCTGGTGTCGATGCCGGCATGGCGCCACCTCGACCCGATCCCGGTGCTGGCGGCCAGCGAAGCCAGGCCCGACTGGGCGCGCGGGAACGACGATTCCGATGCCGACGCCACGCCCGCCGACGGCGACGACGCGCTGCACGACCTGCTGCATCGCCCGCCCGCCCCGTCCCACCCTGCGAGCCCGCCATGACCTCGACCGCCCTCGCGCAGCTGCGCGGCCTGCGCCTGCCGCAACCCAGCCCGGCCACCCGCATCGCGGCCGGCCTGATCGCCCTGATCGTGTCGTCGCTGCTGCTGATCGACATCGGCGTCGGCCTCGTGCCCGACCAGCAGGCCGCCCTGCAGCAGACACGCAAGCGCAGCGCCGAGAACCTCGCGGTCCTGGTCACCGAGCTCGCCGCCGGTGCCGACCAGGCGGGCCTCGCGCGCGGCATCGGCGCGGCGCTCGCGCGCCACGACGACATCCGCTCGATCGCGCTGCGCCGCGCCGGCGGCGAATTGCTGTTCCAGGCCGGCGACCACCAGCGCCACTGGGTGGCGCCGCCGCCGGGCGGCTCGACGCTCGACCATGCGCGGATCACGCTGCGCGCCGGCAACAGCCACTGGGCCGATCTCGAGGTCGCCTTCGTCCCGACCCACACCAGCGCGGTCGCACGCTTCTTCGCCGACCCGCTGGTGCGCCTGCTGTGCGCGCTCGGCGCCGGCGGCTTCGTGCTGTTCTCGCTCTATCTGCGGCGCGTGCTGTCCTATCTCGACCCGTCGGCGGTGATCCCGGACCGCGTCCGCGCCGCGTTCGACGCCTTCAGCGAAGGCGTGCTGGTGCTCGATCCGCAGGGGCGCGTGATGCTCGCCAATCAGGCGCTGGTCGCCTGGCTCGGCGAGGACGCCGACGCGCTCGCGGGGCGCGCCGCGCACGAACTGCGCGCCCTGCGCCACATGCACAAGGGCAGCCCGCAGGACCTGCCGTGGATGCAGGCGATGGCGCACATGCGCACGCTCACCGGCGACATGATGGAACTGCGCGCCGCCGGCAGCGCGCCGCGCAAGACGGTGGTCAACTGCTCGCCGCTCGCCGACGGCCGCCGCGGCGCGCGCGGCTGCATCGTCACCTTCGACGACGTCACGGCGCTCGAGCAGGTCAACCAGTCGCTGCTCGACGCCCTCGGCGACCTCGAGGCCTCGCGCGCCCAGATCGAGCAGCAGAACGTCGAACTCAAGAAGCTCGCGACCCGCGACCCGCTGACCGGTTGCCTGAACCGGCGCGCGTTCTTCGAGGCCGCCGACGCGCTGTTCCGCAGGTCGCAGGCGGAGAACCTGCCGCTGCATTGCATCATGACCGACATCGACCACTTCAAGTCGTTCAACGACCGTTACGGTCACGCGATCGGCGACCAGGTGCTGCAGTCGGTGTCCGGGCAGCTCTCCGCCGGCCTGCGCGAGACCGATCTCCTGTGCCGCTACGGTGGCGAGGAATTCTGCATCCTGCTGCCCGGCGTCGATACCGACCAGGCGCGCGCGATCGCCGAGCGCCTGCGCGGTGACGTCGAGGCGCAGGCCGGCCCCGGGGTGCGTTCGGACCAGCCGCTGTCGGTCACCTCGAGCTTCGGCCTCGCGCGGCTCGAGGACGAACTCGCGGCCACCGGCGATCTGGTCGAGCGCGCCGACATCGCCCTCTACCAGGCCAAGCGCTCGGGGCGCAACCGCGTGGTCCTGTGGCAGCCGGGCCTGGAACCCGAGAACAAGGGCGGCAGCGGCGCGCACTGACGCGCACGCCGCCGCCGGCACCGGCATGCGGCATACTTCGGGGTCTGTCTCCCCCGCCCGCCGCATGTCACGCAAGCTCGCCGTCGCGCTCCTCGTCATCCTCGTGATCGGCGCCGGCCTGTTCGCCCTGCGCGGGCGCGGCAAGGACGCCGAGACCGTCACCGCGCGCACCGCGCCGCTGGTGCAGACCGTGGTCGTCACCGGCCGTGTCGCGAGCGAGACCCGGGTCGTCCTCGGTGCCACCGTCACCGGCCGCGTGCGCGCGGTGCGCCATCGCGAAGGCGCGGCGCTCGCGGCCGGCGAGCTCCTGGTGCAGCTCGAGGACACCGAACAGGCGGCGGCGGTGCGCCAGGCCGATGCCCAGCTGCGCACCGCCGCCGCGCGCCTGGACAGCCAGCGCCGGCTCGCCGGCCCGGTCGCCGGCCGGCAGCTCGAGCAGGCGCGCGCCAACGCCGCCGCCGCCGCGCGCGAGCTGCAGCGCTCGGAGGCATTGTTCAAGCAGGGCTTCATCGGCGCCGCGCGCCTGGACGAGGTGCGGCGCGCCAGCGAGGTGGCGGCAAGCCAGCAGCAGGCGGCGCAGGCGCAGGCCGACGCCAATCTCGAGGGCGCCGAGCTCGCGCAGGCCGTCACCCGCGTCGCCGAGGCGCGCGCCGCGCTGGAGCTCGCGCGCTCGCGCCTGTCCCAGACCCGCATCGTCGCTCCCGCCGACGGCGTGCTGCTCACGCGCCTGGCCGAGCCGGGCCAGATCGTCCAGCCCGGCACGCGCCTGGCCGAGATCAGCGTCAACGGCCCGGTGCAGCTCGTCGCCCAGGTCGACGAGAAGTTCCTCGCGCGCCTCGCGCCGGGACAGGCGGCGAGCGTCGCCGCCGACGCCTTTCCCGGGCGCACGATCGGCGCGCGCGTGCGCAGCATCGCGCCGGTCGTCGACGCCCAGCGCGGCTCGGTCGAGGTCAAGTTCGCGCTCGACACCCCGCCCGACTGGGTCCGCAACGACATGACGGTATCGATCGAGATCGAGACGGCGCGCCGCGAGCGCGCGATCGCGGTGCCGGCGGAGGCGCTGCGCCCCGGGCCGCGCCTGCTGCTCATCGAGGACGGGCGCACCGTCGCGCGCGCGGTCCGGACCGGCATCCGCACCCTGACCGCGGTCGAGATCGTCGAGGGCCTGTCCGATGGCGCGCAGGTGGTCACCGACCCGGCACTGGCCGAGGGCGTGCGGGTGCGCGCGATCCCGCGCCGCGCGCGCGCGATCGGCAGCCAGGGCAGCGGCGCCGAGGGCGTCACGCGCGCGATGAGCAACTGAGGCGGTGCCGGCGTGAGCGGATTCGCGTTCACCGTCGCCCTGCGCTTCCTGCGCGAGGGCCGGTTCCAGTCGATCCTGATCATCGTCGGCGTCGCCGCCGGGGTCGGCGTGGTCGCCTACATCTCGGCGCTGATCGACGGCCTGCAGGGCAACACGATCCGCCGCACCCTCGGCACCCAGGCGCACGTCGTGATCAAGCCGCCCGAGGAGGCGCCGCAGCCGAGCCGCGGCGTCGCGGCGGGCGAGGCGCTCGCGCGCGACATCCAGGCGCGCGCGCAGCGCACGCGCTCGATCGACAACTGGCGCGCGGTCGCCGCCGCGGTGGAGGCGGCGCCGAACGTCACCGCGGTCGCGGCGGTCGCGCTCGGCGCCGGGCTCGCGCTGCGCGGCGAGGCCGGCCGCGCGGTGTCCCTGACCGGCATCGACCTCGCCGACTACGACCGCATCGTCGCGCTTTCCGAGAACGTCGTCGCCGGCGCCGCGCGGCTCGCGCCGGGCGAGGCCCTGATCGGCGTGCAGCTGGCGCAGGACCTCGGCGCCGGCGTCGGCGACCGCATCAGCGTGCGCGGCACCGGCAGCGCCGCCGACACCTTCACCGTCGCCGGCCTGTTCGACCTCGGCAACCGCGACCTCAACCGCCGCTTCGTCTACGTCACCCTCAGCAGCGCGCAGAGCCTGCTCGGCATTCCCGGCGGCGTCACCAACGTCTATGCGAAGGTCGCCGACCTGTTCGCGGCCGACCGCACCGCGGCCTTCCTGCGCGCGAGCGCCGGCCTCGAGGCGGAGAGCTGGATGGAGACCAACGCGCAGCTGCTCTCCGCCCTGAACGCGCAGACCATCAGCACGCGCCTGATCCGCGGCTTCACCGCGCTGGTGGTGATGCTGGGCATCGCGAGCGTGCTGGTGGTCTCGGTGGTGCAGAAGCGCAAGGAGATCGGCATCCTGCGCGCGATGGGCGCGACGCGCGCGCAGATGACCGCGGTGTTCCTCGCGCAGGGCGCCATCGTCGGCCTCGCCGGCTCGGTGCTGGGCGTCTCGCTCGCCAACCTCATGCTGTGGGTGTTCTCCAACTTCGTGCGCGGCGCCGACGGCCAGGCGCTGTTCGCGGTCACGCTGCCGCTCGAGATGGCGGTCGCGATCTCGCTCGGCGCCACCCTCGGCGGCGTGGTCGCGGCGGTGGCGCCCGCGCGCAACGCCGCCCGCCTCGACCCGGCCCAGGCGATCCGCGTGTGAGCCCGGCCGCGCCCATCGTCGCCCTGTCCGGCGTCACCAAGACCTACGGCATCGGCACGGCGGTGGCGACCGAGGTGCTGCACGGTGTCGACCTCTCGCTCGCGCGCGGCGAGTTCGCGGCGCTGATCGGGCCGTCGGGCTCGGGCAAGAGCACGCTGCTCAACATCATCGGCCTGCTCGAGCCGCTCACCGGCGGCGAGTACCGCCTCGAGGGCCGCGCGGTGGCCTGGCGCGACGATGCCGCGCTCACGCGCGACCGCGCGCGCACCCTCGGCTTCGTGTTCCAGTTCCATCACCTGCTGCCGGCGTTCACCGCGCTCGAGAACGTCCTGATGCCGACGCTGATCGAGCGCGGCAGCTGGAGCGCCGCCGACCGCGCCCGCGGCCTCGCGCTGCTCGAGCGCGTCGGCCTCGCGGCGGCCGCGCACAAGCGCCCGGCCGAGCTCTCCGGCGGCATGCAGCAGCGCGTCGCGATCGCGCGCGCGCTCTCGCGCGGCTCGCCGCTGGTGCTCGCCGACGAGCCCACGGGCAACCTCGACACGCACAGCGCCGACGAGGTGTTCGCGCTGATGCGCGCGTTCAACCGCGACCTCGGCACCGCCTTCCTGATCGTCACCCACGACCCGCGCCTGGCCGCGCGCTGCGACCGCATCATCGAGCTCGTCGACGGCCGCATCGCCGCGCACTGACGCCCCCCCTTCCTGATCCCGCCACCCCCACGGAGAACCGACTTGACCGCCCCCACCGCCTGCGTCGTCCGCACCGACATCTGGATGGACCCCGTCTTCGAGGAGCGCCTCGCGCGCGCGCCCGGCATCCGCGTCGCGCGCTGCGCCGCCGCCGCACCGCCTGCCGATGCGCGCGCGGTGCTCGCCGGCGCCCATGTCTACGCGGTGTCCGCCGCCAAGGACGAGCTGCCGCGCCACCTGTTCGTCGATGCCGACCTCATCGCCGCCTGCCCGCAGCTGCTGCTGGTCTCGTCGACCGGCGCCGGCTACGACACGGTCGACGTGCCCGCCTGCACCGCCGCCGGGATCGCGGTGGTCAACCAGGCCGGCGGCAACGCGGTGTCGGTGGCCGAGATGGCCCTGGGGCTGATGCTCGCCGTCGCGCGCCGCATCGTCGAGTGCGACCGCCGGCTGCGGCGCGAGCGCGGCTTCCCGCGCGAGGACGTGATGGGGCGCGAGCTGGCCGGCAAGACCGTCGGCCTGGTCGGCATCGGCCACACCGGCTCGCGCGTCGCCGCGCTCGCGCGCGCCTTCGGCATGGAGGTGCTGGCCACCGACCCGTTCGTCGACGCCGCCGAAGTCGCGCGCCGCGGCGCGCGCAAGGTCGGCCTCGACGACCTCCTCGCCGCCGCCGACGTCGTCTCGCTGCACTGCCCGCGCGACGCGTCCACGATCGGCATGATGGGCGCCGCCGCGTTCGCGCGCATGAAGCGCGGCGCGATCTTCGTTTCCACCGCGCGCGGCGGCATCCACGACGAGGCAGCGCTGGCCGCGGCGCTCGCCGCCGGACACCTCGCCGGCGCCGGCCTCGACGTCTGGCATCCGGAGCCGCCGGCACTCGACAGCCCGCTGCTGGCGATGGACAACGTCGTCGCCACCTTCCACACGGCCGGCGTCACCCACGAGGCGCGGCGCAATGTCGCGGCCATCGCCGCCGAGCAGATCATCGCAACGCTGGCGGGCGAGCGCCCGCCGCGGCTGGTCAATCCGGAGGTGTGGCCGGCATGCGCGGCACGCCTGCAGAAGGCGCTTGGCGTGCGCGACCCGGCGGCGCGCTAGCGGGCCGCGAGGCCCTCGCGAAGGAAGGCGCCGACGATGGCGCCGAACAAGTCCGGGCGCTCGAGGTGCGCGGCGTGCGCGCACCCCGGCAGCACGCAAAGCTGGGCGCGGGGCAGCGCGTCCCGGAGTTCCACCCCGAGATCGACCGGAAAGGTGCGATCGCGCTCGCCCATGATGACCAGGCACTCGGCACCGGCGCGGCCAAGCCGCCCGCGATAGTCGGCCGACGCGAAGGCCCGCATCGCCGCGACCGCTGCGGCACGACTCATCCGCCTCCCGTCGGCCACGCACGCCGCGAACGCCGGATCGCCTTCGCCCGCGCAGAACCACGTGGCCGCCACGCGTTCGACGGTGGAGGCCACGCCGTCGGCCAGCAAACGCTCCACCGTGCGCTCGATCGGCTCGAAGCGCCGCCCCTGATCCACCCGCGCGCCGGCGCCGTAGAGGACCACCCGGCCCAGCCGATCGGCGTGCGCGGCCAGGAGCTCCTGGACGACAAAGCCGCTCATCGAATGCCCGAGCACATGAATTCGATCCGCACCCAGCGCATCGGCGTGCCCGAGGACCGCTTGCGCCATCTGCGCGGCCGAGCGCAGCGGCGCCCGCCGGGAACTGCGGCCGAAGCCCGGCCAGTCCGGCGCGAGCACGGAAAAGTCCGTCGCGAGATCCTGCGCGAGTCTGCTCCAGGTCTGGCCGGAGCTGGCGAACCCGTGCAGCAGCACCACCGTCGCCTTCACGGGCGCGCGCCGCCCCGCCGCACCAGTTCGAGCCGGCCTTGCTCAGGCACGAGGCGGACGACATCGCCCGTGCTCAGCGCCAGCACCGGATCGGCGTCCAGCCGGTCGATCAGCGCGACGCCAGCCAGCGCGCAGCCTTGCGCGACCACCGGGTTGGCGCGCCGAAACACCAGGCCCAGCGGCGCCATGCCGCGCGCAGCGAGGTCGTGCAGCGCCCAGGAGGTCGCGATGCCGCCCTTGGCCCCGCCGAACACGAGAATGCGGCCCGGGCAAGACCGGCCGAACAGGTCGTGCTCGGGGCGCGAGAAGCATCCGGTTTCGCGGTCGAGGTCGTAGCGCGCATTGAACCCGTGTTGCGACACCAGCACCTCGCCTTCGACCACCGGACCGATCCCCGGCGGTCCGTGCATCGACAGGATGGGCGCGTCCGCCGGCATGCGCTCAGGGCGCCCTGTCACCGACGGCGAACGCGATGCAGTCGCTGACGCTGCGCAACTGCGGCCGGTACCCGGCGCCGCCGAGGATGTTGGCAAGCTTGGCCGACGGCGTGATCAGCGTGCGAAAGCCCATGCTGCGGCGAACCAGCGCCGGCGCCATCACGTAGAAGCAGGTGCCGGCGAGCAATTCGCCGCCGGCTTCCTGCAGCGCCGCGCTGTAGCCGAGGCGATCCGCTTCCGCCTGTGTCTGATGGTTCACCGTCACGATCAGTCGGACGCCCTCGGCAACGCGTCGTCCGGCGAGCCGCCCGACGATGTCGGTCAGCTCGTACAGCGAGAGCTGCGGCGCGCTGAAGACCACCAGGTCGGTGCCGGCTGCCGGCGTGTTCGCCCGGCCGGCGTCCGCAAAGCGCGCGTACACGGCCGCGAGCGCCTCGCGGTCGATGCGGCGCGCCGGCGGCGGCGTTCCGCCGCAGGCGTCCTCGAGGGTGGCGGCTTCGGGGGTCGCGCCCACCACGTGGAACATCGCCACCGAGCCGAAGCTGGCCAGCGACGCCGCCAGATGCTTGAGTTCGTCCACCGACGGCGCCGAGCCGTCCGCCACGATCGCCGGAACGGTCCAGTAGTCATTGATCTCGGGCCCGATCAGCGCACCGAGCGCGCTCCAGTCGCTGGTGCCGCGCAGCGGCATCGCCACGTCGAAGACGACGCTGGCACGGCGCGCCGCGTCGAGATGGAAGCCGTATTCCGGGACGACACCGGTCAGCGCAGCCGCGATCGCCGCCGGCCCGCCCTCGTAGTTGGAGCGCGCCCCCACGATCGCGTTGGCGAACGCCACGGAACCGGTGTCGCCCCAGGCAAGGTGCTCGTGAAAGCGCGGCGGCGAAACCGACTGGTAGTTGATGCAGGTGGAACTGTCGATGAATCCCATGCGACGCATCGCGGCATGGATCCGTTGCTCGGCATCGAGTTGCCGCTGCGGCACGCCGAACCGGTGCGAACGGTCGAAATCGACACTGCACGCCGCCGTCACCGATGGCACGCACACCCGCGCGCCGCTTGCGGCGATCGACTCCAGCAGCTCCAGGCCCGCCTCGCCGGTGATGCCGATCTCCGCCGCAGCATGACAGGATGCCACCGGCACCAGGCGGCGCGCACCGAAGAATGCGCCGACCGTGATCTGCTGGCGGATCGCCCACTGCAGGGCGAAGCCACGTTCGCCGTCGGCCATCGCCTGCTGCTCGCCGGTCAGCTCCACGGTGTCAGGCGCGCAGGTAGCCGGGGTCGTCGGCCATGGCCTCGGCGGCGGCCTGCAGGCGCCTGAGCAGCCCTTCGAGGACAACCAGTTCGTCTGCGCTGAACTCGCGTTCCAGATGGCGCTGGCGCGCGACCGAGATTGCGGAACCATGCAGATGTAGGTCGCGGCCGGCGCGCGTGAGTTCGAGAAAGAACTGCCGGGCATCGGCCGGATCGGCGCTGCGCCGCACCAAGCCGCGCTGCTCGAGCTGCGCCAGCGTTCGGCTCAGCCAGCCCTTGTCGACACCGATCACCTTGGCCACTTCGCCCAGCGAGATCGGGCCGCGGCTTCCGATCACCGACAGCATGCGCCATACCGGCATGCTGAGGCTGGCGTACTCGCCGAAATCGCGGCTTGCCGACCGCGCCAGGGTGCTCGAGAGTTGCACGATGCGATAGCTGAGGTTGCGCGTCACATCGACCGGCGTCCGCGCCGCCTTGCCGCGCGGGAGGGAGCCACCTGCGCGCGTCATGACATCGGCGGCTGGCCGGTG
Organism: Burkholderiales bacterium; assembly: GCA_016790695.1. GTDB lineage: Bacteria > Pseudomonadota > Gammaproteobacteria > Burkholderiales > JAEUOS01 > JAEUOS01. The sequence continues at coordinate 11,561 of JAEUOS010000123.1, forward strand.
CGGCCCGCCAGCGCCTTCCCGACGGCCCCGAACGGTTCGGCAGCAGCAAGCGCCAGCGCCGCGACATCGGGTCGTGCCGAGTGGCCGGTGACGTCGTAGGCGGCCTTGGCTTCCGCGATCTTCGCAAGGTCGATCCGTGCCATCAGCAAGCCCTCCGCCTCCGGCGCCAGCGGCTCGGCCAGGGACTCGCCCGACGGGCCGAACGCCCGCGCATGACCACCGCCCGGCCGGAGCAGGGCTGCGCGTTCGGGGTTGTCGCACAGCAGTTCGACCATCGCCGCGGAAACCACGGCACAAGGTGCAAGCACGAAACAGCCCCCCTCCGCGGCATAGACCCGGCTCAACGCGGTGTTGACCTCGGGGCCCAGCCCGACGGCGAAGGGCTGATAGACCGAGAAGCTCGGCCAGGCGGCCACGTGGATGCGCTCGCCCTGCGCGTGCAGTGCCATCTTGAACAGCGGATGGCGATGCTCGCCGCAGCACAAGCCGCCCACCCTGCCGACCGCCGTCTCCACCACTGCCAGGTGCCGCGCATCGCCCTCTCCGAACACCGCGCGCTCGGGGGCGCCAGGCTTGAGCTTGCGCCGCCGCCCACGGGTCTGGCCATCGGCGTCGATGAACCACTGGCTGATATAGAGGCTGCCATGGTCCCGCTCAGCCATGCCCAGCACGACGACCATGCGGTTGCGTCGCGCCGCCGCGCTGATCGCCGCCGTATGCGCGGCCGAAAACTCGAACGCATTGTCGCGGTAGCGCGCCGACAGGCCCCGCTGCGCGGCCCATGCCGGCGTGCCGAGCCAGATCCACCACGGATAACCGGGCAGCCACAGTTCCGGGAAGGCAATCATCCGTGCCCCGGCGGCTCCGGCCTGATCGATCAGGCGCACGGTCTGCGCGATGCCTGCCTCGAGATCGAGGAAGGCCGGCGCCGCCTGCACCACGGCGGCAACAAACGATTCGCTGGACTCCGTGGTCATCGCCTTTTCTCCGGAACTCGCCTGCCTCTCGGCCCCTACTCCATGCGGATATTAAGCCTGCGGATGAGTTCGCCCAGGCGGGCCGATTCCGGACCAACCAGTGCCTCGACAGCCGCACCGCCTCCCTCGATGCGGTCCAGGCCCAGGTCGCGCATGCGCGAGGCGACCTCGGGTCGGGCCAGGGCCCGTGCGGCCTCGGCGGCGAAGGTCTGCTGCGCCGCCGCCGGCGTCCCCTTCGGCGCCACCAACGCGCACCATGCCGAGATGTCGATGCCCGGAAACAGCTCGCCCAGGGCCGGCACGCTCGGCAGGATCGCCAGTCGCCGCGAGCCGGTCACCGCCAGCGGCGTGAGCTTGCCCTGCTGGAGGAACCCGGCGACCACCGAGTAGGCGACGATGCCGATGCCGATCTGGCCGCCGAGCACGTCGGCGACCATCGGTGGCCCGCCCTTGTACGGAACATGCGACAAGCCGGCGCCGGTGCGCTGATTGATCAGCTCGGCGATCAGATGCATGGGCGTGCCGATCCCGGGGGTGCCATAGGAAACGCTGCCGGGCTTTTCCTTCGCGCGCGCCACCACGCCCTGCATGTCGCGCGCCGGCGCCGCCGGGCCGGCGAAGACCACCATGCCGATGCCGGACACCGGAAGAACGTAATTGACATCCTTCTGCGGATCGATGCTCGTGCCCGGAAACAGGTGCGGGTTGGCCGTGAGCATGGTGTTGGTGGCCATCAGGAACGTATGGCCGTCGGCAGGCACCGTCGCCAGATGACGCGCGGCGACATTGCCGCTGGCTCCCGGTCGATTCTCCACCACGACGGGTTGGCCCAGGGCCTCCTGCAGGTGCGGCGCGATCAGTCGCAGAATCGTGTCCGAGGCGCTGCCCGGGGCAAACGCATCGATCAGGCGGACCGGCCGGCTGGGGTAGCCCTGCGCGACGGCGCTGCGCGCGCTCAGCGAGGCGATCGGCAGGGAGGCGGCGGCGGCAAGGAGGTTGCGACGGTTCATGTGAGCTCCGGGGGCGCAGTCGACGATCGCGCGCCGGGTGACGCGCCCCGGAACAATGCCATTGCCAACACAACGTTGTCAAGGCAACGACACCGGCGGCCGGCCGCGCAGCGCCGGCCTCGCGCAGCTAGCCGGGGGTTGCGCCGCGCCGCGCGGACGACACGCGTCTGGCGCGACCGCGATGCACCAGCACCGGCACGTGGCAACTCGCCAGCACCTTGCTGGTAACGCTGCCGAGCAGCAACTGGCCGAGACCGCCGCGCCCGTGCGAGCCGATCACGATGAGGTCGCATTTCTGGCGCTTCGCCGCCGCGACGATGGCGCCGGCGGCGGGTGCGGCGGAGACAATGAGTTCCCGGCACGACACGCCCGCTGCAATGGCAGCCTTGGCAACAGCGCCGACGTGCTTCTGCGCCGAGCGCTTGACCTGCGCCTCGTACGTGACCGGATCCGGAAAGGCCACCGGGATCTCGCCGGCGTAGGTGAAGATGAACTGGTACGGCTCCGTGACCATCAGCACCACGACCTCGGCGCCAAGCGTGCGCGCCAGTGCGATCCCGTCCTCAGCCGCGCGGCGCGCGAGCGGGGAGCCATCGACGGGAACCAGGATTCTCTTGTACATCGCATCCTCCTTTACGCGCCATTCGGCGCCTCGACAGACCAGGCACATGACATCCGATACCGGCGCAAGTCTAGCCTCGCCGCCCTGCGCCGGCTTGATCCGCCACAAGTCCCACGCAGCTTGCGCCGGTGCGTCCGCACAGGACGCCGAGCGGGCGATGCCCGGCGACGATACCGACGCGCTACGCCAGGAAAGGCACGGCATGTTCGAAGCCGCGATGGCCCCGCCGCGATCCCAGCGAGGGTGGCGTCGAGGCGCCGCCGGTGCCTCCGTCCGTCAAGGCGACTCGTGCGCCGGCGCTGCGCCGCCCGCGTCGGGCTCGCCGCAGTGCGCGAGGATGTGGGCGCGCGCCGCGTCGCGCAAAGCGAGCGCCGCGACCCAGTCGTTGCCCGCGGGCCGGATCGGTGTGCCGGCGACCAGACCAATGCCGGCGCGCCGCCGCCGCCAGCTGCCGTCACGCAGCACCGTGCGCGTGCCGCTGAGCGCCAGCGGCACGATCGCCGCGCCGGCGCCCGCGGCGGCGACGAACGCGCCCATGCGAAACGCGCCGAGACCCGGCGCGTGCGCCAGCGCGCCCTCGGCAAAAATCACCAGGCGCTCGCCGGCACGCACCGCCGCTTCCAGCGCCTGCGTCTCGCGCGCCGCCTGCGGTCCCTCGCCGCGCACGACGAAGCGCGTGCCCAGCGCCGCCAGCAGGCGGCCGAGGACGCGCCGGTCGCGCAGCTCGCTCTTGGCGACGAACGCATAGCACGGCGGCAGCAGCGCAGTGAGCACGAGCGCGTCGAGGTAGCTCGCATGGTTGGCGACGGCGATTGCGCCGGCGTCGCGCGCGAGGACCTCGGCGCCGCGCACCGCGACCGGCAGGCCGGCGGCCGCGAGGCCGGCGCGCGCCATCGCCCGCACCACCGCGCGCCGCCAGCGCAGGTGCGGCACCGGCCAGGCGAGCAGCACGGCAACGATCGCGAGGGCAGCGAACAGCGACCACGCCCAGAACGCGTAGGCATGCCCGGCGAGCGCGTTGGCGCCCGCGCGCAGCCGCGCCGCGGCCCCCGCGACGCCGAGCCGCAGCAACTGGCGCCACGCGGCGCCCGGGGCGCCGAGGCGCCCTTCCTCATAGAGCGCACGCACCGCCGCGCGGCGCAGCTTGCCGCTCGAGGTCTTGAGCACGCTGTGCGGCGGCACCAGCACGATGTCGTCCGCCGGCGCCCCCAGCAGCGCCGTGGCGAGGTCGGCGATCGCCGCGCGCAGCGCCGCCTCCCCCTCCGGCACGCGGGTCTCGGCGACCACGACGACGCGCTCGGGCCCACCGTCGCGTCCTGCGGCCCCGAATACCGCGACGCATCCCTTGCGCACGCCGGCCAGGCGTCCGACCGCCTCCTCGAGTTCCTGCGGAAAGACATGCTGGCCGCCGCGGATGATCATGTCCTTGACGCGGCCGGTCGGATGGAGCTCGCCGGCGGCAAGGTAGCCGAGGTCGCCGGTATCGAGCCAGGCGCCGTCGAACAGGCAGCGCGTCGCCTCCGGATTGTCGAAGTAGCCGCTGGTCGCCGACGGCCCGCGGAACTCGATGCGCCCGACCGTGCGCTCGGGCGCCTCTTGCCCGTCCGCGCCGACGATGCGGATCTGGTGGCGCGGCAGCGGCATGCCGCACGCGACGATGCGCGCGGCGTGCGCGTCGTCCGGCGCGGCCGGCAGCGCCAGCGCGCGCCGCGCGAGCGCCGCGCGATCGACGCGGTCGATGCGTACGCCGCGGCGCGGTGGCGGGAACGCGAGCCCGACCGCACACTCGGCGAGGCCGTAGACCGGCGCCAGCGCGCGCGCGTCGAAGCCGCAGGCGGCAAAGCGCGCGGCGAAGCGCGCCAGCGTGTCGGGGCTGACGGGCTCGGCGCCATTGAACGCCCAGCGCCAGGACGACAGGTCGAGGCCGGCGAGCTCGTGCTCGTCGAGCCGGCTGGCGCAGATCTCGTAGGCGAAGTTGGGCGCAGCCGACAGCGTGCCGCGGTAGGCGTGGATCGCGCGCAGCCACTGCGCAGGACGCGCCAGGAATGCCTGCGGCGGCATCGCGACCAGGCGCATCGCGTGGGTCAGGCTGCCAAGCCAGGCGCCGATCAGGCCCATGTCGTGGTAGAGCGGCAGCCAGCTGACGAAGACGTCGGACGCGTCGACCGCGGTGGCCTCGCCCATCGCGCGGATGTTCGCGAGCAGGTTGGCGTGCGACAGCACCACGCCCTTCGGCGCGCCGGTGCTGCCCGAGGTGTACTGGATGAACGCGGTGTCGCCGGGCGCCAGTGCCGGCAGCGCCGCCGGGGCGGCTGCCGCGCACAGTTCAGCGACGCTGGCGATGCGCTCCAGCCCCGGGACCAGCGCCGCGAGCAGACGCGCCGGCCGCGCCGCCTCTGCCACGCTCACCAGCACGCGGGCGCGACAGTTGGCGACGATGCCGGCCTGGCGGCGCAGGTGGTCCTCGATGCGGTTCCAGCGCAACGGCGGATAGATCGGCACCGGTACGCCGCCGGCCATCAGGATGCCGAAGAACGCGGTGAAGAAGTCGGCTCCGGTGGGGAGCATGATCGCCACCGCCGCGCCGCGCTCGAGCCCGCCGGCGAGGAGCCCGCACGCCGTCGCCGCAGCGCGCTCGCGCAGCGCGCCATAAGTGATCTCGCGCGCGGGTTCGCCCTCGCCGAGCAGCGTGATGTGGATGCGGTCCGGATGGTTCGCGACGTGCCAGTCGAGCACCTCGGCGAGCGTCGTGCAGTCCTGCGGCGCGGGCGCCGCGCGCGGCAGGGCCGCCACCGCGCCGTCCGGGAACCCGGGCGCGCCGGCCGCCGCGCCCGCGAGCGCGCGCAGCAGGTCGCGCGGCGTGGCCGCGTCGATCAGCGCGCGCTCGGCCGGTCGGACGCCGAACTCGCGCTCGATGCGCAGCGCGAGCTCGACGCGCGCGAGGCTGTCGATGCCGACGTCGGCGTCGAGCGCGCTGTCGAGGTGCAGCGCGCGCTGCGGCGCCGCCTGCGGGCGCAGTTCGGCGCGCAGCTGCGCGAGCAGCGACAGCAGCCGCGCCCCCTGGTCGTGCAGGGCGGCGGCCTGGTCCATGGCGATCTCCGCTGCGCGCCGCCGCCGGGCGATCAGTCCTCTTGGCGATGCTCGAACAGCACGCCGGCGATCTCCAGCGCGATGCCCAGGCCGAGCAGCGCGTAGCCGATCGCGCTCGGCGTCACCGCCCACACCATCAGGCCGCCGGCCGCCAGCAGCGCCAGGCTGAGGCCGCGCCGCCGGCCCTTGTGCCGCAGCATCATGGCCGCCGCGCGCCCGCGGCCAGCACCGGCGCGCCGGGCGCGTGCACCCGGTCCGAGGACACCGGGAAGAAATAGAAGCGCTGGTTGAGATACAGCGACACCGCGCTGACGTCGGCCTCGCTCCAGCCGAGGGCGGCGGCGGCCTGCCAGCGGCGCACCTGGACCTTGAGCCCGGCCCAGTCCTGCGCCTGCTTCTGCGCGCGCCAGTGGATGCGCTCGTTGTGGCAGGCGTCGCAGTGGTCCTGATAGAGGCGCTCGCCGCGCTCGATGTCGAGCCGCGGCTGCGCCGACGCCGCGCTCGCCAGCAGCGTCCCGAGCACCATGACCAGCAACGAGCGCAGCATCCGGACCTCTCCCGTCACGCGGCGACGTCATGCCACCGCACCGTGACCAGCATAGGTCGGCGCATTCGCCCGGCCTTGACCCTGGTCAATCCGGCTTCGGAAAATCGGCCATACTCGCCGCGGCGCACGGTTGCGCGGGAGATCGGCATGGCAGACGGCTCGCATCGCACACGCATCCGCCGGGCCCTGGGCGCCCTGCTCTGGCTCACCGGCGCGCTCGGCGGCGCAGCGTTCGCGCAATACCCCGAGCGGCCGCTGCGCCTGATCGTGCCGCAGGCGCCCGGCAGCGCGACCGACACCGCCGCGCGCGTGCTCGCCGCCGAACTCGTGCCGCAGCTGGGGCAGCAGATCGTCGTCGAGAACCGGCCCGGCGGCGCGCTCACCATCGGCATGGACCTGCTGGCCAAGTCGGCGCCCGACGGCTACACGATCGGGCTCGGGCCGGTCGGGGCGCTGGCGATCAGCCCGAACCTGGTGGCCAAGCTGCCCTACGACATCGAGCGCGACTTCCAGCCGGTGGCGCTGATCAGCATCGGCCACCTGCTGCTGGCGGCCTCGCCCAAGCTCGCGGCCAATTCGGTGGCCGAGCTGGTCGCGCACGCGCGCGCCCACCCGGGCCGGCTCACCAACGCCTCCTCGTCGAACGGCTCGCCCGGACACGTCGGCGGCGAGCTGTTCAAGCTCCTGACCGGCACCCAGATCGTGCACGTGCCGTACAAGGGCGGCGCGCTCGCCATCAACGACCTCATCGCCGGCCAGGTCGACATCATGTTCGAGAGCCTCAACTCGATCGCGCCGCATGCGAAGGCCGGCAAGGTCAAGGCGCTCGCCGTGAGCGGCGCGCGGCGCTCGCCCGCGTTCCCGGCGGTGCCAACGGTGGCCGAGGCCGGCGTGCCGGGCTACGAGGCGCCGACCTGGAGCGGCGTGGTCGCGCCTGCCGGCCTGCCGCGGCCGGTGCTCGACAGGCTCAATGCCGCGGTCAATCGCGCGATCGCCTCGCCCGGCTTCCGCGAGCGCTTCGGCGCCATCGGCGACGAGCCCGCCGGCGGCACGCCGGAAGAGTTCGCCGCGATGATCCGGCGCGAGCTCGCGCGCTGGCGCGACGTGGTCAGGCGCTCGGGGGCGCGGCTCGACTGACCGCGCGCCCGGCCGGCGCGCCGCCATGGCGCGCGAGCCAGTCCGCGCAGCCGCGGTGCAGCGCCGCGGCGCCGGCCGCGTCCAGGCCGCGCGGATCGAATCGGTGGCGGTAGTGCAGCGCGACGAGCGCCGGCAACGCGGCCGCGCCCGGCACCTGCCCGTCGCGCGCGATGCGCCCGACCCAGGCCGCGACCGTCTCGCCGGCGGCGCGCGACGGTGCGCGCGCCGCCAGCGCCGCGGCCACCGCGTCGAACGGCGAACCGGCGCCGGCGCGCGCGGCTGCCGGGCCGGGCGGCGCACCGCGCGCCGCGCCTGGCGCGCGCGCGCGCCAGCCGCCCAGCACGCGCCAGAACAGCCAG
>JAEUOS010000009.1 GCA_016790695.1 Burkholderiales bacterium
GGCGCGGCCTGTGGCGATGACCGGCCACGAACAAGGGGCCGCTGGAATGCGGGGGCGCGCGGGCGACCCGTTCAGCCGCGTCGAGCGGCGCGCCTCTGAACCGCCCCGGCGCTGCCGGGGAGTCGCTAGAATAGGCCGGCCCTAAGACAGTGCGCGCATTCCGGGAGACCGTATGAGAAGACGTCTGGTTGGCATGGCGGCGTATGCGATGGCTGTTGCAGCGCTGGCCGGCGCCGGTGGTGCGGCGGCCCAGCAGGGCTTTCCGAACAAGCCGCTGCGCATCATCTCGCCCTACGCCGCGGGCAGCAGCGTGGACGCGATGGCGCGGCTCGTCGGCGTGAAACTCTCCGAAGCGCTCGGCCAGCCCGTCCTCGTGGAACCGAGGCCGGGCGCGAACACCGTCATCGGGTCCGAGGCCCTGGTGAAGTCGGCGCCGGATGGTTACACCCTGCTGATGGTGTCCACCACGCATGTCCTGAACGGCCTGCTGATCCGCAACCTGCCGTACGACACCTTCCGGGACTTCGCGCCCGTCGCCAGCATCGCCAGCAGCGAGCTGATCCTCGTGGCCAGCCCCAAGGTCGCGGCGACCAACGTGAAGGAACTCGTCGCCTTCGGCAAGACGAGGCAGCTCTCGTACGCCACCTCCAGCGCCGGCGGCCCGACGCACATCGCCGCCGAGCTGTTCAGCCAGTTGACGGGCATCAGGCTCACGCACATTCCGTACAAGGGCTCGGGCCCGGCCGTCACCGACCTGCTGGGCGGGCACGTGGACATCGGCTGGACGTCGCCGCTCTCCGTCATCCCCCACATCAACGCGGGCAAGCTCAAGGGCATCGCGATTTCCGGCGACAGCCGCGGGCCGGCGCTGCCGAACGTCCCGACGTTCGCCGAATCCGGCATCCAGGGCTTCGACATGCGGTTCTGGTATGCGCTGCTGGCGCCCGCCGGCACGCCCCGCGACATCGTCAACAGGATCTCCGTCGAAGTCGCGAAGATCCTGGTCACGCCCGACATGAAGGACAGGCTCGCCGCGCAGGGGGCGGACGCCTTCATCTCCACCCCCGAGCAGTTCGCGGCCGTCATGAAGGCCGACAGCGCGCGCTACGAAAAGGTCATCAAGGCCGCGAACATCCGGCTCGCGGAGTGATCCGGTGGCGGACCTGAAGAAGGTCCTGGGCGCCGGCGGCACGGCGGTCCTGGTCAACCTCGTCTTCAATTCGCCGGCCCTGGTCGAGTACCTTGCCGGCCTGGGTTTCGACGCGGTCATGATCGACTGCGAGCATACGTCGGCCTCGGTCGAACGCGTCGAGGAACTCGCGCGCGCGGCGCGCGCATCCGGCATCGCCGCGATCGTGCGGCCGGAGAAGTTCGACGAGGCGCTGGTCACGCGTTACCTCGACTGCCGGGTGGCCGGCATCATGGTGCCCCACGTGGACGACGCGGCGACCGCGCGTCGCATCGTGGACACCGTCCGCTACGCACTGCCGGATCGCCACCAGGACATCACGATCATCGCGATGCTCGAATCCGCGGCCGCGATCGCGCGGCTCGACGAGATCCTGGCGGTCGACGGCATCGACGTGTTCTTCCTCGCCCGCGTCGACCTCTCCAAGACCATGGGTCACGGCGGCGACAGGAACCATCCCGACGTGGTGGCCGCCGTCAGGGACTCCATCGCGCGCATTCGCGCGGCAGGGCGCTGCGCCGGCGCCGGAGGCGACTACGGCGTCGTCGGAGAGGTCGTGAAGCAGGGGGCCCGCCTCGTGTTCGTCGGCACCAGGGGCCTGCTCGAGCCCGGCGCCAGGGCGTACCTCGACAGCGTGGCGCGTGCGCGCGATGGCTGCGGACAGGCCTGAGCTGCGCGGCGCGCGCATCTCCGCGGCGGGCGTCGTCACCAGCGGCTCCTACGCGCCCTATCGCAACGACTGGCTGGCGCTGCATGCCGAGGAGGCGCTGGAGCCGCAGCGGCCGATCATCGACGCGCACCACCACCTCTGGGATGCGCCGCGGCCGCGCTACATGGTCGAGGACATGCTGGGCGATGTGGCGGCGGCGGGGCACAACGTCCTGGCCACGGTGTACGTCGACTGCCGGTCCATGTACCGGGCCGAGGGACCGGCCGACATGCGCGCCGTCGGCGAGGTGGAGTTCGCCAACGGCGTCGCGGCGATGAGCGCGAGCGGCGGCTATGGACCGGCGCGGATCTGCGCCGGCATCGTGGGCTTCGGCTCGTTGCACCTGGGCTCGCGTGCCGGGCCGGTGCTCGAAGCCCTGGTGCAGGCAGGCGGGCAGCGCTTCAAGGGCGTGCGCCAGATCTCGGCCTGGGACGACGATCCGCAGCTCGGGCCTCCGAACCCGGACCGTCCGGCCGGGCTCCTGGCCAGCCGGACGTTCCGCGAGGGATTCGCCCTGCTGGCTCCCCTGGGCCTGCGCTTCGACGCGTGGCTGTACCAGACGCAGATTCCCGAGCTCACCGACCTGGCGCGGGCTTTCCCCGAGACGCAGATCGTGCTCGACCACGCCGGCACGCCCCTGGGCGTCGGCCGGTACGCGGGGCGTCGCGGCGAGTTGTTCGTGCCGTGGAAGCGCGCGATCACCGAGCTCGCGACCTGTCCCAACGTGTCCGTCAAGCTCGGCGGCCTGGGCATGGTCGTCGGCGGCTTCGGCTTCCACCAGCGCGCACGGCCGCCGACGTCGCACGACCTGGTCGATGCCTGGAAGCCTTACGTCGAATCGTGCATCGAGGCCTTCGGCAGCGGCCGCTGCATGTTCGAGAGCAACTTCCCGCCGGACCGCGCCAGCTGCAGCTACGGCGTGCTCTGGAATGCGTTCAAGCGCATGGTGGCCGGCGCGAGCGAGGGCGAAAAGACGGACCTGTTCGCGCGCACGGCGGACCGCTTCTACGATCTGAAGGTGCTCGCGCGCGCGGGCGCTGCCTAGCCACCGCCGAGGGCGCGCAGGACCCTGCAGGTCGTCTCGAGCTCCGCCGCGGTGAAGGCCTTGAGCTGCGAAGCCTCGATCGCAGCCGCGCGCTGGCGGCGCAGGGTCACGTGGTCGCGCCCCTTGGGCGTCAGGCCCCACGAACCGTCCGGGCCGATGGCCAGGAAGCCGCTGGAGGCCAGCGCCCGCACCGCTTCCTCGAGGCCCTGCGGGCTGACGGCCGCCTTGCGGGCGATGAAGTCGGCTTCCGCGCCCGGGTAGCGCTCGATCAGCGACAGCACGCGCCCCTGCGACACCGACACCAGGCCCAGGGCATCGCGTTCCTCCTGGAACGCGTGCGACATGCCGGTGAACGCATCCCACAGCAGCCCGAGCATGGTGGGCCGGTCGGTGGCCGGGCTGGCGGCCGTCGCGTCGGCGCCGCCGGACACGAGCACCGGGTAGTCGACGGCGAGCCCGAAGCGACCGTGCGCGAACAGCAGCGGGTCGCGATCGGCGCGTGCGTAGCGCTCGACTTCGCCCAGCAGGATGAAATGGTCACCCGCATCGATCATCGATCGCTTGCGGCACTCGAACGTGGCGGAAACCCCGGGCAGGCAGGGCGCGCCGCCCACGCCGGGCTGCCAGGGTAGGCCGGCGAACTTGTCTGCGCCCGAGCGTGCGAAGCGGCTCGCCAGATCGAGCTGGTCCGCAGCCAGCACGTTGATCGCGAAGCAGTCGGCCTGCTCGAAGACAGGCAGGCTGTGCGAGTTCTTGTCGATCGACCACAGGACCAGGGGCGGATCGAGCGAGACGGAGGCGAACGAGTTGGCCGTCATGCCCGCGAGTTGCCCCTGGTGCTGCGTCGTGACGATCGTCACGCCGGTCGGAAAGTGGCCCAGCGCGCGCCGGAACTCGCGGCGGTCGACCGCGGGGCTGCCGGAGGGCGCTTCAGGCATCCGCGGCGCGGCCCAGTTCGATGTAGCGGTCGAGCGCGGTCCCGGTGTCGCCGAACAGGCGGTCGATGGCGATGATGCGCTTGAGGTAGTGGCCCACCACGTATTCGTCGGTGATGGCGATGGCGCCGTGCAGTTGCACGGCTTCCTCGGCGGCGTGGCGTCCGGCCTGGCCGACCCAGGCCTTGGCGCCGGCCAGCGCCTGCGCCGCGCCCGGCTCTCCCGCGGCGTGCGCGTGCGCGGCCAGCAGGCAGAGCGCGCGGGTTTCCTCCTTGGCCACGTACAGGTCGGCCACGCGGTGCCGCAGGGCCTGGAAGCTGGAGAGCGGCTTGCCGAACTGGTGGCGGTTGCGGTGGTACTCGACCGTGCAGGCGAGCGCGCCCTCCAGGCAACCCACGGCCTCGCCCAGCAGGGTGACGATGCCCAGCGCCTGCGCGTGCTCGATGCGGGCCGCGGCGCCGTGCAATTCGCCCAGCAGGGCGTCACGCCCGACGCGCACCTCCTGCAGCTTCACTTCCGCGGCGCGGCGGCCGTCGATCGTGCCGTAGGGGCGCAGCGTCACGCCGGGCGCGGTCCGGTCCACGAGGAAGAGCGAGATCCCGAGCCGGCTGTCCCGGGCGCCGGCGGTGCGCGCGCTGATCAGCAGGTGGTCGGCCGACGCGGCGCCAAGAACCACGCTCTTGTCGCCGGTCAGCACGAAGCCGTCGCCGGACGCGCGCGCCCGGGTCTGCACGTCGAGCAGGGCGTAGCCGCTTTCCGGTTCGGTGCAGCCGAATGCCAGGCGCGTCCGGCCGGCGATCACGCCGGGGAGGATGCGCGCGCGCTGCGCGGCGTTGCCGGCCGCGGCCACGGTCATGGCGCCGAGCACCACGGTGGACAGGTACGGTTCCACCGCCAGTGCCTTGCCAAAGGCCTGGGCGAGCAGGAACAGGTCGAGTGCGGAGCCGCCGTTGCCGCCGTCGCTCTCGGGCAGCGGCAGGCCGAGCCAGCCCATCTGTGCGAAGTCCCGCCACTTGCCCGCGTCGCCGTCGCTGCCGGCGGCGACGATGGCCTGGCGCTCCTGGAAGCCGTAGGCCTTTTCCAGGTAGCGCGCCGCGGCGTCCTGCAGCATGCGCTGCTCGGGGCTCAGCTCGACGCGCAGGTCGAGGCCGGTCATGCGGGGACGCTCCGCGTGGCGTGCGGCCGTGCCGCGGGCATGCGTGCGGACGCGCGGGTCATGGGTAGAGGTTCTGCGCGATCACGTTGCGCATGATCTCGCTGGAGCCGCCCGAGATGGTCGACTTGCGCCAGAACAGGTAGAAGGGCGTCGCCGTCGCGGCAAACTCGGGGCCCACGTGTTCCCCGGTCCAGCCGGAGCGCAGGACCTCGGGGTGGAAGGGCACGGCGTAGGGGCCGCATGCCTCGCTCATCATGGCCAGCATCTCCTGCTGCAGTTCCGTCCCGCGCAGCTTGAGCAGGGCGCCCTCGGCGCCCTTGGCCTTGGCCGAATCCCCGATGATCGACAGCAGGATGACCTCGAGCGCACGCATGCGGATCTCGAGCCAGGCCATGCGGTCGCGGAAGCGCGGGTTCTCGATCAGCGGCCTGCCGTCGCGCCGCGTCTCGCGGGCGATCTTCGTCAGGCGCGCGAAGTGCGCCTTGCACTTCCAGATGCCGGCGGCCGAGATGCGCTCGTGCCCGAGAAAGTACTTCATCAGCGGCCATCCCCTGCCTTCCTCCCCGACACGGCAGGAGACCGGGATGCGCACCTTGTCGAGGAACAGCTGGTTCAGCGAATGCATGCCGTCCAGTCCGATGATGGGCCGGATGGTGATGCCGGGGGTCTTCATGTCGAGCAGCAGGATGGTGATTCCTTCCTGCTTGGGCCCGTCGCTGCTCGTGCGAACCAGCAGGAAGCACCAATTCGCCCAGTGCGCCGCGGTCGTCCAGATCTTGCTGCCGTCGACGACGTACTCGTCGCCCTCACGCCAGGCGGGGCACTTGAGGCTGGCCAGGTCCGATCCCGAGTTCGGCTCGGACAATCCCTGGCACCAGAGGTCGCTGCCGTCGAGGATGCGCGGCAGGTGGCGCCGCTTCTGGTCCTCGGTCCCGGCGGCCATCAGCAGCGCGGCGACCTGGTTCAGGCCCATCATGATCAGGATCGGCGCGCCGGCCTGGGCGCACTCGTCCTCGAAGACGTACTTCTGCATCGGCGTCCAGCCGGGACCGCCGTGCTCGGGCGGCCAGTTGGTGCCGGCCCAGCCGCGCGCGTGCAGCGCGCGCTGCCAGCGGTCGAGTTCGGGCTTGTCGAGGTAGAAACCCGCCTTCACCCGTTCCGCGAGTGCCGGACTGAGGTTGGCCGCCAGGAACGCGCGCACCTCGCGGCGGAAGTCCTCGAGGTCCGTCAGGGGCTGCTGCGTGCCCGGCACGGCGGTCACTGGACCACGCCGGCCCTGCGCAGGCCGCCGATGAAGGCTTCGTTCGCCTTGATGTCGGACTCGAGTTCGCGCGCGAACTCGGCAGGGCTGTTGCCGATGATCTCGTAGCCCTGCGCCTCGAGCTTCTGCACCATGGCCGGGTCCTTGAGGGTGGCCACCAGCGCCTGGTGGATGCGCTCGACGATCGGCCTGGGGGTCGCGCCGGGCGCGAACAGCACGAGCGAGAACCCGGCCTCGAAGCCGGGAATGCCCGACTCCGCGACCGTCGGGACGCCGGGGAGGGACGACGAGCGCCGGGTGCCGGTCACCGCCAGCGCGCGCAGCTTGCCGGACGCGACGGCGCTCTTCGCGGAGAACGCCGCATCGATGCCCGCGGGCGGCTGCCCGGACATCATGGCGAGCGCAGCGGGTGCGTTGCCGTTGTACTGGATGGTCTGGAACTCGAGCCCGGCGGCCTGGCGGAACTTCTCCAATGCGAAATGCGCCGCCGTCAGGGTGCCGGGGCAGGCCATGCTCATCGTGGCCGCATTGGCTTTCGCGTAGGCGAGGAACTCCTGCAGGGTGTGGACGTTCAGCGCGGGGTTGACCAGGATCGAGAACTGGCTGCCGACCACCCGACTGATCGGGGCGAGGTCGCGGCGCAGGTCGTACGTCACCTCCTTCATGCTCGGCGCCGAGGCGATGCCGCTGCCGACGAGCAGCAGCGTGTAGCCGTCGGGTGCGGAGCGTGCGACGGCCGCCGCGCCGATGTTGCCGCTGGCCCCGGGCTGGTTCTGCACGATGACCGACGTGCCGAGGGCCCTGCCCAGGCCCTCGACGACCAGGCGCGCCGCGATGTCGGTCGAGCCGCCGGGCGCGTAGGGCACGACGATGCGGACGAGGCGGTCCGGGTACTGCGCCGCAGCGGACCCGGCGAACAGGCAGAGCCCGGAAAGGAGGGCGGCGGCAAGGGCTGCGCGGATGCTCTTCACCAGATGTCTCCTCGATCGGCGTGCGGGTTCAGGCAGCGACGGGCTCTTGCGCCCGGGTCAGCGCCTGCAGCCGCGGCATGACGTCGTTCGCGTAGAGGCGCAGGCTGTCGCAGATCTCGTCGTGGGTCATCGGGCCGCCCAGCTGCACCAGCAGGTTGCCGAACCCGCCGACCGAATCGTAGAAGGTCTTGATCTGTCCGTAGACCTGGTCGGGGGTGCCGGCGAACAGTACGTGGTTGATGATCTGCTCGCGCGGCGTCGGCGGATCCGACATCGGCGTGCCGTCGGGCAGTGTCCGGTTGCGGTGGGTGGTCGTGGTGCCGGACTTCAGCAGGCGCGCGTTCTCCGCGGGCGGCATCATGCCCGGCGGGTTGATGAAGCGCGGGTCGATCCGCTCGGAGACCTCGTTGAAGCGCAGCAGCTTGCGCGCGCGTTCGTGGGCGGTCTTCTCGTCGCGCGCCACCACCACCTGGCCGAGGTAGCACAGCCGGTCCAGCGGCGCCGGCCGGCCGTGCACGCGCTGGTACTCCTCGCGGTAGGCCGGGAAGCAGGCGCGCGCGGCACGCGCGACGGCGGTGATCGCGATCACGTATCCGCGCTGCGCCGCCTCGCGCGCCGTCTGCGGCGCCAGGGTCGTCATCCAGATCGGCGGCGTCGGGCGCTGGTAGCTGGGCGGGATGACGTTCAGGTAGCGGTAGTTGTAGTTGTCGCTCTCGTAGCTGATCGGACCGTCCCGTTTGGACAGCGCGGTCACGATCAGGTCGTGCGCCTCCCAGTAGCGGGCGTTCGCGGTCACCGGGTTGGCGTTGGACATGTAGAGCTCGAAGGTGGAGCCCTTGATCAGCCCCAGTTCCAGCCGGCCGCGCGACAGCACGTCGACATAGGCGGCCTCCTCGGCGACGCGGTACGGATCCATGCGGTTCATGATCGGCACGCCCAGCGCGAGCAGACGCGCGCGCCGCGTGTGCGTGGCCAGCACGGCGAGCGTCATCAGGGCGGAGACGCTCATGCAGGTGACGGTCGCATGGTGCTCGTTGGTCATGATGTTCATGCCCAGCTCGTCGGCGAGCTTGCACTCGGCGATGTACTCGCGCAGCAGGCGGTGCGCGATCTCCGGATCGACGAGGTCGCCCGGCGGCGTGACCTTGGGCCGCTGCGGGTCGTCCCACGCGGGGGCGTACGACTGCTCCGAGAAATACCAGCTTTGCATGATCTCTCCAGCGGGCGCGGTCAGCGCGCCGCGACGGTGCCGACGAACCGCTCGAGCGCCGCGATGAACGCGCCCGGCTGTTCGACGTGGGGATAGTGTCCGGCGTTGTCGATCACCGTCATCCCGGCGCCCGCGATCGACTGCTGCCACGTGCGGCCGTAGTCGACGGCCACGACCCGGTCCTGCGCGCCCCAGACGATGTGCGTCGGGATGCCGATGCGGTGCAGGCGGTGGTGCAGGTGGCGGCTGTGGAGCGTGGGCGCCCAGCCGAACAGGCCGAAGGTCTGGTGGTTGCGCGCCAGGATCGCGGCCGCCTCGTCCGGCAGGTCCTTGTAGGCGGGATGGCGCAGCGTCTCGTCGTGGTAGAGCCACTGCGGGTGCTGGTAGAGCGGCACGGAGAACAGGTCGGTGATGTCGCGCGTCATCGGGTCGCTGAACTTGGCGCCGACGGTGTCGACCAGGCACAGCGCGGCCATGCGCGCGGTGCTCTTCACCGCGATCTCGGCGGCGAGCCAGCCGCCGAACGAAAACCCGATCACGACCAGGCCCCTGAGATCCAGCGCGTCGAGCAGGTCGAGGTAGAAGTACGAAAGGTCGTCGACGGACCGCATGTACGCGGGCGGGTTGCCGGAGCGGCCGAAGCCGGGGCACGACGGCGCGATCACGCGATGGCGCGCGGCGAGTTCCGCGACGTACGCGGCGCCGGCATCGAAGCCGTCGCCGGGGTGCAGCAGCAGCACGGGGCGGCCGGAACCGCCTTCCCACAGGTCGACCTGCGTGCCGGCGACCTCGATCAACCGGGACGCGCCGGGCTGGGCTTGCATGGACATGGAGGGAGCGTTGCTTGGATGTCCGATCATACATGCTACGATGTTCGCTTTGCAAGACGGCCCGCCTTTCCCTCCGGGCCTCCCTGTTTCCGACCCATGCTTGAGACACTGCAAGTCGAGCGGCGCGACCGGGTCGCACTCGTGTGGCTCAACCGCCCCGACCGGCGCAATGCGATCAGCCGCGTCATGCTGGAGGAGATCTCCCTGGTGCTGCGCGGCTTTGCCGATGACGACGCCACGCGGGTGGTGGTGCTGGCCGGGCGCGGTGCCGCGTTCTGCGCCGGCTTCGACGTGGAGCGCGGCGGTGGCGGCTTCGGCATGGCGCCCGATGCGGCCAGCGATGCGATCGGCCTGGAGGCGCGCCTGCTGCGGTTTCTGGAGGTCTGGGACTGTCCCAAGCCGGTGGTGGCCGCCGTGCACGGCCATTGCATGGCCGCCGCCACCGTCCTGTGCACCCTGGCCGACCTGACCATCGTCGCCAGCGATGCGCGCATCGGCTATTCGACCATGCCGCTCGGCGGCGGCTTCGTCGAACCGCTCTGGGTGCACCTGGTCGGGCCGAAGCGGGCCAAGCAGATGGCGCTGATACCCGGCCACACCATCAGCGGCCAGACGGCGGCGGACTGGGGATGGGCCAACTATGCGGTGGAGCCCGGGCGCCTGATGGACGAGGCGCTCGACGTGGCGGCCCGCATGGCGCGCATGCCGGTGGACGTGGCGCGCCTGCGCAAGCAGGCGATCAACCGCATGGTCGAACTGGCCGGCCTGCGCGCCGGCGCGCTGATGGGGGCGCAGACCGACGCGGTGCTGCACCAGTCGCCGGCGGTGCAGAAGCTGCGCGCCGCGATCGGCGCGCACGGATTGAAGGACGCGATCCGCCGGTTCGAGGCGGGCGACCTGGAGGCGTGATGTCGATCGACGATGCGGACGCCGGGTTGCCGGACGGCTGGCTCGAACGCCTGTATGCGCCGCGCGCGGTGGCCGTGGTCGGCGCGTCCGACGACATCCGGCTGCCCGGCGGACGGCTGCTGCAGTACCTGCTCAATTACGGCTATGCCGGGCGCGTGTATCCGGTCAACCCGAACCGCGCCGAGGTGCAGGGGCGCCCGGCCTACAAGTCGCTGACCGAACTGCCCGAGCGCGTGGACATCGCGGTCGTGCTCGTCTCTGCGGCAGCGTCGGTCGGCGTGCTCGAACAATGCGCGGCGCTGGGGATTCCCGCCGCGCTGTTCGGCAATTCCGGCTTCGCCGAGACCGGCGCGGAGGGCGCGGCGCTGCAGGAGAAGATCGCCCGCATCGCGCGGGAGGGCGGCATCCGGCTGGTGGGGCCGAACACCAACGGCATCATCGACAGCGGCAACGGGTTCGCCGCGACCTTCTCGCCGGTGCTCGACCAGAAGGGCCTCGCGCTGCGCGACGGGCCGGTCGCGATCGTGTCGCAAAGCGGCGCGGTCGGCGCCGCGATGTACTACGACGGCCAGCGCTCCGGGCTGGCGGTCGGACGCCTGTACAACTCGGGCAACGAGATCGGCGTCACGCTCGAGTCGGTCGTCGATGCCCTGCTCGATTCGCCGCGCTTCGACACCGTGCTGTGCTACGTCGAGGGTCTGCGCCGCCCGCAGCGGTTCATCGAGGCGGCGCGCAAGGCCCGGCGGCTGGGCAAGCGCATCGTGCTGCTCAAGAGCGGCGTCACGGCGGCGGGTGCCCGGGCCGCCGCGGCGCACACCGCCAGCCTGGCCGGCGAGGACCGCGTCTACGACGGCGTGCTGCGGGAACTCGGCGTGGCGCGCGCGCGCGGCTACACCCATCTGCTCGATCTGGGGCGCGTGCTCGCCGCGTACCCGCGCCCGTACGGCCGCGCGGTGTCCATCCTCTCCATGTCGGGCGGCATCGGCATCATGCTGACCGACGCACTCGAGAAGGCCGGCATGCGCCTGGCCGCGTTCGACGCGAACGTGATGGCGGGGCTCGAGCCGCTGCTGCCGGCCTTTCTCGGCGTGCACAACCCGCTCGATGTCAGCGGCGGGCCGTTCCACCACCTCGACCGCCTGCGCGCGATGCTGCAGTTGTTCGACCGCAACCCGGACAGCGACGTCACGATCGTCGCGGTGGGTTCGTTCGAGCGCCGGCAGATGGAGATCGCCGAGGTGCTGGCCGACGAGGCGCGCGGCCTGGACAAGCCCTTGTTCGTGATCTGGTTCGGCGGCGGCGATGCGGCCATGCGCTTCCTCAATGGCCGTGACGTGCCGTGCTTCCCCGATGCGGAGCGCCTGGTGCAGGCCGTCGTGCCCGGGTTGCGCGGCGACGCGATCCGGCCCGTGGCGCCGGACGACGTCGAGCCGGACACCGCGGCCGCGCGCGCGCTGCTCGCCGCGGCCCGCGCGGGCGGCCGCAAGGTGGTCGACGAAGTCGGCGGCAAGCAGGTGCTGCGCGCCTACGGCATCGACGTGGTCAGCGAACGGGTGGTCGATTCGGCGGCCGCGGCGCGGCGTGCGCTCGAGGGGCTGCGCCTGCCGGTGGTGGCCAAGCTGCGCTCCGACGCCCTGGTGCACAAGGCCAGGGCCGGCGGCGTGCGCCTGGGACTGACGAGCATCGAGTCGGCGTGCGCGGCCGTGGAGGATCTTCTGGCGACGGCCCGCCGGCTCGGCCTCGCGGACGCCGACGTCGTCTTGCAGGAGCAGGTGCAGGCCGGGGTCGAACTGCTGCTGGGCGCCAGGCGCGACGCGACCTTCGGCATGGTCGTGACGCTGGGCATCGGCGGCGTGCTGACCGAGGCCTGGGACGACGTCCAGGTGCGCCTGGCCGGCGGCGACCTGGACGTGCACGACATGCTGGCGCGGCTCGCGCACCAGTCGCTGCTCGACGGCTCGGGCGGCCGGCCGCGGGTGGACGCCGACGCGCTGGCGCCCACGGTGCGGCGCTTCGCGCGCCTGGTGCGCGACCTCGGCGATGACATCGAAGCCATCGACGTCAACCCGGTCATCGTGCATGACGCCGCGCGCGCCCCCACCGCGGTCGACACGGTGATCTTCCTGCGCGACGCCTGACCCTGCCGATCAGCCGGGAAGTGCCGGGCGCCTGCCGCGCCACGCGGCACGCCGGACCCGGCTCTTTGGAATGGCGGCGCAGATGGCGGCCAGGGCCCTGACCGCCGTGGTTTCGGCGCGCGCGTCCCAGGCCATCACCAGTTGCCAGTGCAGGTAGTCGGGCAGGTCGGTGATCGGTATGTAGACCACCCCGTCGACCGGCATGGCGCGCGTGTACTCGGAGGTGAGCATCACGCCGAAGCCGCCGGCCACCATGCCGAGCCGGCTCAGCACCTCGGTGTTGTTGCCGGGCACGATGGTGGGCACGAAGCCTGCGGCCCGGCAGGCCGCCAGCGTTCCCTGGTGGGTGTTCGGGCTGGTTTCCCTCGGCACGATGATGAACGGCTGGTCCGCCAGGTCGATCAGGCGCAGGCGCTTGGCGCGCGCGATCGGCCAGTTCGCAGGAACTGCCGCCAGCACGCGTGCCCGTTCCAGCAGGAGCGTCTTGAATTCACCCGGCTTCAACACGTCGCCGTTGACGAAGGCGACGTCGATGCTGCCTTCGCGCAACCGGTCGACGTGCTCGTAGCTTTGCGCCTCCTGCATCACGATCCGGATGCCCGGGTACTTGTCGCGCAGCTGCCGCACCGCATCGGGCAGGGCCCAGAACATGGCCACGGGCGTGAACCCCAGGCGCAGGTTGCCGATCTCGCCGTCCTGCACCCGCCGCACGACGCTGCTGGACAGTTGCGCCTGCGCGATCAGCGCCCGCGCCTCCTTCTCGAAGATCTCGCCCGCCGGCGTTAGGGTGATCGATCGCGCCGAGCGCACCAGCAGCTGCGCGCCGACGGCCTGTTCCAGGCGCACGATGGAGCGGCTCAGGGCAGGCTGGTCGATGCCCAGCCGCGCGGCCGCGTTGCCGTAATGGCCTTCCTCGACGAGGACGACGAAGTGGCGCAGCCGGTGCGCTTCGGCGAGCAGTGCATCGGCCGGGGCGCCGGCGAACTTGACGGATTTGCTCATGCTGGTGCGCGGATTGTGCCTGCCTCTGCGGGAGCGCTCGGTCGCCGTCCAGGTGCAGGCGCCGCGATCAGCCCCCGCGGGGCTTGCCGATTCGCTTCATGGCGCACTGCGCTGGCGCGGTCGCCGGTACGGCCGGCGCTTTCTGCAAGGTGTGAACTGCTTCAATTTGATGCGCGGAGCGCGGGTTGACAGGTCATATCGTACCTCCCATGGACGATCCGCATCGTCAGCTGCCGGACGATGGGCGGAGGGCATATGCGACTGGGTCGGCGCCATTCGCGCCGCCGGCTGTTCTCGCATGAGTCTTGACAGTCTCTCGAGGGGCGTCATGCGAACCGGCGCCGGGACACCGTCGATCCGGTCGAGTCCGAGCCGGTTGCGACAGCCTGCCGACGATGTGCTGGTGCAAGCCAGACCGGATGGTGCGGGATCCGGCGAAGGCATGACACATGCGCCGAAGTCGCGGGCGGGATGACCATCTGCGGACGGGCCGGGGCGGACACACACAGCGGATCAATCCGCCACGTCCTGTGCCAATTCGACGCCATGTGACCGGATCGGGGGCGCGGACAGCCGGAGCTTCCGGCCAACCGCGCGGTTGTTCACCGGGGCAAGTTCCGGTACAGTCGACCTGACGGAGGAACGATCATGCTACGTGCGATCACGCTGCGTCCGTTGTTCGGAATGTTCCTGGCGCTTGCCGCATGCGCCGTGCAGGCCCAGGCCGCCTGGCCGAATCGCCCGGTACGCCTCATCATCCCGTTCCCGGCGGGGACCTCGCCCGACGTGGTGATGCGCATCGCGACGCCTGCCGTATCGCAGATGTGGGGCCAGCAGATCGTGATCGAGAACCGCACCGGCGCCTCGGGCAACATCGGCGCGCAGGCCGTCGCCACCGCGCCGGCCGACGGCTACACCCTGCTGTACACGGTGAACTCGGTGATCTGCGCCAACCCGCACCTGTTCGCGAAGATGCCGTTCGACCCGCTCAAGGCCTTCGTCCCGGTCTCCCTGGTCGTCAACCTCGGCTACGTGCTGGTCGCGCGCAACGGCCTGCCGGCCGCGACGCTGCCGGACCTGATCGCCCTGGCCAAGGCGCAGCCGGGCAAGCTGACCTACAGCTCCGCCGGGGTCGGCGTCGGCACGCACATCGTGATGGAGCTGTTCCTGGGCATGACCGGAACGAAGATGCTGCACATCCCCATGACCACGCCGGCCCTGCAATCGGTCTACTCCGGCGAGACCGACCTGACCATGACGCCCTACACCACCGGGGTGCCCGCCGCGAAGGGTGGCAAGGCAAGGGGCCTCGGCGTCTCGCTCGCGCGGCGCCTCGACTCGCTGCCCGACGTGCCGGCGATCGCCGAGGTGGTGCCCGGCTTCGTCGGCGACGCCTGGCACGGCCTGTTCGCGCCGGCGGGCACGCCGCAGGCGATCGTCGACCGCGTCGCCGCCGACTTCGCCCGCGTGCTCGGCACCGCGGAGGTGAGGAGGAAGCTCGCCGACATCGGCCTCGAGACCATCGGCAACACGCCCGCCGAGTTCGCCGCGATCGTGCAGAAGGACCACGAAAAGTGGGGCAGGGTGATCCGCGACGCCGGCATCAAGGCGGACTAGAGATGAAAGACTGGCGATACACCAAGGGCCTGCACGACCTCGGCAACGGCCACTACGCCTGGCTGATGCCCGACGGCAGCTGGGGCTGGTCCAACGCCGGCCTGGTCGCGGACGGCGGCCAGACGCTGCTCGTCGACACGCTCTTCGACGTGAAGCTCACCGGCGAGATGCTCGACGCGATGAAGAAGGCGGTGCCCGCGGCGGCCACGATCGGCGCGCTCGTCAACACGCACGCCAACGGCGACCACTTTTTCGGCAACCAGCTGCTGCAGGGGCACCGCATCATCGCCTCGCGCGCGGCGGCCGAGGACATGCCGCTGCGGCCGCCGGCGCAGTACGCCACCTGGCAGAAGGAATGGCAGTCCATGGGCGTGGCCGGCCGGTTCTGGTACGAAGTGATGGGCCGGCACTTCGACTTCCAGGGCATCCGCCTCGAGCTGCCGACCGAGACCTTCTCCGGCGAAATGCATCTCAAGGTCGGCGCCAAGGACGTGCACCTGATCGAGGTCGGGCCGGCGCACACGCGCGGCGACGTGATCGTCCACGTGCCGCAGGACCGGGTGGTCTACACCGGCGACATGCTGTTCAACAGCGCGCACCCCGCGATCTGGGCGGGACCGGTCGCCAACTGGATCAAGGCCTGCGACCTGATGCTCTCCTGGGACCTCGACGTCGTGGTGCCCGGCCACGGCGCCCTGACCGACAAGGCGGGCATCCGCGAGTTCAGGAGCTACCTCGAGTACGTCCGCGCCGAGGCGCGGAAGTGCTTCGACAAGGGCATGGATTTCATCCAGGCGGCCGATGCGATCTCGCTCGATCCGTGGCTGCATTTCGCCGAGAGCGAGCGCATGTACATCAACGTCTACGCCTGCTACCGCGAGTTCGGCGCCACGCCGCCGAACGAGACCCCGGACATCCTGCGCATGCTGGAGCTGATGGGGAACAGGCACTTCGGCCACGCGGGGGAGCATTGAAGCTCGCCACGTTCGTGTCCGGCAGCGACGCCCGGGTCGGCGTCGTCGAGGGCGACCGCATCGCGCCGGTTACGAACCACCCCGACATGCTGTCGCTGATCGAGGCCGGTCCCACGGCACTCGCGAAGCTCAAGACCGGCACGCCGCTGGCGTTGCAGGGCGTCCGGCTGCTGGCGCCGATTCCGCGGCCGCCGCGCATCCGCGATTTCCTGTGCTTCGAACTGCACGTGCGCCAGTCGCGCGCCAACCGCCACCTCTTCGGCCTCGGCACCGAGCGCCTCGACCCCGCGAAGGTCGAGATCGCCCGGGTCTGGTACGAGCGCCCGGTGTACTACAAGGGCAACCCCTTCAGCGTGGTCGGCCACGATGCCGTGGTGCACTGGCCCGCGTACTCGCGCATCATCGACTACGAGCTCGAGATCGGCCTGGTCA
Organism: Burkholderiales bacterium; assembly: GCA_016790695.1. GTDB lineage: Bacteria > Pseudomonadota > Gammaproteobacteria > Burkholderiales > JAEUOS01 > JAEUOS01. The sequence continues at coordinate 16,379 of JAEUOS010000009.1, forward strand.
TCGGACGCGGGGGCAAGAACCTGTCCCGGGCCGCCGCGCTCGAGCACGTCTTCGGTTACACCGTCTTCAACGACTTTTCCGCGCGCGATGAGCAGTACATCGAGATGCAGGGCACGCTGGGCCCGGCCAAGGGCAAGGATTTCGACACCGGCAACGCCTTCGGCCCGTGGATCACCACCGCGGACGAGGTCGGCGACCCGCAGGACCTCGACATGACGGCGCGCATCAACGGGGAGACGTGGTCGCGCGGCAACAGCGGCACGATGAAGCACAGCTTCGCCGACATCGTCGCCTTCGCCTCGCTCGAGGAGACGATCTACCCGGGAGAAATCCTCGGCTCGGGCACGGTCGGCGGCGGCTG